>DATAZN010000470.1:0-2435 GCA_036272035.1 Mycobacterium sp. | reverse complement strand
GGTTGCCGACACTTGTAGGTGATGTTTATCGCCGCTGGTCGGTTGTGCCACCCAACCGGCAAGTCAGCGTGACCCATCTGTGGACAGAGCAATCGCCGGTTTGATCCAGTCAACATATATGTTAAGCAAATATCAAAGTAGAGGGCTGTCGCGGTTGACCGCTCGCGCCTCGGAGATCCCAAGGGCGACATTCAGTCGACACTGCTTCGATCATGAATCATCGGTTCGCACGGTTAGTGTGCCCGTCTCCGCCCAGCGGCGCCACGTCGAAACAGTCGACGTGGACCCTCTTCTAATTGCTTTTTCAGTATGCGAATTGAGCTGAAATGAGGCTACGGGTGACGGACAACACTGGGCAGCGTCGGCGGACGAACCGTACTGCGGCCGTCGACGTCGCATCGAGACGTCGGAACCCGTGGAAAGCGCCTGCCTTGGACGGCTGGGGCAGCGATCACCCGGTATCTGAGATAGGATCGATTTTCAATACATATGTTGAAACTGGGCGGGCACCTCTGTAGCTGTAGTCACCGAGGCACCCGTCGCGGCGCCTAGGACAGCGAACGCAAAGGGAGCGAACCCGAAGTGATGCCATACGCTGTGGCGGCCTGGTGAGCATGCAACGGACGAGGCCGGCCTGCGCGGTACAGCGGGGGATCGAGCGCTTGCGTGGGCGACTGGGCTCAGACGATGGGTTCAACCGTAAGCTGATCGCGCCACTGGTCTCCGGCGCGGTCCTGAACCCGATCAACTCCACGGTCATGGCGGTCGCGCTCGTCCCGGTCGGGGTTGCGTTCGGCGAACCACCATCGGCGACAGCGTGGCTGGTCTCGGGCCTGTACCTGGCGACCGCGGTCGGTCAGCCTCTTGTCGGCCGGCTTATCGATGAGTACGGGCCACGGCGACTGTTTCTTCCAGCCACGGCGCTGGTGGGAGTTGCGGGAGTGATCGGTGCCGCGGCTCCGAATTTGGCGGTCCTGATCGTGGCCCGGGTCGTACTTGGCTTCGGCACCTGCGCGGGTTATCCCGCGGCGATGCGGTTGATCCGCGCCGAGGCCGAACGCACCGGCAAGGACAGCCCGACGAGCGTACTCACCGTCCTGGCGATTGCCACGCAGACCATCGCGGTGATCGGGCCGCTTCTTGGCGGGCTGTTGATCGGCCTCGGGGGATGGCGCACCACGCTGGCAATCAACATCCCCTTGTCTGCTATGGCGTGCGTGCTCGGATGGCGACGTTTCCCGAAGGCCGAACCCACTCAAGACTCCTGCAACACGGGTGGGCGCAAGCTCGACCTGGACATCATCGGCATGGTTCTTTTCACAGGGGCGCTGGTCGCGCTGCTGCTCTTCTTGATGAATCCGCACCGCGGCTCTTGGTACTTGCTTGTGATAGCTGCTGTCGCGGCTGCGGGTTTCGCGGCCCGCGAATTACACCACCATGACCCATTCATCGACCTGCGTGTATTGGGTGGCAACATCCCGCTGCTGGTCACGTACGGCCGAGCACTGCTGGCCTTCGCCGTGACCTACAGCTTCATGTACGGCTTCCCGCAATGGCTCGAGGACGGACGCGGCATAACCGCCAGCCACGCCGGCCTGATAACGCTACCGATGTTCGCCACCGCCATCGCCGTATCGGCGGCCACCGGGCGGCGGGAAGCGCTGCGCGGCAAACTAATTGCCGGCGCCCTTGGGCAGATCGTCGCTGCCCTGCTCCTCCTCACCTTGCACCCCGTCAGTCCGGTATGGATGCTCATCGTGGTCGTGCTGATCACCGGCATCCCGCTGGGCCTGAACGGCATTGCGCTACAGAACGCGGTGTACCGACAGGCCAACGCCGAAAACATCGGTGCCTGCGCGGGCCTGCTGCGCACCTTCGGGTACCTCGGCGCCATCACCTCCGCGGCGGCCCAGGGTTGGTTCTACGGCCACAGGGCCAACACCAGCGGCATGCACCACTTCGCGCTGTTCCTCGTCATTATCAGCGTTGCATTCCTCCTCATCACTGTGTTCGACCGGTCGCTGACCCGAAAAGACATCGTCCGACCATCAAGCGGAGCCCATCGGGTCTAACTCATGGCCGCCGATAGTGACGACGCAGCGAGTATTCGCCAGCCTGGCGACACGAATCGCAAATGAACATCGGACGGCCGCCCACGCTATTGCGCCAGGACCAGTCGCCAAGCCCTATGGGCGATTAGACGATTTCGCCGGTCGGCGGGGGCGGCGCTGGGCGGGGGTTTGGCGAGCGCTCTGGGAGAGTAAAAATGTCAACACGGATGTTGACAAACGCTTGCGTGCTGGCCTACAGTCGGTGATCTACGCCATAGCTCCCGCGATTTGTGGCGTGCGCTGTCGCGGGCCGCTGGGTGACTACATCGCTGGCACGTCAAGATATTTCAGAGGAGTGGCAGTGTCTGACCAGCCCGACCGCGG
>DATAZN010000469.1:0-9315 GCA_036272035.1 Mycobacterium sp. | reverse complement strand
CCATCCGAGCCGCGACATGACCGTCGCTGGAAATCAGCGTCATTCGGTTCATAGCGGCGAACACCATCCAATCGCGCGCCACCAGCGCGCCTCTACGCCGGACAATCCTGCACGAGGATCAGCGATCCCTCGAACGCCATTCACAGTAGTCCCGACCTACCATTATTGTCAACATATCTGTTGACAATCCGCATCGCCGCCACACCCTGACCGAGCAGCCAAGGCGCACAACGAAGTACACATCGACCCTCTTGACCCACACTCAACCCTGTAGTTCCATCGGCCAGCTGCGCCGCGGACACTTCGGCAGGGAGTTGGCAGCGGTCATCGCTGACGTCGGCCGCACTTGGGTCGAGATTGGTCAGCTCGCTGTCGTGGCCGGCGACACGGCGAACAAGTCGACGCCGGACTTCCCGTCAGGGTTGGATCAGAGCCGACGCCAAGGGTTTTGGTATATCACTCCGAACTCCTTGCACCTGGGCCGCAAACCTCGTCTTGCACAGTCGGCGGGCGAGCCGACTCGAGGAATTCAACGATGGCCGGCGCTACCCGGCTGGGCTCGTCGAGGAGCAGCAGGTGGCCCCCACCGGCAACCATGAGCAATCGTGCGTTGGGCATCGTGGCCGTCAGCAAGCGTCCGTTGAGCGCCGGCGACACCGGATCGTCACGCCCGTGCACGATCAACGTGCGATGCGGAATCCGGTGCAACCAGGGCCATGAGCTGAAGGCGGAGATCGCCAACAGCTGATAGGCGTAACCACGAACGGGTGGGGGACGTTTGAGTCGGTCCTGCAGACTCGCACGCATCTGAACGCGGTCGTAAGCGGTTCGTCCGCCCGCGATGAGCGGGATGATTAGTTCGGCTGCGCGGCGGTGGTAATAGCGCAGCGGGCTGAGCATCAGTGCGAACACCGCGGGATGTGGCACCGCCGCGGGTACTCCGGGCACCGTGCTGGCCAGTATCAGCCGACGGACTCTGTCGGGAAATCGGTGTGCGAGTTCCATGGCCACCACGCCGCCGAATGAGTAGCCCAGGATGTCCGCGCGCTGCAGGTCGAGCGCATCCATGACTTCGGTGACCAGCGCCGCGATCCGTGGCAGCCGCACAGGGATTAGTGGCGTGGGGGATAGTCCGCACCCGGGCAGGTCCAGGCTTATCAGCTCTCGCTCATCAAGTTCGTCGACCAAAGGTTGCCACATCTCGATCGTGGCGCCGATCCCGTTGATCAGGATTAACGGGTCGCGATTGCCAATGTTGCGGCGTTGCACGCGGATCCGCTGACCGCGCACGGTGACGTAGAACTCATCATCGGTATTGATGCTCACGCGGACGTCCTGTTGTCCGCTGCCCATCGTGCAAACCACGTCAGAGCCTCCGGATGATCGATGGTTCCAGCTGCCGCGACGATGTCCGGTGCCGTCCCCTGCAGGATGGCTTTGATGGGGATCTCGAGTTTCTTACCGGTGAGGGTGCGCGGAATGACGGGGGCCACGGCGGTGGTGTCGGGCACGTGCCGCGGCGACAGCTCCGTGCGCAGCCGCGTGTCGATCCGGCAGCGCAGCGACCCGTCGAGGACGGCACCGCCGGCCATGACGATGAACAGCGCTAGTAGGTAGCGGCCGTCCTCCAGTTCGGCACCGATCACCAGGCTGTCGCAGACCTCATCGAATTGGTCTACGACAGTGTAGATCTCGGCTGACCCGAGCCGAACGCCGCCACGATTGAGGGTAGCGTCAGATCTGCCTTTAACCTCGACACCGCCGTCTTCGGCGATTGTGATCCAGTCACCTTGGCGCCATACGGTTGGATGCTTGTCGAAGTAGGTGCTGCGGTACCGCTCTCTGGTCGGGTCGTTCCACAACCGAAGCGGCATCGACGGCATCGGCGTGGTGACCATCATCTCTCCCACCGTGTCGAGCTGAGGTCGCCCGTGGGCGTCCCAGGACTGTGCGTTCACACCCAGCGAGCGTCCGGCAATCTGTCCCAACCGCACCGAGGTGAGCGGGTTGCCGCAGAAAAAGACGGTGCACACCTCGGTGCCACCGCAGATCGAGTCCACCCGGGCGGGAAATCGCCGGGCAAGCCAGTTCCAGCCAATTGGCGGCAGCGGCGACCCGGTCGGAATTATCAGGCGAAGTTTGCTCAGGTCATGACGGGATTGGGGCTCGACGTGTTGTTTGGCAAGTGCCGTGACGTATGCCGAGCCGACACCCAGGATGGTCGCGTGGGTCTGGGCGGCGACGGTGAAGGCACCGTCGGCCTCTGGCCGGGTTGGGCTCGCCGCAGACAACACCACGGTGGCACCGTGCAGTAGAGCGCCTACCGAGTAGTTCCAAGCCATCCAGCTGGTGGAGCTGATGAAGAACATGGTGTCCGACGACCTGATATCTAGGCACAGGCCAAGCGATTTGAGGTGTTCGAGCACGATGCCACCGTGGCCCTGCACGATGCCTTTTGGCGAGCCGGTCGATCCCGAGGAGAACAGGATCCACAACGGGTGTCCGGCGGGCACCGGGGTGAACGTTGGAGTGCTTGGGGTGGCAACGATCTCGTCGAAGGCCAGTGTGTCCTCGGGAGTCAGCGCGTCGGGATGTAACTTGCGCACGACGACGGTGGCGACGAGGGATGGCAAACGCCGGCGCAGCTCGTGCACGACGTCGTGCCGGTCATGGGCACGCCCGCCGAACCGGTAACCGTCCACTGCCAGGAGCACTTTGGGGCTGATCTGGCTGAAGCGATCCGTGACGGCGGTGATGCCGAACTCGGGTCCGCACGACGCCCACACCGCGCCGATGGCGGTCGTAGCCAGCAGGCCGATCACCGCTTCGGCGGCATTGGGCAGGTACGCCGCCACGCGGTCTCCGGGCATCACGCCAACTTCGAGGAGGTAGCGCGACAGTGCCCCGACTTTGCCGGCGAGTTCGGCGGTTGACCACTCGCGGGGCTCAACGTTCTCGGCTATTTCTATGAGAGCGGGTCGTGTGTGGGGCGCCCTGGCGAGAATGTTCTGCGCGTAGTTGAGTTGTGCACCAACGAACCAGCGCGTGTGGGGCATCGCGTCACCGCTGATGATGTGGTCCGGCTGCCGGGTAGCTGCCACACCGTAGTAGTCCCATACCGCCGACCAGAACTCGCCGAGGTCGTGAACTGACCACTCCCACAGGTCATTCCAGGTGGCGTGGGTGATTCCGCGTTGATCTTTCAGCCACCTCATGAAATGGGTGACATTGGCGTTGTCGATGTCGTGCGGGCCGGGCCGCCATACAACATCGGGGCGATGACGAAAGTTCACAGGCCGGCTGACCGGCCCAGGACGTATGAGCCCGGCGCGGGCTCAAGGCAAGGAAACGCGTCGCTTCCCACCGTCGCGGGGGCAGGCACTTCCGGACCGCCGCGTGCGATGATCCAGTCAGCCCAGTGTTCCCACCAGGTGCCGCGCACCTCTTTGGCTGATTCTCGCCAGGCTTCGGGATCGGCACCGGGATCGTCTCCAACGAAGTAGTGCGCCTTGGGATTGCCGGGCGGGTTCACCAAACTCGCGATGTGGCCGGCGTTGCTCAAAACGAAGGTCGTGTCGCCGGACATCAGTTGGGTGGTGCGGTAGCAGCCTTTCCACGGGGTCAAATGATCGGTGAGGGCGCCGGTCGCGTACACGTCGATATCGACCTTACCTAGATCGATCTGAGTACCCAGGACGTGAAGCTCCCCTCGTGCCAACAGGTTCAAGTTGAAGATCTTGAGGAACTGGTGATGCAACGCCGAGGGCAGCGCGGTCCCGTCGTTGCTCCATGCGAGGATGTCGAAAACCGCGGGGTCGCGTCCCAACAGGTAGTTGTTAACCCAGTAATTCCAGATGAGGTCGTTAGGTCGCAACAAGTTGAAGACCGCGGCCAAGGACTGCTGGTCGAGCACGCCCCTGCGTGAGGATCGCCCCCTGGCCTGTTTGACAAGTACCGGCAGGTTGAACATGCCGATCGGGGACGGTTCGGCGAAGTCCAGCAACGTCACCCCGAAGCTCGCCGCGTGTACGCGGTCATCACCTGTCTCAGCGAGGTGAGCCAGCACGATCGAGGTGAGAATGCCTCCGGCGCACATGCCGAGGGTGTTGAGCTGGTCGCTGCCGGTGATTTCACGGACGACGTCCATCAGTCGCAGCACTGACGCGGCGTACACGTCCAGGTTGTACTCGCGATCCTCGGGGCCCGGGTTGCGCCAGCTGATGACGAACATCGGGATCCCGCGCGAGACGGCGTATTCGACGAAGCTACGGTTCGGCGACAGGTCCATGAAGTAGTACTTGCCGATCTGTGGGGGTATCAGCAAGACCGGCCGCTGACAGACATGAGAGGTCGTCGGCGTGTACTGGAGCACCTCGCAAACAGCGTCGCGGTAGACAACGCCGCCGGGAGTGACTGCCAGATCTTCACCGACCCGCAGGGCGCCGCGCTTCGCCTGGGACGGCGTTCCCCCGTTGAACCTCAGGTCATACAGATAGTTGCGCAGGCCGAGCACAAGGCTGGCTCCGCAGGTCTCAAAGGCCCGCTTGAGCGCGGCTGGATTGCCGAGGAATAGGTTGGTGGGCGCCAGCGAAGACGTCACCAGTTCGGCGACAAACTGCAGCAACTCTTTGTCTTTCCATTGCAGATTGGACTCGGCCACAGCCGCGTCCACTTCGCTGCAGAGCGCGAGATAGGCCTGCATGATCCGCCGGTAGAGCGGGTGATCGGTGAAGGTGGGGTCGGCGAAGCGCCGGTCGCCCTTCTGAGGTCGGATCGCCGAGCCGCCCGTGACGATCGATGCCAGCTGGCTCGCGTAGTTCGCCGTGTGGCGCGCTGCGCCGATAGCTGCAGCGGCGAGTCGTGGCGAGTTCGAAAGCACTGTTGCCCAGGGTAATTGGATCCCGCCAGGCGTGCTCTTCGTGCTGTCGACCGGCGGACGCGCGGTCTGGGTTTTGCGCTCGTCCGGTGAGGCGGACCGTCCATTGCCGCGCTTGCGCCGCTCGCTGGGGGCTCGGTTGGCTTTGCCGGACGGATCGGTCGTGGGCACGTCGCTCCTCATAGGCCGCTGCCGCGCCCCGCGCAGATGGCCGTCGCGGTGCCGACCACGGCTGGTCCGATCCCGGTGGACGACCCCGCTGAACGCCACGAGTTGTCGGCACCGCGGCTCGACGCTTCCTGCCGCCCCCGCACAGCATCGACCTCAACAAGAAGAAAACGCCCGCCGTATTCGATGTGGTTTCGATGTGGTCGGCGTCATCGGCTTACGTTCGCTGTCGAAAGCGGCTGGCAGACCCAAACGCATCCGCCTCGCCGCTCAGAACGGGTACTCACGAGTGCCTCCATCGACTTGGATGACGACGCCGGTAGCAAATGAGGCAAGCGGTGAAGTTAGGAAGGTGATGACCGCCGCGAGCTCTTGCGGCCGGCCGGCTCGTCCCAAGGGGATCAGCTCCTCGATGAGGGCATCACGAACGTCGCCTGGCGGAAACATCCGGTCCGTTTGCTCCGACTCGGTGAAACCCGGCCCTACGCAGTTGACGGTGACGCCGTATTTGGCGACGGCTGTGGACATCGACTTTGACCACACGTGCAAACAGGCCTTGGCCGCGGTGGCGGCGTTGATGCTGTACGGCTCGCCCTTTCCGACGTAGGGCTCGCTACTTCCGGTGACGTTCACCACCCGCCCGAATCCTCGCCGCTTCATGCCATCGAGGAACTCGACTGCCAATCGTCGCGGCGCATCGAAGTTGATCGCTGTCGCCTCGGACCACTCTTCATCCGACCCATTCAAAGCCAGGTACCGTGCGCCCCCAGCGTTGTTGATCAGGATGTCGAGGTCACCGATGGACTGCTCGACTTGTTCGCGAACTCGCACGGCCGCTTCGGCGGACGTGAGGTCCTCGGCGATGAGGACTGGACGGTCGAGTCCCGCCTTCTCAAAGTCCTCTGCCACCGACTCCAAGTCAGACTTCGATCGTGCCAAAATCGCAACCCGACAGCCTTCGGCGGTCAGCATCTCCGCCGTGGCTTTCCCGATTCCCTTGGTACCGCCCGTGACAAGGCAACTACGGTGCGCTAGCTGTAGGTCCACGTCGCTAATACTCCGTTCCGAATTCCGCGTCTCATCCCGAACTTGGCCAAGAGCCTTCTCCCGGTCGCCCGGCGTTCAAGTCCGCTGAACGATCGAGCCGGCACTCGTTATCGGTGGGTGCACCCGAGCATGGCAGCTGTCCAGCAAATAGTCAACATCAGCGTTGAATATTTGTCGTCGCTCTCTGCGGTACGCCCGCGGTGGGGGCAGGGTATCTGGTCGGGCCCACGGACTTACACGGTGTAATCGATATCGAGTGATCGGAGCCGTATGCCAACGCGTGTGTTGGCCAAGCACGGGGATCACGTAACGCGTAGTACGGTTGAAAAACCGTGGGCCGGCTCAGCGGCTAATGACGTATCGCAAACCCGATGAGATGTCGGAGCGCCCAATGGGGTGGAGATGGATTTCACAAAATTCACACTGAACTGCTCGATCCTGTACGGACCACTTCCGGCGCGGGAGGCGCTCCGCCGCGCTACCGCCGCCGGTTTCGTCGACGTCGAGTTTTGGTGGCCCTTCACCACGGCAGCACCCGACGAGGATGAAGTCACGGCCTTCCTACAAGCGGTCGCCGACTCCGGTGTCCGACTGAGGGGCATGAATCTGTTCGCCGGGAACATGGCCGGCAGAGACCGAGGCGTCCTGTCTTGGCCGGGCCGTGAACCCGAAGTCCGCTCAAGTGTCGCAGTCGCGCGCCGTGTCGCCGACGCCACGGGATGTGCGATCTTCAATGCGCTCTACGGCCGCCGCCAGCCAACTGTGCTGCCCTCTGAGCAGGACGACTTGGCGCTGGTCAACCTTGCCGGGGCCGCGACCGCACTGGGCAGGTCTGGCGGCACCGTCGTGCTGGAAGCGATCAGCGGTGTGCCCGACTATCCGCTGAGGACGGCCGACGATGTCGCCGGTGTCCTTGACGCCGGCTCCGATCTCCTGCCCGCCAACGTCGGGCTGCTCCTCGACGTCTATCACCTCAGCGTTAATGCGGACGACCTCGAGGGCGCCATCGCCACGCACGCGGCCCGGATCAGCCACGTCCAACTGGCCGACGCCCCAGGTCGTGGGCTGACCGGAACGGGAACGCTGCCCATCACGACGTGGCTGGACCAGCTCGCGGCGACCGGCTACAACGCCGGCGTGGCTTTGGAGTTTTCCAGCCAGGCAGACGACCGGTTCGCCATCAACGAAAAGGAGTCCCAGTGACGCGAATCGCCTTCATCGGGCTGGGCATCATGGGCTCACCCATGGCGTGCAACCTCGTCCGCGCGGGCCACGACGTCGTCGGCCACACGCGTACCCGCGCCAAGAGTGAACCTCTCGCCGGCGCCGGTGGGACGGTCGCGGAAACGTTGGCCCAAGCTGTCACCGACGCCGAGGTGATCATCACGATGCTGCCCGACTCCCCGGATGTGCGGGCGGTGATTCTGGGAGACGAGGGCGTGCTCGCCCATGCCAAGCCGGGCGCGTTGATCGTCGACATGAGCAGCATCCGGCCGGACGTTGCCCGTGAGGTCGCCGAGCAGGCAACCACCCGCGGATTTCGGGTGCTCGACGCTCCGGTCAGCGGTGGGGAACAGGCGGCGATCGACGGGACGCTGTCGATCATGATTGGTGGCGAGGCCGCCGACTTCGAAGCGGCGCAACCGGTTCTCGGCGCGATTGGATCCACGATCGTTCACGTCGGTCCTGCCGGCGCCGGCCAAACGGTCAAGGCGGCCAACCAACTCATCGTGGCCGGGACCATCGAACTGGTTTCCGAGGCTTTGGTTCTGCTCGAGGCCTACGGACTCGACACCGAGCTTGCGCTATCGGTCCTCGCTGGCGGGCTGGCGGGAAGCACTGTGCTGCAGCGCAAATCGGCCGCAATGCGTGCGCGCAACTTTGCGCCTGGCTTTCGTGTCGACCTGCATCACAAGGATCTGGGTATCGTGCTGGAGACTGCCCGCGAGGCGGGCGTGGCGATTCCCCTTGGCGCTGCCGTCGCGGTTCTCATGGGTGCGCTGTGCGCTCAAGGCGAGGGATCTCTCGACCACTCGGCGTTGCTTCTCGGCGTCGAACGACTCTCGGGCCGATAGTTCTAGGCGAACCGCACTTCGACGCTACTGGGTGAGCTGGCTGGAGATCTGCCAGAGCCGTTCGGCGTTGTCGTCATCGAGGGCATACGGCGCGACACCGGCGGTGTGGTTGCCGCGCTCGTTGATGGAGGCCGCCTCGAGGTTGCGCACCGCCATGGTCACGTGGGCGCCAATCGACGCCAGCGCGCGGGCGGTCTCGGTACCGATGCCTGAACTGGCGCCGGTAACGACTGCGCCGCCCGTGCAGATCGAGCTGCGTAACGATCTCGGCCGCTGTGGTTTTGGGTCCGTACTTGGCTTCAGCCATGGTCACTCCGGGTTATAGACCGGATCACACCGGTCACGTGGGGGCAGGCGGGCAGGGTAATCGCCGACTCGAGGTCGTCAACACAGATGTTAAGAAGATAGCAAAGTGAAACGCCGCGGCGCTTGCCCGGTCGTCCAAACCCCCGGGCGTAGCGGTTTCTTCTAATTTCCTTCCTGATAAGCGAATTGAGATCGCCCCCGGCTACCGCTGAGACTGCCGGGGCAGCGATTCGCCGGTGTTCGAGATAGCGTCTGTTTTCAATACATGGGTTGAACCAGGCGGGGCGGCTCCCAGCAGTCATCACCGTGCGCCCAGGACAGCGAACGCGAGGGAGCGAACCCGAAGTGATGGCATACGCTGCGGCGGTCAGGTGAGCACGCAACGGAACCAGGCCGGCATCCGTCGTCAAACGGGGGATCGAACGCTTGCGTGGGCTTGCGCGTCGATCTGGTTCTGATGACGCCCGAGGTTCCCCGAACCACTCGGATCTGACCGCCGGGCATGGCGACGGCGAACGTTGTCCGGATCCGGATCCGGACAAGAGATACGTCGGCGTCGCCTCGTTGTGCGGCTCCATTCGCTGCTGGCTACCCACGTCCGGATGCCGTGCCGTCACAGCGCCGGTGACCAGCTCACAGGGCGTTCAGTTGGCGATGGTTCTGGGACGGTGGAAATGTCAACACGGCTGTTGACAGTCGTTGGCGTGCTGGCCTACAGTCGGTGATCTACGCCATAGCTCCCGCGATTTGTGGCGTGCGCTGTCGCGGGCCGCTGGGTGACTACATCGCTGGCACGTCAAGATATTTCAGAGGAGTGGCAGTGTCTGACCAGCCCGACCGCGG
>DATAZN010000468.1:0-5785 GCA_036272035.1 Mycobacterium sp. | reverse complement strand
GCTGACCGACAGCGCCGGCCCGGCTGGCCACGTTGATGATCACCCCGTATCCGCGGGCCACCATCTTCGGCGCTAGTACCGACACCAGCAGGTAGGGGGCTTGCACGTTGGCGGCGAACAACTGATTCAGGGTGTCGGCGGGCAGCTTTTCCGTCGGGCCAAACCAGGCGAATCCGGCATTGTTGACCAGGATGTCCACCTCGCCAACGTCGGTGGCCAGCCGTAGCGCTTCGGCGGGTTGGCTCAGGTCGGCGCCCACGAATTGGGCTGAACCTCCGGCACTTTCGATCTCTTTGACCACTGCCGCACCGCGTCCGACGTCGCGGCCGTGGACGATCACGGTCGCCCCCTGCGCGGCCAGTTGTAGCGCGGCGGCCTCACCGATCCCCGACGTCGCACCGGTGACCAGCGCAACTTTGCCTTCCAGATTCCGGTCGACAGTGGGGCTTGTCATGATCACTCCTCAACACTTTGTACTGATCGGTCTAATATCTATCGCCAACGCAAGCCTGACGCCGAATATTCCGACCTCGCCGGCACCACCGCAATGTCTTCCCGCATGCTCGGAGGCTCGCTGACAGTTCGGCCATGTCGCTCAATCACCTTGCGCTGCAGGGATTACCGTGGACGTGCCGCGGCGTAGAAGGCCTCGAGTTCACCGGGGATGTCCGGGCCAGTGGGCTGGTAGATGATCTCGGTGACATATTGCGCGGAGAGTTCTCCGACTCGGCGGCCGACGTCGTCCGCGGTGCCGGTCAGAGTGGTCGCGGTGACACCCTTCCAGCTGCCGGCAGTCCAGGCGGTGGTGTCCGCGCGGTTGAGGGCGATGAGGTGCTGGTCATGGACGGCGAAGTGGCGATCCTGTGGTTGGGTGGCGTTGATGGTGTCAAGCCACACGTCGCCGGCCGGCAGGGCGGTGACGTCGCCGCCGAATTCGTAGGCGGCGTGGTAGGCCAGTGCGTTTCCCGGCCCCGCAGCCGCCTGCACCCGCGGCGAGTCCAGGGGTTCGTCGTCAGCCAGGACCGTGCCGTGCACGCCGAGCGCGACCCAATCGAACCGCGCCGCGAAGGCCGTCTGACCGTTGACGGTGAACAGCCCGTCGGCCAGCTCCGTGGTGATGGCGAGTCCCTTGGGGCCCAGCGCCGAGATCAGGATCGGCACGTCGATGGGGCGCTCGGGTGCGTGCCCGTCGGGATGCATCATCTGCATCCGAGCGCCCTGCCAGACGACGGTCGCACCCACGAGCAGACCGCGGAACGCGGCCACATAGTCGCGCAGATATGACCAGGTGGTCGGTGCGGCGCCCAGCGCCCGGGCGCCAGCGAAGCCGGTGCCAAATGCGACCGCGACCCGGCCCGGTGCCAGCGCCTCCAGTGCCGCGGTGGCTGAGGCGTTCACCATCGGGTGGCGCAGGCTGGGCACGAGCACACCCGGGCCCAAACCGATCCTGGTGGTGCGCTCGGCCGCCAGCGCCAGCATCATCCATACGTCGGGGCTTTCGTGCGGTGTGTCGAACAACCACGCCCGGTCGTAGCCGAGTTGTTCAGCGGCCACGATGTGCTCGGGGGAGTCCAATGAGGTGGCGAACTGGGCGGAGATCTTCATGTTCGGCACCGATCAGGTCTGCTCGCCGACGGCCGTGCCGGCTTGCGCGGGTGCAGCCGGCTCGAGCACCATGATCGGGATGTCGCGGCCAGCCGCCAGCCGTCGGTATTCGGGAAAGTGCGGCCAGAACCGCTCGGCGACCGTCCAGTAATACCGCTTCTCTTCCCCGGTGACCTCCCGGGCCTGAAACTCCCGAACACTCGCGCCGTCCTGAAGTCGAATCCTGGGGTGGGCAACGAGATTGGCATACCAGGACGGATTGGTAGGCGACCCGCCCGCCGATGCCACCGCGACGTACCGGTCGCCGTCGACGATCCGCATGACTGGGTTCTTGCGGACCTTGCCCGATGTCGCGCCCACCGACGTGAGGATCACCACGGGGCGGCCTTCCAGCGTTGCGCCCTCGACGCCGCCGCTGGCTTCATAGTCGGCCACCTGCGTGCGGACCCCTTCCGACGGGCTGGGTACGTACTGCCCATCAAGGCCGCTTCCGGTATGGCTGTTGGCTTTCAGAGTCATCTCCTAGACCTCCGTGGTGTCGTGACTGTTAGACCTGGGCAAAGCCACCGTCGACGCTCAGTTCGGTGCCGGCGACGAAGCTGCTGTCATCAGAGGCCAGGAACAGTGCGGCCGCCGCGATCTCTTCCGCGCGGCCCATCCGGTTCAGTGGTATCGCCGCGGCAAACGTCGCCCGGGTCTGGTCGGCTTCTTCCGGTGAGCTGGCTTGCGTGTCCATGATCGGGGTGTCGATCGGGCCCGGGCTCAGCGTGTTGAACCGGATACCTCGATCGCCGAACTCCCGGGTCCAGGTCCGGACGTAGGAACGCAATGCGGCCTTGGTCGCGCTGTAGGTGCTGTAGCCATTGATGCCGACGTACCCGGCGACCGAGCCGACGAGAATGACCGAGCCGCCCTCGCGCATCAACGGCAGGGCCTTCTGGACCGTGAACAGGGCTGCCCGGGCGTTAAGGTCGAACGTGAGATCGAAGTTCTCCTCGGTGACCTTGCCCAGCTCCTCAGGCTCCACCCGGCCCGAGTTCACCAGCAGGATGTCCAGCGCACCCTTCTCCTCGAGGACCATCGCGAACAGCCGGTCCAGGTCTGCACTTTTGGTGCTATCGACGCCGACCGTGGCCACGCCCTCGCCGATCAGCGCCTTCGCCTTGTCCAACTCGCTTTGGCGACGCCCGGTGATGAAGACATAAGCGCCTTCTTCAACGAATCTCTGCGCGCTCGCCAGTCCGATACCGCTGCTGCCGCCCGTGATCACGGCGATCTTGCCATCCAGTCGTGCCATCAGTGCATCCTCTTCTTCGTCGTTGTCATTACGGGGAATCGTTGGTTGTCAGGCTTTTTCGCCAAAATCCTGGGTGCCTCCGTCAAGCTCGTGCTGGGAATGCGGCACCGAACATGGGTAGCCCGCTGACGGACTCATCGCGGGTTGCCTCATCTTGGATGACATCCCAGTGCTCAGCGAGAAGACCGTCCTCGATCCGGACGACGTCGGCCACTATCCAATCGGCGGGCTGCCCGACATTGCTGAACCGCCCGTGCAACATCACATAGTCACCGCCGGAGACGACCAGCCCGCTCTCGTAACGCATGTCTGGCGGCGAGGCCTTGACGAGCTCGAACAAGCCCTCACGGCCCGGCGCGATGTGCGCGCTGTGCTGGATGTAGTCCGGCGACCAAAACCTCTGTGCGGCCGCATAATCACGCCGGTTGAACAATGTGTCAAACGCTTCCAGGACGAATGCCCGGTTCCGACCCTCTGCTGCTGTCGTCATGATCTGCCTCCTTCAAGTCCTTGAACAGATCGGTACAAAGAATAATTCCGACTACTGGTTCGGGTCAACGTATGACGTTCGGAGGTGTGCAAAAGGCCAGGATAAGGGGCTCGGCGGGAATGCATAGCAGCACTTATCAGACAGCTCTGTCTGATACGCTTATGCGATGGCGACGAAGACAGCAGAACGGCCGTCGGCGCGCGAGCGACTGCTCGCGGCGGCCGACGAGCTGTTCTACCGCGACGGCGTGCATTCCACCGGAATCGACGCTGTCATCGAGAAGGCCGGAGTCGCAAAAGGCTCCTTGTACTACATTTTCGGCGGGAAGGACGAGCTGGTCGCCGCCTATCTCCGTGGGCGCCACGAACGATTCCGCCAGCGGGTCGAGGAGGCCCAGGCCGGTATCGACGATCCGGCCGACAAGATCCTGGCACTCTTCGATGCGCTCGCCGACTACGTATCGCTTCCGGAGTACCGGGGCTGTCCCTTCGACAGCGCGGCTGCCGAAGCGCCGACCGGGCAGTGCCAGGTGTTGGCCATCAAGGAGTACCGCGACTGGTTGCAGCAGTCGCTACTCCAACTCGCCGCAGCCACCGGAGTGCCCGACTCCCAGGCGCTGGCCGAGGCGCTCATTGTCCTGTACAACGGGGCGCTGGCGACCGCGAACACGGGACCGCCCTCGCGTGCCGCCGCGATGACAGCTAAACGCCTTGCGCGGCTGACTCTGGCAGCGGCAAATGCCTCTAGCTCAGGCTGATTCGGCGTAATGCGTTCGACGACAAGTTTGTTGGGCGGCCGCTCCGCCTAGCGCCAAGCTGGGCCATGGTCATCGGCGTCAGGCGCTGGTGTCCGCACCTGGGTCGCTTCGCGTGCGACGGAACGGCCCAGGTGCTCGATCTTGGTGACGAAGGGCGACGTCATCGCCCGCACGAGTGCGCCGTAGCCGACACCGAAGTCGATCTCGTCGCCGACCGCGACAGGGTGATCGCCGAGGTCGACGATCAGGTGGTCGCTGCTCATCCCGAGGATCGTGATGCCCTCGGGTGGCTGCAGACCGTCCGGGTCCACGTCCTGACGGCCGAGGGCCAGGATTGCTTGGTGCACGGTCGTGCTGCCGGAGCGGGCCGGCGCCACGCCGAAGGCCGCCTGAGCACGATCTCCCCAGGGTTGGGCCGGTTTCATGGCGACCTCGATGACCTCGGCGGTCAAGGTGAAGGCGTCGGTGTGCAGGCCGGGGATCGGCGTTCGGTACAGCGGATCGACGCCGAGAAGGATGGCTTCGCCGAGTCGGAGGTCGTCGATCCGACCGACGTCGTGGGTGTGCAGAGCCCAGTTCAGGTTCGCCGAGTTGCCGCCCGAGACGACGTCAAGCGAGATCCCGTGCCGTGCCTCGATGTCGTCCGCGAGCCCGCTGAGGATGCCCATGTTCCGGTCGTCGGGCACGACACCGTTCTGACAAGCGAGGTTGGCGCCGAGTCCGACGAGCCGGAGGGAGGAGTGACCGAGGACCGCCCGCACGGCCTCGGGGACGTCGTCGAGCGCGATGCCCTCGCGTAGGTCGCCCAACTCGACCATGAGCACGACGGCGTGCATCCGCTTCTGCCGGGACGCGGCCTGGTCGAGCGCCGCCAGCACGACGGCCTCCGTGTTCAGACTGACGTCGGCGACGTCAACGACCCATGCCACGTGGCTGAGCATGGGTGAGCGAATCAACGTGCGTAACGGTGGCGGATCGAGCCCGGCCAACCGAAGGAGGTTCGGCACCCGGGAATCACCGAGGCCGCGGGCGCCGCCGCGCAGCATGGCCGCGCCGACTCCCGGCGAGCCCAACACGGCCTTGGTGATCCCGGTGACGCGGATGCCCGATACGGCAAGCCGGTCAACCAGGATCCGCGTGTTCTGCTCGATCTTGTCGAGATCGGTCTCGATTCGAAGCGTCACACGGGCGTGGTCGTTTCGGCCACTGCCGCGAGCGCGGGGAAGGCCGTCAGCACCATGTCGACCAGATCCGACGCGGGCCGCGTCAGAGGGTCGGTGACCGGGAGGCCGAGCTGCGAATGATGCTCAGAGATCGCATCGCTCAGCTCGCCTTCGGTCATCTCCTCGTGGTTGATCGTGACCCCGATGACGCGGGTGTCGGCGAATGCCTCGATCAGTGCGATCTCGCTGGCCGCGGTCGGCATCGGCACCATCGGGAAGTCGCCGAGCACCTTGCGCTTCGGCGCGTGCTGCACAACCACGCCGGCCGGGCGGCTGCCACGCAGGATGTGAGCCGACGTTATGTACGCGGGGTGGCTGAGCGCGCCCTGGCCCTCGACCACGATCACGTCAGGGTCCTCACCCTCGAACGCGGCGACGACCTGGTGCTCGACCTCGCCCGAGCAGAACTGGGG
>DATAZN010000467.1:0-2141 GCA_036272035.1 Mycobacterium sp. | reverse complement strand
TCGGGCCGCGGGAGCTGCTCGATTTCGCCGTTCTGGTCGAGGAACTCGGGATGGACAGCGTCTCCATCAGCGACCACTTCCAGCCCTGGCGGCACGAGGGCGGGCACGCCCCGTTCTCGCTGGCCTGGATGACTGCCGTCGGCGAACGCACCAAACGACTGCAGCTGGGTACTTCGGTGCTCACCCCGACGTTCCGGTACAACCCCGCCGTCATCGCCCAGGCGTTTGCCACGATGGGGTGCCTCTACCCGGATCGCATCTTTCTCGGTGTTGGCACCGGGGAGTCGTTGAACGAGATCGCGACCGGATACGAGGGCGAGTGGCCGGAGTTCAAAGAGCGCTACGCGCGGCTGCGTGAATCGGTGCGGCTGATGCGCGAGCTATGGCTGGGCGACCGGGTCGACTTCGAGGGCGAGTACTACCACACCAAGGGCGCCTCGATTTACGACGTGCCCGAGGGCGGTATCCCGATCTACATCGCCGCCGGCGGACCACAGGTCGCCAAATATGCGGGCCGCGCGGGCGACTGCTTCATCTGCACCTCCGGCAAGGGCGAGGAGCTGTACAAGGACAAGCTCATCCCGGCTATGAAGGAGGGTGCGGAGGCAGCGGGCAAGAATCCCGACGACATCGACCGGATGATCGAAATCAAGATCTCCTACGACACCGATTCCGAACTGGCGCTGGAGAACACCCGGTTCTGGGCGCCGCTGTCGCTGACAGCCGAGCAGAAGACCAGCATTCACGACCCGCTCGAGATGGAGAAGGCTGCAAACGAGCTGCCGATCGAACAGGTCGCCAAGCGCTGGATTGTGGCCTCCGATCCCGATGAGGCGGTCGCGAAGGTCAAGGACTACGTCGGCTGGGGCCTCAACCACCTGGTGTTCCACGCGCCAGGCCACGACCAGCGCCGATTCCTGGAGCTGTTCCAGAAGGACCTCGAGCCCCGGTTGCGACGGCTGGGCTGACCCGCAGCGTGGCCGCTTCCAGCTCAGCGTCGCCAGCCGGCATCTACATCGCGGCACCGGAAGGAGACACCGGCAAATCGACGATCGCGCTGGGGATCTTGCATCGCCTGGCCGCCACGGTTGCCAAAGTCGGTGTCTTCCGGCCGATCACGCGAGCAGACGAGGACCGCGACTACATCCTGGATCTGCTACTGGCCCACACCACCGCCGGCCTGCCCTACGAGCGCTGCGTCGGCGTGACGTATCAGCAGCTGCATGCCGATCGTGACGCCGCGATCGACGACATCGTCGAGCGGTATCACGCGATGGCCGCCGATTGCGACGCGGTGGTCATCGTCGGCAGTGACTACACCGATGTGGCCAGCCCGGCTGAGCTGAGCGTGAACGCGCGCATCGCGGTCAACCTGGGCGCGCCGGTGGTGTTGGCCGTGCGGGCCAAGGGCCGCAGCGTCGAACAAGTCGTTCACGCCGTCGAGGTGTGTCTGGCCGAGCTGAGCGCGCAGCGCGCGCATACCGTGGCGGTGGTGGCCAACCGTTGCGAACCAACGCAATTGACGGCGATCACCGAGGCGTTGCGCCCGCTCGCGCCGAAGACCTATGCGGTACCCGACGAGCCGCTGCTGGTGGCGCCGACGGTGGCGGATCTGCAGGCCGCGGTGAACGGCACCTTGGTCAGCGGTGACACCGAGCTGATGAGCCGTGAAGTGATGGGCGTGGTTGTCGCAGGCATGACGGCCGACCACGTGTTGGAACGGCTGCGCGAGGCTACGGCGGTGGTGACACCCGGCGACCGCTCCGACGTGGTGCTCGCCGTCGCCAGTGCCCATGCCGCCGAGGGGTTTCCGTCGTTGTCGTGCATCATTCTCAACGGCGGGTTCGAGTTGCACCGGTCGACCGGAGCGCTGGTGTCCGGCCTGCGGCTGCGGCTGCCGATCATCGCGACCACGCTTGGCACCTTCGAGACTGCTGGCGCGGTGGGGTCGGCGCGTGGCCGGGTCACCACGACGTCGCAGCGCAAAGTAGACACCGCGCTGCAGCTGATCGAGAGCCACGTCGATCTTTCGGACTTGCTGGCGCAGTTGGCGATTCCGATTCCCAAGGTGACCACGCCGCAGATGTTCACCTATCAGCTGCGTGAACGGGCCCGCTCGGACCGCAAGCGAATTGTGCTGC
>DATAZN010000466.1:0-2180 GCA_036272035.1 Mycobacterium sp. | reverse complement strand
CTTCGTCGGCTCGCGGACAAGACACAGGTCGTCGGGCCACGGGAAGGAGACACACCCCGTACCCGACTGACGCATTCGCTGGAGGTCGCCCAGATCGGCCGGGGGATGGCGATCGAACTGGGCTGCGATCCCGACCTCGTCGACATGGCCGGTTTGGCCCACGACATCGGGCACCCGCCGTACGGCCACAACGGCGAGCAGGCCCTCGACGAGTTCGCGGCGGCGTATGGCGGCTTCGAGGGAAATGCGCAGAACTTCCGGATCCTGACCAGCCTGGAGCCCAAAGTTCTTGACCTGCAAGGGCGTAGCGTCGGCCTGAATCTGACTCGGGCCGGGCTGGATGCGGTCACCAAATACCCGTGGTCGCGGGACCGGCATCGCCCCAAGTTCGGCTTCTACGACATCGACCGCGGCGCCGCCGAGTGGATGCGCGACCGCGCACCCGTAGATCGGCCCTGCCTAGAGGCCCAGGTCATGGATTGGGCCGACGACGTCGCCTACTCGGTGCATGACGTCGAGGACGGGGTGGTCTCCGGGCGCATCGACCTCCGCGTGCTCGCCGACGACGACGAAGCCGCCGCGCTGGCCCAGCTCGGTGAGCGCGACTTCGCCGCCGTTCATGCCGACGACCTGGCCGCCGCCGCGCATCGGCTGTCGGGGCTCCCGGTCGTGGCCGCGGTCGGCAAGTACGACGCGACGCTGTCGGCCGCGGTGTCGCTCAAGCGGATGACCAGTGAGCTGGTGGGCCGGTTCGCGTCGGCGGCGATCGCAGCCACTCGTGCGGTCGCCGGACCCGGACCGCTGGCTCGCTACCGGGCCGAGCTGTCCGTGCCGGAGGTGGTGCGCGCCGAGGTTGCCCTGCTCAAGACGCTGGCCTTGCAGTTCATCATGTCCGATCCGCGACACCAAGATATCCAGGCGCGGCAACGGGAACGGGTCCATCGGGTGGCACACGGGCTACTGACCGGAGCGCCCAACACCCTTGACCCGGTGTTCATCCCGGCCTTCAACGCCGCCGCCGACGACAGTGGGCGGCTACGCGTGATCGTCGATCAGATCGCTTCCTACACCGAGGGACGACTGGAACGAATCGAGGCCGCGCAGGCCTGAGCCGCCGGACGGGATCGGACTACGCTCGGGGCTCATGGTCAACCCCACTCTTATTGTCGCCGCATTGTCCGTCGCCGCACTGAGCGCCTGTAGCTCGCATGCTGCGCCAGGTGCGCAGACGCTCAGCACTGAACTGCACTCCGCCGACGGACGGTCGGTGGCCACCGCCACCTTCGAATTCGCCAACGGCTACGCCACCATCACCGTCAAGACGACCGCGGACCACATCCTGACGCCAGGCTTGCACGCTTTACACGTACACGCGGTGGGCAAGTGCGAGCCGGACTCGGTGGACCCGATGATGGGCGGCGCGCCCGGCGATTTCCTGTCGGCCGGCATGCATTACCAGGCGCCTGGCCACACCGGGGAACCGATGAGCGGGGACCTGACGGCGTTGCAGGTGCGCCAGGACGGGGCGGGCTACCTGGTGACCACCACCGACGCGTTCACCAGGGACGACCTACTGGCCGGCACCAAGACAGCGCTGTTGCTGCACGGCGCTGAGCACAGCCCCGACGCCGAGAAGCGATTCGCGTGCGGCGTGATCGGTACCGGCTGATCCCGGCGGGTCAACCCTCGCGGCGCTTCGGGCATCGTCGCCGGGCGGCGGCTCTACACTGAGCCGATGGCCGGCCGTATCTCCGATCGCGATATCGCCGCCATCCGCGAACGAGTCCGCATCGAGGACGTCGTCGGCGACTACGTCCAACTGCGCAGGGCGGGCGCGGATTCGATGAAGGGCCTCTGCCCTTTTCACGACGAGAAGTCGCCGTCGTTTCACGTGCGGCCCAACCACGGCCACTTCCACTGCTTCGGCTGCGGCGAAGGCGGCGACGTGTATGCCTTCGTCCAGAAGATCGAACACGTGAGCTTTGTGGAGGCCGTCGAGCTGCTGGCCGACCGGATCGGGCACACGATCAGCTACACCGGGGCCGCGGCCACCAACGTGCAGCGCGACCGGGGGAGTCGTAGTCGGCTGCTCGCCGCCAACGCCGAGGCGCTGGCGTTCTACGCGGCGGCGCTGGAATCGCCGGAGGCCCAGCTCGCGCGAAAGTACCTGACCGAGCGGA
>DATAZN010000465.1:0-40233 GCA_036272035.1 Mycobacterium sp. | reverse complement strand
TCACTGGGCGCAGTACGAACAGTTCGACGAATACAACAGCATCGTGCTCAGTTTCCTCCGCGACAAATAGAACGAGCTGCAGTGATCTAGAGCAGCTACGTTCTGGCAGGCTGGAGTCAGTTGCCCAGGGCCGAACGAGACACATCCCAGCCTGGGCGCTTGAGAAGTACGTAGTGCGGCTCGTTGAGGAGTCAAAGGGCTCGTGGCCGAGGTGATCAGCGGCGCGCCGTGACACGCTTCATGACACAAAATCCCGGCTACGGGTGCGGATGACGCGTACTTGTGAGGGTCACCTAAGGGCTATTGTTGCTGGTAGATGCGGGTTTGGGCGTTGATGGGCAGGCTTACACCCGAGCGGTCGCAGGTTCGAACCCTGCCGCGCCCACCAGTTCTCTGCAGGTCAGAGCCGCTTTCGTCTAGATCATTTGCCTGCCGTGCCACGAACGTGCCAGATTCGTTTTGGCAGCCCTGGTCAGCTTGGTGCGACGACGCGGCTGCGAGCGTGGGGAAGATCTCGAGCTTGACCGCAGAGAGCGCAACGCTGCGGCGGCCTGTGGTGTGAACGATATGTACCTGCCCGGGGCTGTTCCGATCCCACTCGTGGCCGGCGGTTGGGTACCAAGGTGACGCCGGGGGCGGTACGTCGGCTTCTGTCGCTCGGTCGGTGAAGCGGTGCTGGGCCCAAGACCTTCCGCCCGCGCTCCGACGATCGGCCTTAGCAACGCAGACTCGACCATTCGGTGGCACATACGGCTGGCTAGGCGTGGCTCGGCCGTCGGGGCGTCCGAGACCGCAGCCTCGGGACCCTCCCGCATTTGGCCATGGGGCTGTGGCCTGAGCTGCCCGACTGGGCTGGACTGGACCTCTGACGTGCCACCGCTGCGCGTTGCAGCGGTGGCACGTAGCAGGTCGCCGGTATCTGCGGTGGGGATGACGTGACGGTCGTGGTGGTCCGGCCAGTGCCCGGGGCAGGTCAGCCTGAGTTCGGGCAGGCCGGGTCAAGTGTGTTCCGGCTGTTCCGTGGCCTCTTGGTGACCGGATCGCGAGGCAGGCACCGGTGTGCCTGCGCCGGGGCGGGGGAGACCGCCGGTCCGTTGACGGGCGGGGTGCTTCTGTCGGCTGGGGGTGTCGTGCTGTCGACCTGCGGTTCGGTGTCAGCTGCTGGAGTGCCGCTGTCCGGTGTTGCGCTGGTTGTGGTCGGGACGGTGGCTGTGGTCGGGGCTGCGGCTGCCGTCGTGGGATCCGTGCCGGTGGCGCCGGTTGTGGTCGGGTCAGTGTCGGTGGTGGGGCCCGGGTCCGTGGTTGGGTCCGGGACCGTCGGCGCGACCGTGGCTGCGGGATCGGTGGCTGCGGGGTCGGTGGCTGCGGGGTCGGTGGCAGCTGGGTCGGTGGCAGTTGGGTCGGTTGTGGTGCTACCGGTAGTGGTGGTGGTGCCGATGGTGGGTGGTCCTTGGCCGGTGAGCCCTTGGCAGTTGAGGTTGGTCCAGGACGCGGTGAGGCGTTGGGTCAGGAAGTCGAACAGGGTGGCTCCGGCGGCTGGGTCGGGTGAGGTGGCGTTGGTGAAAGACTGTTGATCGAGGGCCAGCCGGGTTGAGGCGATCTTTCCTAGGTTGGTGCAGTACGCGGCGCCGGTGTCGGCGGCGGTGACGGGTGCCATGTCGACTCCGGCCCGGTAGAGGTTGGTCTTGGCGGTGCTGTTCTGGCCGTTGATCTGGGCCATCGGGTCGTTGGGGGGCACCAGGGCGACTGGCGGGCCTTGATCGGCGGCGGCCTGCAGTTCGTTGAGCGCGAGTGCCGGGGTGGGGGTGTTGCCGCCGGACAGGTCTGGTGCGGTGAACGGTTGGCATCCCAGGGCCGGGTCGATGAACCGGTCGAGTAGGCCGTTGTCCGAGGCGTTGGTGAGCACGGTCGCGCCGCTGAGTTGGGCCTGGTTGGTGGGGGAGAACTGTGCGGTTCTTCCGTCGGCGAGGGCCAGGTATTTGGTGTCTAGGTTGTCGCTCTGGTCCTGGTCGACCACGCTGAAGTCGCGGGTGGTGGGGCAGGGTTGGCCGTCGCGTGCGGTGCCCAGGGCGGGCACTCGGAGTTGCCCGGTGCGTACGGCGGTCTTGGCCGCGGTGAAGAAGGCCGGGGCGTTGCAGTAGGCGAACTGGCCGAAGGGGGAGTTCGCGGTCCCGTTGACGCATTGGTTGGCATTGCCGCCGAGGAAGCGCAGGAGCAGGCGGTGGCGGTTGAAGCGCTTGGCGCGCAGGCTCAGGGTGTTGGCCTGGAAGCCGAACCACACGGCGACCACGGCTCGGGGCGGCAGCGCGGGACGCGCCGGGGCCACGGCGGGCTGGCTGCCCTCATCGATCACCAGTGGGTGGTAGATCGAGATCTTCCCGGCCGCTGGGTCGAGGATGGCGGCCTCGACGAATGCCGACTGGTTGGCGTTTGCTTCGTGGCAGGCGCCGGCGGCGTTGTCGGTCGCGGTGAGCCGGTAGGGGGTTGCCAACCCGATGGCGGTGAGTGGGGCGGCGGGCACGGCCAGGGTGCAGTTTTGGTCGAGCGCGGCGTCGGCTGCGGGCGGCGCAGCCAGGTTGGTCGTGGGTGCCGTGACAGTGGCGGGCGGCACCGCGTCTGTGCTGGGAACGGCGGGGTCAGTAAGGGGAATCGCTGGGTCGGTGGCGGGGGCCGCCGGGTCAATGGGAGCGCTGGACGCTGTTGGACCCGGGGTCGGCCGGGGTCCGCGAACTCGTCGGGCGAGTCGCTGAGCAGCGACCGCGACCGCGACCGGGGTCGGGCCGGGCCGGCTCTGCCTCCCGGCGTCTGTGGAAAACCCGATGGTTCGAATGCCGGGAATGCGCTGGCCGACACCGGTACCTACCAGGCATAGGCAACCGATCAGGACCCCGACCAGGAGCGGACCGGACCAGGGGTGACGGGTTCGGGGACGCGCCATAATGACCTCCAAAGGAAGTGCGGCGGCAGTTCGGCGGGCCGGTGGGGAGCGGCCAAAGCGGGGGAGCGCGCCGTTCTGGGATGTCGCCCGACACGGGCATTCACATCCGGCGACGCACGCTAGAGACCGTCGTCGGTCGAGGTTGCGTTCCTGAGCGCTCCGTCCGGCGACCGTCCGCCTCAGCCCGGCCAGCGGGGAGCAACGCGACCGAACGTCAGATACTCAGCCGCTATCCAGAGCAGCGCTACGTTCAGCAATCCTGAACGTCAGCTACGTATCGGCGGTCAGCCGGCCGCTCAGCGCGGGAATTCGACCGTCTGACCTGAGTTCAACGGGATGGTCCGGACCCAGCCGGTATCGGCGGCGTCCATCGTCAACAGGGTTTGGCGGAGTTTCTGCCGCTTGTTGGTTGGCTAGATCGGCGGTGATGGCGTGGTAGGCCTGGCGGGCGATGTAGCGCTTGAGGCACCGGATGATCTCGCGTTTGGACAGGTCGTCAAGGGTGCGTCGTTCGACGTAGGCGCGGGTGGTTGGATTCCAGCGCATGCAGACGACGGCAATCATGTGTAGTGCCAAGTTGGTTTCTCGATCACCGGCGGGATTGAGGCGGTGGCGAGTGGTTCGTCCGCTGCTGGCGGGAATGGGGTTGGCGGCGCAGAGTGCGGCGCGGGCCTGACGGCCTGCCAGCGCAGGTAGTCCTGGACACAGTCGCGGTTCTGGCGCCGCCGCTGCGGCGGGATGTCCTGGTGGGCAAGCCATCCGGTGAACTCCTCGAGGACGGCCTCCATGGCCCGGCCGCGGTCGTCGGGACCGTGCCATGGGCAGTGCGGCCCGTGTCCGCTGGCCCCTGGTGGCACGTCACGGCCACAGCCAGGGCATTTCTGTTCGGCGGGAGTGGGGTCTTTGGCTGGGCGCCGCTGTTGGTGTGGGCAGGGCCTGGTCGGACGTGCGCCCGAACGCCGAAGGAAGGGGCGGTTGGCGGGTGGTCGAGGCCGTTGCGCGCACCGGAGGGCCCGTTGGGCGCTGGATCCCGGGATGGCCGATGGCGATCACGGGCGCGGGTAGGTAGCACTGTGCCGATCGCTCCTCAGCGGCCGCGGCCTGCTCGGCATACCCGGAGGAGTGGGCGGCGGTGGTAGTGAAGCGGGCCGGGGGCCGCTGTCTCCGCGACAGCCGACCCCGGCCCTGGCGTCCACTTATCCGCTCCCCAGCGACAAGTGGAAGGTCTACACCCAGAATCAGTTCCGCGCCGGCGGTACCGGCTCACGTCCGGGGCCGCCTGAAGGGCCCGAGCGGGGTGGGAGGCCACTCACGACACCGCTGAACACCGTCATCCAGCTGGGGTCTGGGGCAGGAAGACCCTCCTACTCGGCCTCGGACAAGGTGTCTACCGCCGTTCGGCCTCCACAGTGCCGTATCGGTCCCTCCAGCAGCGAGTATCGTTCGCGGACCGTTCCCGGTGCTCGATCTAGACCCTGTCGTGCTCGGTTCCCCCTGTGGGGGTTCTAGATCGGATTCGTTGTGGCACGGTTTTGGTACGACCCGGCTCTGTCGGCGGGTGAGCCGACGGGCGGGCGTGGCGTGGTGACCCGGGCGTTGCTGGCGATCACCCGCGACGTTGCCGATGACCGCGCACTGGCCGCCATGATCTGCCGCGCCTGCGTGGACGGGTTGGGAGTCGACGGGGCGGCGTTGTCACTGCTGACGGCGAGCGTGGCCCGCCAGACCCTGCACGCCACCGATGCCGTCGCCGAGTTGATGGAGGAGTTGCAGTTCACCTTGAACGAGGGTGCCTGCATCGAGGCCGCAACGACCGGCGTCCCGGTGTTCGTCGACGACCTGGCCCGCCCCAGCCACGCGGCCCGGTGGCCGGTGTTCGCCGCCGCGGTATTGGAGCAAACGGATGTGCGAGCGGTGTTTGCTGTGCCGTTGCGGTGGGGAGTCACCAACCTCGGAGTGTTGGACCTGTATCGACGTGCGCCGGTTGGGCTGGGCGATGAGCAGCAACGAGATGCCCTGGCCGCCGCGGACACCGCGGCGTTGATGATGCTCACCCTGCGCACCGAACCCGACCATCTCGCCGCCAGCGGCGAGATGAACGGTCGGGTCGCATCGTGGTTGGAGCCGGTGGTGGCCAGCCGCGCCGAGGTGCACCAGTCGACCGGCATGGTGATGGCACAGCTGAACCTGAGCGCGGCGGACGCGCTGGCCCGGATCCGCGCGCACGCCTTCGTCACCCAGCGGCTGCTCATCGACGTGGTCCGCGACGTGGTAGCCCGGCGCCTGGACTTCACCGAGAACACTCAGTAGCTGATGAATGAGGTGTACGTGATGAGCCAGCCCAGCGGCCGTGAGCAACTGCTCGCTCGGGCATTCGTGTCCCTGGCCGACACCCTGGTCGATGACTACGACGTGATCGAGCTGCTGACCCGCCTGGTCGATTACAGCGTCGGGTTGTTGAACGCCGACGCCGGCGGCATCATGCTCGCCGACCCCCACGGACTGCTCCAGGTCATCGCGACGTCGAATGAGGACGCCCGGCTGACCGAGCTGATGCAACTGCAGAACGACCAGGGCCCCTGCCTGGAATGCTTCCGCACCGCCGCCCCGGTCAACGCGCCCAACCTGACCGAGGCCGGCGACCGGTGGCCGATGTTCGTGGCGGCCGCGGCGCGCCGACCGGTATTCCGCGCGGTACACGCACTCCCGCTGCGGCTGCACGGCGAGGCGATCGGCGCACTGAACCTGTTTCACCACCAACCCCGCATCCTGCCCGCCGAGGAACTCGCGCTGGGCCAGGCACTGGCCGACGTGGCCACCATCGCCATCCTGCAAGAACGCGCGATCCGCCGCGGCGAGGTTGTCAACGAACAACTCCAGGCAGCGCTGACCAGCCGCGTGATCATCGAACAGGCCAAAGGACTGCTCGCCCAACACACCCAACGGCCGATGGACCAGGCATTCGACCTGCTGCGCCGCTACGCCCGCGCCCACAGCACCCGCCTCGCCGAGGTGGCCCGCGGCCTGGTCGAACGCACCCTCGACCCGGACACCATCACGGCCTCCGCAGACCGGGACACACCCCAGCGATGATCCACGCCAGCACCTTTGCCGGGCGCTGTCGCCACTGGTACGGGCCGCCCGAGGCCTGCACAGAGAAGACCGCCGCAGCTGCCCCGCCCAGAGGGGTGAGGCGGGCGGTCCATCGCGGCGGTCTCGCCGACGGCACAACTCCGTCGACGCCGGACGTCCAACACCCGAGGGGACGGATTGTGTTGGAGGCCGGTCCGCGCGGCACCTTAGCCCAACAACCCCGCCGCAAACCCCCAAAATTGTCGCCGCAGGGCCGAGTCCACCCTGGTGGCGGTACAGCTCTACCCCCGACTGACGAAATTGATCTTGAAGAGTGCTCGGCGCGACGGATGACCGCGCGCCGAGCACCACGCGGTGATGCGCGTGAGACGAGCCGTCGGACCGGCACGCTCCCGCGGCTGAGCACTGCCGCGGGCTTGCTATTGGGCCGACTTGTTCGGTGGCGGCTCGCTGATAGACGAGCCAACGTAACGTCCGGGCGCAGCAGAATCAGCACCTGCCAGCGGCGGGGGTCGGTGCGGTGGTCGGACATCGTGCACCTGCTCCTCGCCCGGGTGTTGACAGTCATCCAGTGGTCGTTGCTGCCCGCCGGAACCCGACATTCGCCTCGGCCGGCGGAAACGTCTGGCCGCTTATGTCGCTTCCGGCACGGTGGCTTCGGCTCAAGTGTGGAGCCGCGCCCTAGATCGTGGGCGTGGCCGTAAGCTGAGAGGTGCGCCGTGAAGTACATGATGTTGATCTACAGCTCGCCGGCCACCTGGGATGCGCTGTCCCAGGAGGAGTGGGACCAGTTGGAGCGGGACCACGCCGAGCTGTGCCGCGAGCTGGTGCGCTCCGGCGAGTGGGTGCTTGGACACCCGCTGGCCGATCCGTCCCAGTCGGTCGGGTTCGGGTGCGCGGGGCTGTGGCGGTGACCTCGAACGGCCCGTATGCCGAGGTCAAAGAGCACTTGGCTGGGTATCACGTGGTCGACTGCGACAGCCTGGAGCGCGCGCTGGAGATCGCCGCGCGCATTCCGGACGCGGCGCTGTGCGGCGTCGAGGTGCGGGCGATCATCGAGGTCACCGGCATGGAGATGTGATGGCCGAGCCCGAGGACCGCGAGTAACCGGACGGCCCGTGGTGAGCTGGGCGGGCCTCTGTCACGCTCGCTATCGCCGCGGCCGTGCGGGTTACTGCGCTTGGAGCCGGGGGAGCTCGACCTCGCGCGCGATGGCGTCCATGGCCGCCTGGGACGCCGAGTCCGCGGCACGACAGATGATGATCCGCTGATCTGGATCTTGCAGCGGTGTGAGCACCTCGTACTCCACGGTCAGCGGCCCGACCCGAGGATGCAGCAGCGGAGTGAGCCCCTGGCTGTTGACCCTGACACACCGCTTTGCCCACAACCGGGCGAACTCGGTGCTGTGTGACGTCAACTCCTCGACCAACTCGCCGAGCGCGGTGTCCTCTGGGTGGGCCGCCCAGGCCGCGCGCAGGTCGGCAATTCTCTCCCGAACAACGTGCTCACGGTCGCGGTAGAAGTCGGACAGCGACGGATGGAGCATGCACAACCACATGGTGTTGCGCTGCTCGTCCGGCAGGGCACCGAAGTCCAGCATCAAGGCGGCCATCTCGGGGTTCCACGCGAGGATGTCGAACCGGTGATTGACCAGCATGCTGGGCAGCGGTGACAGGTCGCGGACCAGCCGGGACAGGGACTCGGGCGGTGCCTGCACGGGCGGCTGCCGGCCGCTCACCTGCCGTTGCTGGGCAAGATCGAACAGGTAGGCGCGCTCGTCGATGCTGAGCCGCAACGCCTTGGCCAGCGCGTCGAGCACCTCCGGTGACGGGCGCAGCCCTCGGCCCTGCTCGAGGCGCATCACATAGTCGACGCTGACCTTGGCCAGCTCGGCGACCTCTTCCCGGCGCAGCCCGGGCGTGCGGCGGGGCCGTGGCCCCTGGGACAGCTCGACGTCGTGCGGGGCCAGCCGCTCCCGCCGGGTCCGCAGGAAAGCGGCCAACTCCCGAGAGGTGTCGATCGTCTCGCTCATCGCTCTCCATGCTACGGGCCGGCTGCCTAGGACGGGCAGTCCGAGGAAGAACCTTGCGTGGTTGTCGGCTCCGGGGCATCGCAGGCTCGAGTCATGACTCGTTCGCTTGATACCTACCGCACGCTGGGCCGCTCAGGATTGCGCGTCTCACCCCTCGCGCTCGGCTCCTTGACCTTCGGGGCCGACTGGGGCTGGGGCTCGGAGCGGGATGAGGCGCGGCAGGTCTTCGACGCGTATCTCGACCGAGGTGGCAACTTCATCGACACGGCCAACCACTACACCAACGGCACGTCCGAGCGGCTGGTCGGCGAGTTCGCAACGGGCCTGCGGGACCGGCTAGTGATCGCCACCAAGTACACGCTGTCCACCCACCCCGGCGACCCGAACTCCGGGGGCAACCACCGCAAGAACATGGTCCAGTCGGTGGAGACCAGCCTGCGTCGGTTGAACACCGACTACATCGACCTCTATTACCTGCACGCCTGGGACGGCACCACGCCGGTCGAGGAAGTGATGCGGGCCATGGACGACCTGGTGCGCGCGGGCAAGGTGCTCTACGTGGGCATCTCCGACACGCCGGCGTGGCAGGTTGCCCGGATGCAGACGATGGCCGACCTGCGGGGCTGGTCACCGCTGGTGGCGCTGCAGATCGAGTACAGCCTGATCGAGCGCACTCCTGAGCGCGACCTCATCCCGATGGCGGCCGAGCTGGGCATGGGAGTCCTCCCATGGTCGCCGCTCGCCAGCGGGGTTCTAGCGGGCAAGTACACCCGGGCTGACCTGGACGGCGGAGGCGGTTCCGTCGCTGGAGGCGGCTCCGCTGCTATCGGGACGCGCAAGAACATGGCCCTGGGAGCCGGTGCGCTGAGTGAGCGTGGCCTGGCCATCGCCGACGTGGTCAAGAAGGTCGCCGCCGACATCGGCGCCACGCCGTCCCAGGTCGCGCTGGCCTGGACGATGCACAACCCCGCCGTCACCGCGCCGATCATCGGGGCGCGCACGCCCGTTCAGCTCGTGGACAATCTGGCGGCGCTCGAGGTGCGGATCCCCGACGACGCGCTGGCTAGCCTGGCGGAGGCCAGCGCTATCCAGCTCGGTTTCCCGCACGAGTTCCTGGCCCGCAGGACGACCCGCGAGAACATTTTTGGCGGCCTCCGGATCGAGACCGGCTGACTCTGAGGCTCGCGATTTCTTCGCGCCGCGACTTTGGTCAATCTATGGGCGCGCCTGGGATCGAACGCGAGAGCATGGCAAATGGGAAACGGTCTTCCTGACCGAGGACGCCCAGTAGACGCCGCGCGCGTTCCGTAAGAAACACGCGCCCGTGTGGAAGGGATGCTGAGGCCGTGCCCGTCTCAATGGACGCGCTCGCCGACGACCTCACCGCGGATTCGGTGGTGCTGCGGGGCTGCGACTGATCACCGCCTTCCGCGGGCTCGACCTGAGCCTGCGGGTGCCGTGGTTCGGCCCGGGCGATGAGCGCGGCGTCCTCGTTGACTGGCGACGGCACCTCAAGTCGCGATCGATATCTCAACGACCGTGTCCGTTCATACCGAATTCGGCGAAACGACTCCGAAACCGCGGTAGGGCTGCAGCGGAACAACGGTGAATTCAGCCATTCCGGACGCTCCGAGGGGCAGGCTGTCGACAATCGCCTGCGCGGCTTCGGCATTGGTCACTTCCAGAATTAGGCACGCTCCGGCGACGTCTCCTCTATGCCAGGAATGTCGAACAACACCCTCCGCGTACAGCGTGCGCACTCGATCGGTCTCTGCGGTAACGACGGTGTCAAAGTCAGTGGCGTCGTACTTCTCGGTGCGGCGTTGACTCAGGACCATGAACTGCATGGGAACTCCTTGCCGAAGTGGCTAGTCGGGGGCACCGCGCTATCGACATCGACCTTCATGAGATCTCCTGGTGTTTCCAGTGAGGGTGATCATCACGGCGACGACACCGGCGCGCGGTATTTGGGCTTCCGGTACGTGAGTCTGTAGGCAATTGCTCCTTGATCTAGGGCGTCGCTTCCGTCATCAGAGCCGTCTCACGCGAGGGACGACTGGCTAGTCCCGAGCTCCGCGACCGCCGGATGGACATGCTCGGCGAAGGTTCGGATTCCTTTGACCGCCTCGGCGTGGTCCATGAAGCCCGCTTGGCCCATAAGCAGCAGGTGTCCGAAGCCGCCGACCCGCTCGTAGAACTTCTCGATCTGAGCCCGAACGGTGGACGGGCTTCCAGCGAACGCGACGCCCTGATCGATCATTTCCCGGAGACTCATTGCCATGACGTCGTGCGGGGGACGCTGGCCACGGAGGGCCGCAGCGCGCAGGTGGTACGGCAGGTAGCCCGGGGGCATGGTGAACTCGAAAGGCACCTTATTCGCCTTGAGATACCACAGGAGCTTACTCGCCCCCTCGAGGCCATCGTCGTCGGTCTGCCCCGTGTAGACGAACGCAGCGTAGCCGAATCGATCGTCTGCGGGCTCGGGCTTGCCGGTCTCGGCGACCCTGTCACGGTAGGCCTGGAATACCTTGCGAGTGCCCTCGTAGCCTGTCAGGAAGGAGGCTATAACGAAGCCGTTGTCGGCGATCCGGGCCGCGCTGCCGGGGCTTAGCGCTGTGACCCACACCGGTGGGCTGGGTTGTTGACACGGCCGCGGCCAAATATTGACTTGTCGATGGTGGAAAAAACGACCCTCCCAGTTAAACGGACCATCGTGCGTCGTCCAGGCCGTTTGAATGAGCTCGATAGCCTCCCACATCCTCTCGCTCGTCATCACCGGCTTGCTGTTCACAGCGGAGACCTCATAGGGCACCCCTCGCACGAACCCGACCTCGAGCCTGCCATGGCTCAGCAGGTCGACTACGGCCATCTCTTCCGCGATACGGACTGGGTCCTTGCGGTTGGCCACAGGATTTCCCAGGAGGAGGATCCGCGCATTCCGAGTGATTCGACTAAGGACGCCCGCAACGATCGGCGCGGCCGGGTCCATGTTGGTCGCCGTGGAGTGATGTTCGTTGACCATCACGTTAAGGCCACACTCGTCCGCGACCTGCCACTCTGTCAGGTAACGGTCCCAGAGGGCCATAGCTCGTCCCGGGTCGATTACGCCATTTGGCAGCGTGACCCGAACCGAATCAATCGATTCCTCTGGTGGCAGATACGGATAAGCGGTCTCACTGAAATGCCAGCATTGCATAGTTGCTTCTCCTGGGGCGCGCGAAAAGGTTCAGACACTATGAGTTCACGAGATTCGCGATGAGGTCGGGCTGTTCGATCTGGGCCCGATGTCCGGCACCCTCGACAAGTTCAAAGCGCGCACCAGGAATCGATTCCGCGAAGGCCTTCCCGTACTCAGGAGTGACGATCCCGTCGCGGGCGCCCCAGACTACCAGAGTCGGCACTTGGATACGTGGCAACCAGCGGCGCAGGCGCGGATTGTGTAGATACGGCTCCCAGCCGTAGAGGGCCAGGGCTTCCTCGTTTCGGGCGATATGTAATACGTCCTCAGAACCGGCCAACGTGAGATCGCCCGGCCCGGCTGCGGGGTCCGCGTAGTGCCGGGAATCAAGTTCGTGGCGCGACATAGCGAAGACGTCGGCGATGTCCCGATCTTCTCTGCTGCCCACCTTAATACCGACGGGATCGACGAGCACCAGGCGCGCAAGTCGCGAGCAGTCCCGGATAGCCATCTCGGCCGCCACCCAGCCCCCGAACTGCAGTCCAACAAGCACGACCTCACCGGGTCCGAGCCGGTCGATCCATTGTAGATAGAGATATGCGAGATCTTCGACGGAGTCGCACCAGTCCGGACGCGCTGAGACGCCGAAGCCCGGATGGCTCGGGGCCACGACGGTGAATCGTCGGGCCAACGCGTCCACAAAGGCTGCGTCAGCCTCTATCCCTTCCGCTCCGTGGAGCACGAGGACCGTAGGGCCCGTGCCCGAGCGCCGGATGTCCAGGATGACGTCCGCACTCTCGACCTGTCCCACGTTGGTCCCGCATTCGCTGTTGGCGAGGGTCAGCACGTTATTCCTTCCGATTATTCCGAACGATAGAGTGCTCGCGTGAGAATGTGTGGCCAGCTACCGGTGAATGTGAGTTGATCGCCGCGCCGTTACACGCGTCACGCAGGGCAGTTGACGTACTCGGGTCGCCGGAGCGAGCGGTAGAGGCACGGTGTGGACCATCGCCGATACCCGAATACTCGGGCCGCCTACGTTGTTCGGTTGTCCTCGCGCGCCGGCACATCGTTGATGCCGAGCGCAGGCAACACCTCTTCGGCGCCGCTGAAGTCGCTGGCCTCGTGGGGAGCCCGATCCGTATGTCCGTGTCGGGAACCACGCGCAACGTCGCTATGGCGACGTCGCGCATTCACAGCAGTGGGATCTCCCAATTGCCTGGCCGGCGCGGGTCGGGTCGGCGTGGTGCGACACCCCACACCGCCCTCATCGGTCGCCCACACACCAGCGTGACCAGGCTCGGCCGTGGCCTGGTTAGGGGGCCTGCCACGCGCCACGGCACTGATGCCCGCTGCGGTAGAGGGCACCCGAGTAGCGGTGATCTTCCTCGTCTTCGCGGTGAGTGTCATCGAAGGTGGGGACCTGCATGTCGGCGCCCAGACCGTGGACGCGACCTGTACTGCATCCCGATACGCCGCGATGGTGTGTGTCATGAGTGCCTCCCCAGCGATCGCTGCCTCATCGACCCTTGAACAGAGCGTGGCGCCGTCACGCCTCGCCGTCAGCGACCTACGTCACAAGAACTGACGATTCGCGATCCACACCTCGTTGTGCATCCCTCGATCTCCCCACCGGGCCCCGCCCTCGGTGCTAGCGTCAGACCCGTGAGCGGCGACGTGGCCGATACCTCCGCCGACGTGCATGCGGCCTGGGCTGGTTCTTTCATGGGCGAGCTGCCGGCGGCGCTCCTACGCCAGCTCGCCGATGGCACGCGGGTCGAGGTGTTTCCCAGTCTCTCCCTCATGCTCTGTGGGAGTCAGCCAAGCACTGGGGTGTTTCTCGTGGTCAGCGGCCTCGTCAGGGTCTTCCTACGGAGTGGGGACGGCCGGCAGACGACGGCGCGGTACGCGAGTGACGGCGAGTTCGTCGGATTGACACCGTTGCTCGCCGACGGCATCCTCGCCGACGCGGAGGCACTTACCAAAGTACGGGCCATTCGTATCCCACCGCACCGGGTGCGATCACTGGCTATCCGTGAACCCCGCCTATCCTGGGCAATCGCTCGCTACATAGCGCAAATGTACAGCTACAGCACGGAGACACTGGGCGCGAATATCTTCCTGCCCGTTCGCGCTCGCGTCGCTCGCCACCTGCTCGATCTAGCCCAACGCGAGGAGATTGGGTACGTCGTCGATGTCACCCAGCAGCACATCGCTAACAGCATCGGTTCTGTGCGTGAGGTGGTTGCCCGCGACCTGAAGGTGTTCGCGCAGCAGGCGATCATCGAAAGGACCGGCCGCCGTATTCGGCTGATCGATCCGTCAGCACTGCATAAGATCGCTAGCGGCAGGAACTAGCGGGCGCCCGCCCCGGCGAGTGATACCTAGTCCGGCACTGGCGCGCCGCATGTTCTAGCTGGCGTCCCCTCCGAACCAACAGCTAGTTCCGTGACCAAAGTCACCAACGCGCCCGCAACCCGTTGACGCCGCGGCGCCGCCGATGAAAGCTTTCGTCGTGCGCACCACTGGGGCGGCGCTTAGCCGTTCTGAGACTCGCAAGCGATGCTGTCCATCTTCTATCGGGTAAGGCCGCCGCTCAAGCTGGATCCACCGGGACGTTCATCCACGAGTGGCGTGGTCTGCTTGGAGATGCCCGCTCAAACGATGTTCCGTTCGTGGGTAAGGCCGCGATTCGCGTGATAGAAGGCCCGCCCTGGCTGTCGTGGTCGCCACCTTCGCTGGTCAGTCGTCCCAGAAACCTGCGAGGCGCGGTGCCGCAATGCGGCGCACGGAAACAACATGAAATTCGGGATGGGAGATCTGCACGGTGTATGTTACCGCAGCCGATGGCGTACAACTCTACGTTCGTGACGAAGGAGAGGGCACCCCAGTCCTATTCCTGCATGAGTTCGCGGGCGACCACAGGAGTTGGGAGCCGCAAATTTCGGGGCTACGAGATCGTTATCGGTGTATCGCATTCTCCGCACGCGGGTATTTTCCCTCTGAAGTTCCGTGTGGCGTAGAGTCTTACTCGTACACTGCACATAGGCATGACGCGATCTCTATTCTTGACACTCTTGGTGTCGAGCGAGCTCATATTGTTGGGTTATCCATGGGTGGATTTACAGCGTTGCAACTAGGTATTCACCGGCCGGAGCGCGTCCGGTCACTTGTGGTGGCGGCCACTGGCTCAGGAGCTGAGCCTGATCACCGGGCTGAGTTTCATAGCGAAGTTGAGAGGATCGCTGAAGGATTCTTGCGGGATGGTTCCGCGGCCATGGCGCGGCGTTTAGGATTCGGCCCATCGCGGGTGCAACTAAAGAACAAGAACGAGGAGCGGTGGCGCCAGTTCGTGCAGCACCTTGGTGAGCATTCAGAGGAGGGCTCCGCGCTGACTTCTTTGGGATTCTTGCGATCGCGCCCTTCGCTGTGGGACATCGCCGACGAAATTTCTTGTATTACGGCGGCCACTTTGCTGATCAATGGTGATGAAGATGAGGCCTGTTTAGTGCCTGGCTTGTTTCTGAAGCGGACTATTGCGATGGCGGCGCTGCAGATACTGCCCCGTGCCGGACACACGCTCAACCTTGAGGATCCTGACGTATTTAACCGAACCATCGCCGGTTTCTTTCAGACGGTCGAGGCCGGCTCTTGGAAGCCACGGGATTCTCGGACACACGGGAGGGGGCAGATCGGAGACTATGGGGGTGAGCGATCTAGTCGCGCTAATTCGTCTCCCGCGCCCAATGGCGGTGAGTGCTAGTCCCTTGAAATTCTATCGTTCACGGACGCATCAGTTGCGGTTCTGGTTCGACTTGGTACCGGCTCTGTCGGCATCCGCGTTGATGAAATCCGGAGACAGATGGACCTGAAATTGAATGGCAAACGTGCTGTCGTCACAGGCGGGAGCGGAGGGATCGGCAAGGCGGTCGCTCGGTGTCTTACCTCAGAAGGGGTGGCCGTCGTCATTGGATCGCGCAAGGAGGAGCCGTTGAAAGCTACCGCCGCTGAGTTGAGCACGGGCGGGGCGAGAGTGATTCCGATCACGGTGGACACCGGGGATGACGGCTCAGTAGAGGCGTTCGTTGCCAAAGCAGTTCGGGTCTTGGGCGGTATCGATATCCTTGTCAATGGTGCCGCGCACCCGAGCGGGCACGCGAAAGCGCCAGGCGTGCTTGAAGTCACCGGCGCGGAGTTCTTTGACGATATGAATATCAAGGTGCTCGGGTACTTGCGAATGATCCGTGCAGTGGCGCCGGTGATGAAAATTCACGGGTGGGGTCGAGTCATCAATATCGATGGGCTGGGCTCCCGTATGACTGGTTCCGTGCTCACGTCAATGCGCAATGCCGCTGTCGTGGCGCTAACTAAGAACGCCGCCGATGAGCTTGGTAGCTATGGCATCAACGTCAGTGGCGTGAGCCCCGGGCCAGTTCGTACCGAGGCCACACGGGGTGCGCTAAGCGAGCAAGCCCATCGCAAGAATATGAGCGTGGCAGAACTTGAGGTAAAGATGGCGGAAGTCCATAGCATCGGCCGTATCGTGACAGCCGATGAAGTGGCTTCGCTGGTTACGTGGCTGGCGTCACCGCTCAGCATTGCCGTTACTGGCGACGTAGTCGCGTGCGGGGGAGGGGTTAAGGGTGCGATCTATTACTGATCACGCTGGTCAGGCAGGGCATGGAATATTCGATCTTAGGTGCAAGATTCGGCATAGTGTGTCGACAGGTGCGATAAGAGAAGCGAGGCACCCTAGTAATGGACAGTAGTCACCGATACGCAACAGCCGCTGTGCTGAGAGGTCCGCGCTCCATAGCGATCGAGCCGTTCGAAATACCCGATATTTCAGACGATGACGGACTCCTCGAGGTCGAGGCGTGTGGTCTGTGCGGGAGTGACTACGAGCAGTACCTTGGACATCTGGCGGGAGTTATGGGACGGACACCCATAATCCCAGGTCATGAAATCGTGGGTCGCATTGCTGCTGTAGGACGCCGAGCGAGAGATCGCTGGCGGGTGGAGGAAGGCGACCGGGTAGCTATTGAACCTATCATCCCGTGCGGGATATGCGTGGCCTGCCTCACAGGCTTCTACACGAGATGTGCTGACGATCGCGGCTATGGGCTATACCAAACGCTCGATGTACGGCCGGCGCTCTGGGGCGGATATGCGACGCACTTGTACCTACATCCCCGGTCTATTGTGCATAAGGTCTCGGGCGACGTCCCCTCATCGTTAATGACGCTGTTCAATCCGCTGAGCAACGCGATACGATGGACAACGGAGATTCCACAATTGGCTCCAGGTAGCTCGGTGCTAATACAAGGACCGGGTCAGCGCGGCCTCTGCGCGGTGGTGGCAGCGAGAGACGCCGGCGCTGCGGAGGTGATCGTGACTGGCACCACGGGAGATGAGCACCGGCTGGAGCTTGCACGTCTGCTCGGTGCGACTGGTGTCATTAACTCGGGGAAGAATGATCCTGTCGAAGCGGTTGCCGAGATTACTTCAGGGCGTATGGTTGATGTAGTTGTGGATGTATCTGCGGGGAATGACGCAGCATTCGATGTAGCGACCCGGTCGGTGCGTCGCGGCGGAGAGATTGTCCTAGCCGGACTCAATGGTCACCGTCCCGCTGTTGGGCTCATTACAGATCGAGTCGTACTGAACGAGATTCGGATTACTGGGGCCCTAAGCGCTGGCTACACAGCTGTGAAGAGGGCGATCAGCTTAATCGAGAGCTCAAGATATGATCTCGAAATTCTCTGTACACACACGTTCCCATTAGGCGAGGTAGAGCAGGCACTAAAGACGCTGGGGCGCGAGAATGGTTCGGAAATGGGCAGTGGTGAACCAGTGCACGTCACGCTAAGTGCTCACGTGGGCTGAGCGGACTTTGAGCGGTCCCCAGCTCGGGCTGTGCGAATAATGACGGTGAAAATGGTATTCCCTATCGAATTCGTTCGCTCGGTTGAAGCTATCAAAGCCACCGAAGTCGCCGATATCGACTCTATCCAAGTCGAAACCGACGGAAACGAGGATCGCAATGACAGATGCTGTATCTGACTTTCTATCTCAGTACGGACGAAATGAGAGCGAGCTCCTTGGGTCGGACCAGTTTAAGGCTCCCGGAATCTATGCGGGCGAACGTGAGTATATCGAGCTGGCTGAAGCTGACTATTACGTAGATAAGCACTGGATCTTCGAAATTGCGGCAAGCGATTGCGCGTTGATAGTAATCGATATGCAGGAAGACTTCGTCGAGCCAGGTCGTGGCCTATTCATTCCTGAGGCGCTCAGGCAAGTGCCGAGGATTCTGGGAACGATCGACGTCTGTAGAAGCCTGAGCGTCCCAGTCCTGTATACCGAATATACTGCCGCGCCGGACGTAGCTCATGACTTCTACAAGATCTGGCCCGCTATCGAGGCGGGTGCCTGTGCCGAAGGTACGGATGGCGCCAGACTCCATCGCGCCTTTCATCCGGATGCTGGTGAGCGCGTCGTATCGACAAAACACAGCTACGACGCGTTCGAGGGAACAAATCTGGACTACGCACTGCGAAATCAGGGAGTAAAAACCCTAATAATCTGTGGTACCCAGACCAACTACTGTTGCGAATCGACCGCTCGGAGCGGCTACTTCCGCGGTTATCACATAGTCTTTGGTTCTGACATTAATTCGGCGGACAACGCGTACGCTCAGAACGCAACGCTACGGACCTTGCGTCGCGGATTCGGCAGAGTGCTCGATCACAAGCAAATTATTGACATCCTCGAGAACGGAGACTCGCTGTACAGGGAAGCGGTTGCCGCCCGCGCCTGACGCAACTACCGGCGGAACGATGTTCGCAGTTACAGCCGTTCGCCGTTGATCCCCGGGGTTGGGTTAAAGGTGGTCGACAAGAGGCTTGCGTGGGCCGGCGCACGGTGCCAGTGCGGAAGGGGACGAGGGCGCGGGGCGACACTCCAGCGGCGGCCTCGGCGACTGGTGCGGCATATGGTGGGTGCCGGTGGAGTCCGAGTTCGGCCAGGTCGAACACGTCCCGGCCGCCGCACCGCTGTTCGAAGTACTACAACTCGTCCGCGCCACGCGGGACACGTTGCAAACAGATCGAACGGCTCGCTGTGGCGACGGTTTGCACGCCGGACGAGAATGCGCTCGACCGGCTGGCTATGGACACCGCCGAGGTGAAGCTCAGAGGGGTCTTCGGTGCTGGAGTCAGTGGCAGGCCTGTCAGCTGGCGTTGGGCACGTTCCGGCGACGTCTCATCCGCCGGAGACACTAGCCACCCCGATGGTGATGGTGGGCGCGGGCAGCAGTTGGCTCCGCTTTCGTGGCGTACTACACGACCAGGTGCAGGCACAGGATCAACAGAGTTGAGCCGACCGGAGCACTGCTGTTCTTTGGCTGCGATCGTCCAGATGTCGACCAGCTCTAGGCCGAGGCGACCGGGTCGGTCAAGCAGAGCGCGATCTTCTACCTCGGCAGGGGCGGGTGCCGGCTAGCGTCGGACTTACACGACACCGGCGTGCGCATCTACGCCGAGGCCACCCCTGGGGCAGTAACGAGCAGGTCGAGGCATGGTAGCCGAGATGCGGCGGGAGCGAGGCCGCTCCGTCGCGGACGTGCTCGCTTGAGTGGGTGTTCGTGCTCATGCCATTGGGCTCATCTGCTGCTCGTCGGCGTGAAGAAGGCTTCGACCGTACATTTCCTGCTTTAGTCCGGGGAGGTTGAGGCTATGTCGGGCAGCTGCGCTCATGTCGCGCCGGATCCGCTGGACCGGATTGGTGAGCGCGAAAGCGCTCGCACCTTGTGAGTCGAGCAGGAGCTCGACGGCGGTTACGTACTGGCGGACCGCATGTGCGGTTCGCATGGAGTTGATGGGAGATCCGCGAACGGGATTCCGGTGAGCGATTGCGCGTCGATCGCGTACGCGGCGGCGCGCGGCTGGCAGAGTGCGCCGTCGATCATTGCTGATGCCCGCGCGATGGCCGCTTGAACGGAGGGCGCCTTCGTGGCGTCGGGACCAGACACGTGGTTCGGCCGCGGTGCGGCAGTGACCAGAACCCGAGGGCCGACCATTGCCCGGCGGCCGTCACTGCCGGCACCTGATCACGTCGGCGTTGCTCGGATCGCGCGGGCAAATCGGCTGCTTGCTGAGTGATACTCGATCCTCGCCTCGTTGTGAGCAACCTTCGTGTCCGATTGTGATCGGATCAGGTCCGCTTGTGACCTTTCCACCCAACTCGCGGAGTAACAAGATCGAACAGCAGGGCAAGCTTCCCATGGTGAGGAGGCCTACGTCGTAGCTCGAATCCCCGGTCCGAGTCCAGAGGGATATTCGCCGGAGCTTTCCGATTTGGCCGAGAAAATGCCGCAGGCGAAACCTCGCACCGCTGCTGGTCGAGGCGATCGCGTCCACCCAGCATCCGTGCCACATTCAATAGGGGGAATTCACGTGAACGGCAAGATCGCACTCGAAGAGCACTACAACACCCCTGAGCTCGCCAAGGAAATGCCGCCGTACTACGACCCGGAGACGATGAAGGACATCGTCCGACGCCTACTCGAGGTCGGCGACGAGCGGCTCGGCGAAATGGACGCCACCGGCATCGACTTCTCGCTGCTGTCGCTGACCGCGCCTGCCGTCCAGGCCGAGACCGATCCTGCCCGCGCCGTCACGCGCGCCAAGCAGGTGAACGACGGCCTTGCCGAGCTCGTCGCCGCCAATCCCACTCGCTACGGAGGCTTTGCCGCCCTGCCCATGCAGGCCCCGGTAGCCTCAGCGACTGAACTGGAGCGGTGCGTGACCCAGCTCGGGTTCCACGGCGTGATGCTTAATGGCTATAGCAACCTCGGTGACGCCGACACCGGTTTGTACTACGACGACGAACGTTTCGCGCCCGTCTGGGAGGTCGCCGTAGCGCACGACGTGCCGATGTACTTGCACCCGCGCGACCCGCTGCCGCACAACCAGGGCATCTATGAGGGCCGCCCCGAGCTGCTCAACTCCATTTGGGCATTTACCGTCGAGACCGCGACGCACGCACTCCGTCTGATGACCAGTGGCTTGTTCGACAGGTACCCGACGCTCACGTTCATCCTCGGTCACCTCGGCGAAACTCTGCCGTTCAACATCTGGCGCATCGACCACCGTATCCACTACATGGGCGACCTGCGCAAGTTCCAAAAGCCGCTAACCCACTACTTCGCCAACAACTTCTACAACACCACCAGCGGTATCTTCGACAGCCAGGCCCTCAGGGCGACCATGGCCCGGGTAGGTGTCGACCGCGTCCTGTACTCCACCGACTACCCCTGGGAGTCCATGCACGAGGCGTCCGACTGGTTCGACAACGCGGACATTAGCGACAACGACCGCCTGAGGATCGGCTCCACGAACGCCAGAACCCTGTTTCCCCGCATTCCGGAAAAGATCGGGAAGAGCGTCTGACGAAGGCGCCACCGCCGCCTGCCGGTGGGCAATCATCCGGCGGCGTTGGCGTGGTTCAGTGGCTTATCTCCTCATGCCGGGTTGGGAAAATAGTGGCGCGAACGCATCGTCGGCAGTCAAGCTAATGCAACGGCGGTCGACTTGGCTACGGCGCCCAGACGACGGCCAGGTGGGGCACTGACCTCCTTGCTCTGCGGTGCGCTACTCGGACACATCGACAAGCCCATCCGGCGGAAGGTCGTGCCGAGGCCTACCGCCTGCATACGTGCTTCTCGACGCGCCACGCAATCCGGTAGTCGAGCTGCTACTCGACGCTGCCGCAGCGCACATGACCACGTACCAAAAGATCTCCGTCCACTCCCTGCCAGGACAGGACCGGCGAGCTACACCGTCGCCGACCAACCAAAGTGGTCACCTCGATGCTCGCTAAGGCGATTGTCCGAGCTGACGATCAACGATCGTTGGAATTAACCCCCATCTAGGAAGGCGTCCTGAGCGTGAACTTTGATAGAATTGATCTGCATGCGCATTATATTCCGGATTTTTACCGCGAAGCTCTATTGGCGGCGGGAGAGGGGCAACCTGACGGAATTCCAGGTATTCCCGCATGGGACGAGCCTTCGGCGCTGAAAGACATGGATGAGCTGAACATACGTGCCGCGGTCCTCTCGATATCCTCTCCTGGTGTGCACTTTGGCAACCCGGATGAAGCCGTCGCACTGGCACGGCAAGTCAATGAGGAGTCTGCCCGGATCGTCAAACGATACCCGGGCAGGTTCGGCTTCTTCGCGAGCTTGCCCGCGCCTGAGTTTGACGCAGCCGTCGAGGAGTTGCGCTACGCGCTCGATGTCCTTGGCGCTGACGGAATTGTGCTGGAATCAAACCAACGCGGGGTGTATCTCGGCGACGCACGTCTGGAGCCCATCTACGCCGAGGTTGCCGCGCGGAATTCGGTCATTTTCATGCACCCGACTACACCCTTCGGGGCTGAACACCTCTCTGGTCGCTACCCACGGCCAATGCTTGAGTTCATTTTCGAAAGCACACGGTCGGTCGCTGATTTCATCCTTTCCGGTGTGCTGAACCGCCATCCGTCGCTGCGCCTGATCGTGCCACACGCGGGCGCGGCCCTGCCCGTGCTGGTCAATCGGATCGACATGCTCCTGCCGCTGCTGACCGCACCGGGAGCTGGCGCAGCGGTGAGCGCTCGGGATGCGATGCAACAGCTCCACTTCGATCTTGCCGGTGCGCCCGTCGAGGAGCTGCTCCGGGCGCTGCTCTCGGTCGCCAACCCCGCCCACCTGCATTACGGAAGCGATTATCCCTTCACTCCCTTCGGTGCGTGTGTGGGGCTCGCTCAGCAGTTGGAGAAGACACCGTCGCTCGACGACGAGCAACGCGACCATATGTTCCAGGGCAATACGAGAGTACTGCTACCCCGATTCCGCTGAGCCGAATGCATTCGGTGCTCAGGCCATGGGGCTCATCTGCTGCTCGTGGGCGTGAAGAAGACTTCGGCCGTATATCTCTTGTTTGATGCCAGGGAGGTTGAGCCCGTGCCGCGCGGCGGCGCTCATGTCCCGCCATATCCGCTGGACGGGATTGGTGAGCGCGAAGGCACTTGCGCCTTGAGCGTCGAGCAGCAGTTCGACCGCAGCAACACACTGACGGACGGCGTGTGCGGTTCGCATGGAGTTAATGTGGCGCTCCGCTGGATCCGCAAACGGGATGCCGGTGCGCGATTGCGCGTCGATCGCGTCCGCGGCGGCGCGCGCCTGGCAGAGCGCGCCGTCGATCATTGCTGACGCCTCCGCGATGGCAGCTTGAACAGCGGGCACCTTCGTGGCGTCAGAATAGAAGGTGTACGTGACCGGCTTCGGCCGGGCAGTCATCCGCGTGATCGTCGCATCGAGAGCAGATTGCGCCATCCCGTAGACGGGGGCGGCCACCGATGTCAAGAAGACGGCGGCAACGTCCGCTCTGTACATCCCGCCGCCGACTGGGCTGTGTAAGAATTCGCCCCGAAGCAGCGGGCCGAGTGACTGGGCGAAGGTGTCGGGCACAAAGACGCGGTCGAGGGCGAGAGTATTGCTGCCGGTGCCGGCCATCCCGGACACATACCACGTGTCCTCGATCGACACCCGGTCCATCGGTATGACAGCAAGTCCAGTATCCGCAGGAGTGCCGGCGGCATCGAGGATCGGATAGCCAACCATGGCCCAGTTGGCGTGTTTCGAAGCTGACGCGTACCCCCACTTTCCAGTGAGTCGGATGCCGCCCTCCTCTTTCTCGAGCTTCCAACCAGGCATCGGAGTCAATGGAGCACACACCCCACTGTCCGGGCCGTCGGCCCATACCGCCGCTTGGATATCGGGATGCATCATCCCAACGATCCAGTCATTCATGTTGAGAATGAACGCGTACCAGGCGGAGGATCCGCAGCCGCTTCTAGCCAGCTCGGCGACCACGTCGAGGTAGGTCCGGTGCCCAGCTTCGTAACCTCCTGCACCACGAGGAACCATAATTCGCAAGGTTCCGGACTCGGTCAATGCCTTGAAGTTCTCGTCTGGCAGTGAACGCTCCCTTTCCGCTGCGTCAGCGTTGGCCGCTAATAGCGGGTGTAACGAGCGAGCCCTAGCGACTAGCTCGCCGCGGTCTGTCGGTTGAGTTGTTGGCTCCACGTCGACACGCTCCTTTGGTAAGGGTGCTGTGAAGGACTGACAGCGCCGCCTTCGCCGAGGCGGGTTTCCGAGGACGCACCTGCGCCAAGAGCAGCGTCCACCGACTTGTCGCGCAGACCCTGGGGTAGAGGGCAGTACGGCAGCGACCGTTGGTTGAGGAGCCCGTGGGTCTTCGAGTGGTCAGTTCGTCGTGATCGATCGCCTCCACAGTAGAGCAAACTACGGTCTGAGACACCGTACTTTGACACCGCGCCGGGCACAATGGGCGGACTGTCGAGAAACCGGGCTCAACGCTCCGGACTCAGCGTGCGAATAGTCTCGGACGGCGGCCACCGGCCGGCGTGACGAGCGCGCAACGAACGTGTGGAGGAAACCGATCTTGGCCTAGACTTACGGCTTCCCGGGCCGGCAAATCGTGGTGCTTGACGCGCCGTCGAACCTTGGTCTTCGGCCCGCCTCCGCGGGCACCGTGCCCGGTTGCTACAAGCTTGCCGGGGCGGTTCGAGACGAGGGTTTTCTGGGCCGCATCCACGCCGAGGACGCGGGCTGTCTGACCCTCCCCGACGACCGAAGCGCTTGGCAGCCCGGTGAGGGCGTCTTCCACGCGGCGGCCATCGCGTCCTACAGCACTCGGCTGGCTGATCGGCTGGGCGCACTGTTCGATCGGGCATGCTTCCCCGTCGTGCTGGGTGGTGAGTGCAGCATTCTGTTCGGGCCCACAGTGGCCATGCGCAGGCGCGGCCGGTACGGCGTTGCCTACCTCGACGGGCATTCCGACTTCCGTCACCCTGGCAACTCCCAGTCCGTGGGTGCCGCCGGCGGAGAAGCCCACGCTCTGGTCACCGGGCGTGGCCAGGTCGACCTCACCGATCTGGAGGCACGCTCGCCGTATGTGCGTGACGCTGACGTGATGCTGCTCGGAATCCGGGAGAGCGACGAGCATGCCGATGAAGTCCACGCGGTGGGAATCGGGCCGCGCGGGAGGTCATTCCGGACCCGGCCGGCGTCGCGCACGCGGTGCTGGCCTATCTTGGCCGCGACTTGGACGGGTTTTGGGTGCACCTGGACGTGGACATCTTGGATGCGTCTGTGATGCCGGCCGTGGACAGCCCTGAACCGGGCGGCCTCGATCACGCCCAGCTAGAGGCACTCCTTACTCCGCTCCTCGCCTCGCTGTACGGGCCTCGACGTCGGCATCTTCGATCCGGACCTCGACCCCGATGCGCGCTTGGCCGCCGAGCTCACCGACGCTCTGGTGGCTGCCCTTAATCGGTGACTTTTCGCCGTCGGCCGGCCGAGCCGAGCCGAGGTGGACGACGCCATTCGCCCGGGCAAAGTTCCGAAATGAACGTGGTGACCCGCTTGGCCGGTAGGGACCATCACGTCGCGATGTCCGGGTACGGCAGGGCGAAGTGCGAGAGTCGCTGGGCGTATTCGAGCTGAAACCCGAGCGGCTTAAGGTGGTCGCGTTCGAAGAGGGCGATGAACAGGGTGAGGGTGAGGAAAGGGTGTGCGCCGAGCGCAAACAGGGTCGGGTAGTCATGCGTGCCGAGTGCGGCGCGCTCCGTGTCGTCGAAGGCAAACCAGGTGCTCGCTTCCCCGTCGATACAGTTCAGGATCTTGTTGGCTTGTTCAGCCTCCCACCATGCCGTGGTGCCCGTGGGGTCCTCGCGGTATCGCTCGACGAGCTGAGGGTCGCGGTCGATGGTGAACAGGAATTTGTTCAGCAAGTATTTGCTCACGCCGGTGCTCCGTTCGGATACCAGGTGAAGTAGGCCTCCATGGTGTGATAAAGGTCGTAGGTGTCGACGTAGTCGGCCTTGGCGCCCTCGCCGGCGACACCCATCATCAACATGAAGTCCATGAACCCGTGTGTGGCGTTGCCCGGGGAGTGCATGCTGTCCAGGGTCACTTCGGCCAGGCAGCCGTCGATGTCGCCCGCGGAAATCCACTCGACGGCTTTGCGGTCGAACTCCGGGTCCGGTCCGTGCGGTCCGAACTGGCGCGGTCCGCCCAGCTCCAGGGACAGGTGCCCGGTTCCGATCACCGCGACTCGTTGGTCGGAGGGCCATGACTCCACCAGCTGGCGGATCGTGCTGCCGAGCTCGACGAACCGCTTCGGCCTGGGCAGCGGCGGCGCGAAGATGTTGGTGTAGACGGGCACGATCGGCAGGTCGTGCTCCGGGCGGAGCGTGATGATCGGGCAGGTGATTGAGTGGTCGATCCGCAGCTCGTTGGAGAACGCCAGGTCGAAACCCGCGTCCAGGCCTTCGCGCAACAGATGGGTCGACAGATCTTCCTGACCGGTGAGTAGCATCTTCGGGAGATGGAACTCGCGTTCTTCGTTGTGGAAGTTGGCGTCGTAGAACGGTGCCTTACCGATGAGGAATTGCGGCATGTTATCCAGCCACAACTGGTGAAAATGGTCAGCACCGACCATGATCAGTACATCGGGCCGTGCTTTGGTCAAAGTCGCCCGGAACGCCTCTACCTTCCGTACCCACTCGTCCGCGAATGGCGGCCGCTCTTCCCCCGTGGCGGTGCTGGCGCGGTAGTAGAACGGGTGGTGGGTGGACGCGATTACCGCGACCAGCTCAGCCATGCGAACCTCCGGGTGCGTCGGTGACGGGCTCGAGCACGAAGTCGTAGTTGGTGTAGAGCCGGGCGTCCTCACGGGGCTGGGGGTCGATCACCAGCTCCGGTTTGGTGGCCCCGGCGACGTCGCTGTCCAGCCAATCCCCGCCCGCGAAGTACAGCTGGGTGGTGATTCGCCGGTAACCCGGGGCCTGCACGAGCAGGTGTAGGTGCGCCGGTCGCCAGGCATGCCAGCCGGCTGCGCGCAGCAACTCGCCAGTTGGACCGTCGGTGGGGATCTGGTACGGCGCTGGGCGGATCGTGGTGATCTCGAACCGGCCATCAGCGTCGGCCACTACCAGGGCGCGCAGGTTGCCGTCCGGGATGTCTGGGGCGAATCCGGAGTAGTAGCCCTGATCGTCGGCGTGCCAGACGTCCAGCTCGGCACCTCCCACTGGGTTGCCATCCAGGTCCGTGACACGGCCGGAGAACACGAGCGGGTCGCCCTTCTCGTCCAGGCGAGCCGGCAGGGTGACCGGCGACGGCAACCGGCGCTGGTCGGGGACGTAGAACGGACCCTGGATGGTGCCCAGGGTGCCCCTCTGTGCGCGGGCGGCCACGTCCTCGATGACGTACTCGAAGAAGATGTCCATGACCAGTGGCCACTCGCCGGTCTCGCCGACTTCCATCAGCCACTGCTTGGCGGCCTGGAACTCCGGGTAGCTGACGTTCTTCTCCCTGATCACCTGATGCACGGCGTCCCGCACCGCGCGGACGACGTCGCCGACCCGTTCGGCGGACACCGAGTCGGTCGGGTCGGCCAAGGTTCGGCTGGCCCGGAAGTGTTGGCTGGCTGGTGCTCCGGCGTCCGCGGCGGTGGGCGTGACGGTGGGTCCGGTGGTGGACACAGTGGTTCTCCTCGTGGTGGATTCACGAAAGGTCTGTTGGCGGCGGCGGACCTGTCGTTCCCGGTTCGGGCTGTGTGCCCTGGGCGTCGGGCACGACGTATCGGGCGCTCCGGTCGACGCTCAGGTACACCTGGTTGGCGATCGGCGTTCGACGCTCCTCGGCGAGGTGGCCGAGCAGACCGGCCGTTCGGGCCAGCAGCGAGAAGCCCCGGAGCAAATCGAGGGGCAGGCCCAGGTCAGCGAGCGCGGCGCCGCCCGCACCGGCGCCGTTGAGCGGTAGCCGACGACGGAGGATCTGAGCGGAGACCCGTCCGATTGCGGTGAACAGCTCGAGGTGCGGCCCGTAGTGGCCTTCCTCGCGGGCGATCCGCAGCAGCACCGGGGTTCGTGGGTCCTCGTTCTTGTGGATCGGGTGGCCGAGCCCGGGTACCGGCCCTCGCCGTGCCTCGCGGTGCCGCGTCAGCGCTTGTGTCGCCAGTCGGTCCCACCCGAGTTGGTCGGTGGGCAAGGGTCCGGGCTGGGTGGCGAGAGCGGCCGCCAGGAACCGGGCGGTGTCCTCGGTAACCCCGAGGAAGCGGGATCCACCGCCCAGGAGTCCGGCGGCCACCGCGCCCTGCACCGAGTCCGGGGCGCTGAAGTAGGTCAGCCGCGCGGCGATCGCCGACGGGGAAAATCCGTGGTCGGCCAGCGCGACGAGGACGGCCTCGAAGAGCCGGAGCTCACCCGGTGCCGGCCTGCGCAAGCTGACCAGCCAGAACGCGAGCTCACCCAACGACGTCTGACCCATCAGTTCACCGGCCAGGTCCTTTCCGAGCAGGGTGATGGCTTCGGCGTCGGAGGTACCCAGCGACGTCGGGTAGCGCGTGTCATCCACGGCTGACCCCCACGTGCGCCGCGCCCTTGCGCACGACAATGTGGCGGTAGCTCTTCGCGGCGGCCAGGCCGGACACCAGATCGACCAACGGCGACTCGCCGAGCAGCACGCCGTCCGGCTTGCCACGCTGCTCGATCTTGTCCGCATCGTCGGCCGCGTACACCCGCAGGATGAGTTCCTCGTCCGATACTCCGGCGCCGAACCTCGCGCGGACCTGCGCCAACGACTCTGGCGGTGGCTTCGGTCGTCTCAGCTCCTCGGTTCGGGGCCGGTCCAGGATCAGGTCACGGACCCGGGGATCCATCACCGACGGCGCCTCTTTTCCCCAGTGCCCCAGCGCGTACTGGATCACTTCGTCGCTGACCACCGAGTACCGCTTCCCGGTGATTGCGTTCATGGACGCCTGCACACCAACGAACTGGGCCAACGGGGTCACCATGATCGGATAGCCGAAGTCGACCCGCACGCGTCCGGCCTCCTCGAGAACCTCTGGCATGCGCGAGGACTGCCCGACCTTCTCCAATTGGTAGCGAAGGTTGGAGATCATTCCTCCCGGCACCTGATGTTTCAGCAACCGCTCGTCATGCGGCGGCCGGGCACCGACCGGTAGGCCGTCGCGCTTTGCAACGAACTCCAGGTGTCTGCTGACCTTGTCCAAGCCCGTCTGGTTCAGCACCGGGGTGTGGCCACGTTCGATCAGGTTGGTGGCTACCTCGAACAGCGACGGGTTCGAGCTGCCGTCGGCCAGCGGCGGGATCGCGGTGTGCAGAAACCGCATACCGGCGTCCACCGCATCGAGGTAGCACAGCGTTGCCAGCCCGTTGTTGCAGTGCGCGTGGTACTCGACGTCGATATCGCCGGTCTGGCCGAGGATTTTGGGTATCAGCACCCTCGCCCGGTCCGGGGTGAGCAGGCCGCCGACGTCCTTGAAACAGATTCGGTAGGGCCGTAGCGCGGCCATCGCCGCCGCCCGTTCCTCGTAGTACTCGTCCGTGTGCCGAGGCGAGACCGAGTAGATGAGGTTAGCGACGCACTCGACGCCGTCACGTTCCAGCTCACGCATCTGCGGCTCGATCTCCGCCGCATCGTTCCATGGCGAGGAGAGCCGGGTGTATCGAATGCCGTAGTCAACGCACTTCTGCACGAGCAGCCGGGTGACCTCTTTCGGCACGGTGTCGAACCCACGCGATATGGCGTTGCGAGGGCTGCCGTGCAGCCGGAGCCGGGTCTTGCGCACCCGAGGTGTTCCGTACCGGGGCCAATCCCACGGGTTCTCCCGGAGATCGCGGGACACTTTTCCGATCTGGATCCACGGCATCCAGAACTCTATGGCATCGAAACCCGCCGAATCCAGCAGCCCAACGATCGGGGTCATGACCTCGGCCCGCATGTTCAACGCCCACAGGCTTTGTTGCCCGTCCCTCAGCGTGGTATCGATAAATCGCACTTCGGTCATCTGATCTTCTCCGAAAATGTCTCGATCACGTGGGGCAGCCAGGCCGTGTTGAACGCATTGTCGCGGAACTCATGTTGCCCCAGGATGTGCCGCATGAACGGGAGTGTCGTATCCACGCCAGTCACTACAAGGTCAGCGAGACCCGTCTCGAGCGCCGCGACCGCGCGCGATCTGTCCGTATCGTGGCCGATCATCTTGGCCAACAACGAGTCGTAGTAAGGCGGAACGACGTATCCGGGAAAACAGTGGGTGTCCACCCGTACGCGGTCCGACGGGGGCGCTCGCCATTCGGTCAAACGACCAGGAGACGGTCTGAACTCCGGGAGCCGTTCGGCGTTGATCCGCGCCTCGATCGCGTGTCCGTCGATCCGTACGTCATCTTGTGAAATACTGAGTTCGTCACCGGAAGCGATCAGAATCTGATTAGCCACGATGTCGACACCGGTGACGGCCTCGGTGACCGGGTGCTCGACCTGGACCCGCGCGTTGATCTCCAGGAAGTAGTAGATTTCGCGCTCCATGTCCACGATGAATTCCACCGTGCCGGCGTTCTCGTAGCCGGTCGCCCGGCCCAGCCGGATCGCTGCCGAGACGATCTGCTCGCGCAGATGGTTGGGAAGAGCGGTGGCCGGCGCCTCTTCGATGATCTTCTGGTAGCGGCGCTGAATGGAGCAGTCGCGGTCCCAGAGATGGATCAGATGCCCGTACCGGTCACCGAGCAGTTGGACCTCGATGTGCCGCGCGTTCTGGATGTACCGCTCGAGGTAGACCGTGCCGTCTCCGAACGCCGACTCAGCCTCTGCCGAGGCTGTCCGCAGCTGTGGCCCGAGCTCGGCCGATGAGTTGACGATCCGCATTCCTCGGCCACCGCCGCCGCTGGCTGCCTTGATCAGGACGGGGTAGCCCACCTCGGCGGCGATTCGGTCGGCCTCGGCCGCGGTGTGCACCGCGACCGAACCCGGTGCGACGGGAACCCCTACCTGTTGGGCCACGGCGCGCGCCTCGAGCTTGTTGCCCACCTGCCGCATTACGGACGCGGGTGGACCGATGAAGGTCAGCCCCGCGTCGGTGCAGGCCTGTGCGAATGTCGGATCCTCGGCGAGAAAACCGTATCCAGGGTGGACGGCGTTGGATCCGGTGTAGTGGGCCGCAGTGACAAGGGCCGGAATATTGAGGTAGCTGTCCCGAGAGGGGCCCGGCCCGATGCATAGCACTTTATCGGCGAGTTGAGTGACAAGAGAGCCTCGGTCCGCGCTCGACACAACCGCCACCGATTCGACACCTAGTGCTGCGCAGGCCCGGGCAACTCGGACCGCAATCTCGCCGCGGTTGGCGATCAACACTCGAGTGAGTGTCACCATTGACCTCCGGTTCGCGGTGGTGGTGGAAAAGCCGAGGGGCTTAATTCGGGTCGCGTTCCGGCTCGATCAGCACCAGGGTCTCCCCGTACTCCACCAACTCAGCGTTCTTGGCGACCACGTCTCGGACGGTTCCTCGGACACCGGCGAACACGGTGCTGAAGCTCTTCATCACCTCGATCAGCCCGACGGTGGTGTCCTCCTCCACGGTGCTCCCGACCGCGACGAAAGGAGCGGCGTCAGGCCCTGAGGCCGCGTAGAAAATGCCGAGGATCGGGGCGCTGACCTCGACCAGCTCGGCATTGCCAGTGACTCGCGTTGTAACCGGTGGTGGGACCGTGGCCGTGTCTCGCGCCGGCTCGCCGGCCGGGCTGTCCGCTACGGGGGATCGAACGATAGGCACAGCCGGACGTTCGGTCGTCGGTGCGGGCATATCCGAACCATTGCGGTGACGGTCACCCGCGACCTTGGACGCGTGCAGCTCTAACTCGCCCAGCCGGATATCGAGCATCTCGACGTCGGACTCCCGGAGCACCCGCAGAACCGCGAGGACGTCTTCGCTGGTGATCTCCATTCGCTCCCTTTCTCAGTCCTTCAGCAGTCGGGTGATCTCGGGTTCCGGGTAACCCAGCCGGCTCAGAACCGCCGCCGCATCGGCGTTGTACTGCGGCGCGACGGCGCGTCGTTCGCCCTCGTCAGCGGTCCCCGGGGCCACGACGTACCGAGCGTTACCTTCGTCCGAGGCGGCGTCGAACTCCCGCACGATGCCCAGCGCCCCGACCTGCGGGTCGCTCAGAGCTTCTGAGATGTCGTTGATCGGGCTGCATGGAACGTCGTGCTCGTACAGACTCTCCAGGACCGCGGCCCGGGACCGCCGGCCGAACTCCGCCCCGAGTGTCACGCGCAGCAGGTCATAGTTCCTGATCCGCCCTTCGGGAGTACTGAACCGCGGATCGGTTGCCAGCTCCTCACGGCCCAGCGCCTTGGTCAGCCCCAGCCAGAACTTCGTCCGGGAGGACATGTGAACGGCTACCGGTTTGCCGTCCGAGGTGACGAACCCATAGGACTGTGAGTAGTGCGCTCGCGAGTGCGCGTCAGGTTTTACCCCGTTGTCGAGAAACTCCGCGACTGCCAGGGGTTGAAAGGCGAGGGCAGCCTCGAGCATGCTCACCGAAACTCTGGCGCCGGTCCCGGTCACGCTTCGGCTCACCAGCGCGCTGGCTACCGCGCATGCGGCGAAAAGGCCCGTTACTTGGTCAATGATGGGCGGCCCGATGACTTCTGGATCGTCCAGTGACGTCAGCTGGCTCCAGAACCCCGACTTGGCCTGGACAACAGCGTCGTAGGCCGGCTTCCGAACGTCCGGACCAAAAAGGCCCATCCCCGATACTCCGCAGTACACAAGTCGCGGATTGCGCAGCCGGAGTACCTCATAGCCCAGCCCCAGCCGGTCGAGAGCGCCGGGACGGAAATTCTCCAGAACGACGTCCGCATCGGCGCACATGTCCAGAAACACGTGGCGACCGTCATCCGACTTGAGGTCCAGCGCGATGCTCTTCTTGCCACGATTTAGCGCCTCGAAGTGGGCGCTGCGAACCTGCTCGGTCCCACCCCAATAGCGGAATGGATCCCCGCCCGGTGGCTCGATCTTCGTGACCTCGGCTCCATAGTCGGAAAGAACCATGCCGGCGTACGGCCCGCTGATCACCGTTGCGACCTCTAGCACCTGAACTCCGGTCAGCAGCCCCACTCCGTCACCCATGCCTTCGTCGCCATACGGACGTCTGTCCGTAAACCATGCTCCGGTGATGGGTTGGGGTCAAGCCCTCACCCCGTGGCGGACGCGTCTAGTTGAGTGGCTCTCAGTTCGATGCTGGGGCGGGACTGCCAGAGCGCCCAGTCCGCTGAGATGTCGCCGGCGTGGCGCAGGAGTAGGGGTAGGTAGTCGTTGGTGAGGGTCTCGGGGCTGGTCTCGGCGGCGTGCACGGTGACGTTCATGGCCGCGCGGACCTGGCCCGCGCCGTCGCGGACGGCAACGGCAACGGCGCGGACACCGGGCGCCAGCTCCTCGTCGGCAAGGGACCATCCCCGGGCCCGGACCGTTTGCAGCTCAGCAGCGAAGCGTTCGATGTCGCGAGGCGGGTAGGGGGGCAGGCCCGAGCGGCTGGGTTCGGCGAGAACGGCGGGCAGGTCGGCGGGGTCCAACGCGGCCAGGAGCACCTTGCCCAGGGCGGTGTAAGCGGCGGGGTAGCGGGTACCGATCTCCACCCGCACGGCGATCAGCTTGGGTACCGCGACCCGGGCGACGTAGATGATGTCGGATCCGTCGAGCTGCGCCATCGATGAAGATTCCCCGGTGGCCGCGACCAGTCGTTCGAGATGAGGGCGCGCGAGGTCCCACAGGCCCAGTGAGGACACGAAGGCCATGCCCAGACTCAGCACCCTTGGCGTGAGGGTGAACTGGTTGGCGGAGGAGCGGACGAAGCCCAGTTCCTCCAGTGTCAGCAACAGCCGCCGGGCGGTGGGCCGGGCGAGCCCGGTCGCCGTGGCGACCTCGGTCAGGGTGAGCCACGGCCGCCCCGCGTTGAAACACGCGAGGATGTCAAGGCCTCGAGCCAATGCCTCGACGAAGTCGGGGCCTTCTCCACGTCCGGCCATCCCAGATCCCCCTTTGCGAGCAATGCGCGGTCAAGTGGCCGCAGTGTCCCACCACCGGTGGCAAAGTTGCGGGCACGGCGGTCATCCATCTCTTGACACTCCCCGAAAATCAGAGCATCGTACCGCTGAGACCGTCTGTCGGACATCTGTCCGCTACGACTTGAGGACGCCGCAACCGCAGCGCCCCGTGGTGGCGCAGGTAATCATCACTGTTGCCCTCTTGGTCCGTCTTACTGCAGCGTTGTGTCTCTGCCCGCAATGATGGAAGGAACGCAAAAGTGACTTCAGAAGTCGTATCCGATCCTGTTCTCCGGTCGCGCGAGACAGTCCTGGTCGAACGAGAAAACGGAATAACCTGGGTCACGTTGAATCGTCCGGAGAAGCGGAATGCGATGAGTCCGAGATTGCATCTAGAAATGCTTGAAGTTCTGGAGGAGTTGGAAGTCGATGACGCGACGCGGGTCGTCGTCCTGACCGGCGCGGGCGACAAGAGTTGGTGCGCCGGCCAAGACCTCGGTGAATTCTTTCGAGGGATGGACGAAGCCCCTTCAAATGCCAAGCTCAAGGTCAGTCGTGCCTCGATTGAATGGCGCTGGTATCGTCTCAATAAGTTCGCTAAGCCAACGATCGCGATGGTCAATGGGTATTGCTTCGGCGGAGGATTCACGCAACTGATCGCATGTGACTTCGCTATCGCCGCCGAGGATGCGGTATTTGGGCTCAGTGAAATCAACTGGGGGATACTGCCGGCGGGACTGGTGAGCCGCGTGCTCGCCGAGGTGATTCCGCTACGTGACGCGATGTATTATGTCATGACCGGAGAGACATTTGACGGCAAAAAGGCTGAGCAAATGCGCCTGGTTACCCAGGCGGTTCCGCGCGCGCAACTGAGGGAAACCGTGGTCGACCTGGCCAACCTGCTCATGGAGAAGAATCCAGTGGCGCTGCGTGCCTGCAAGGAGGCATACAAGCTCTGCAAGAACATGGACTTCCCGGCGGCCGAGGACTACCTCGTGGCCAAGTTCGAATCTCTGCATCGGGTTGATCCTGAAAACGGCTACCAGAAGGGCATCGAGCGCTTCATCGACGAAAAGCGCTACCGGCCGGGATTCGAGAATTACCGTACGGCGAAATGAGGATTCCGTCCAATGTTGCAGGCTCCGTTCGATGAAATTAAAGTTGGTGACACCGTGCCGTCCCGTGGTAGGACGGTTACCGAGACGGACGTTGTATCCTTCTGCTATCTCACGGGGAACTGGTTCGAGCTCCACTCCAACGTCGAAGTGGCCGCCGGTACTGAGTATGGGCAACGGCTGGTTCAGGGCGGGCTTGTTTTCTCCCTCATCCCAGGCCTGGTGTCATGGGACCGCCGGTACGTCATTGCCTTCTACGGTATCGATCGCCTCCGGTTGATACGCCCGGTGTTCATCGGAGACACGGTTTCCGCCCGCATCTGGGTGTCGGACAAGAAAGTCCGCGATGAGGCCAGCGGCAAGGTCACTTTTCAGATTGAGGTCGTGAATCAGCGCGACGAGGTGGTGCAGGCATGCTCAATGATCATTCTCGGTCGGCGGGAGTGCGTGGACAAGCAGGCTGACGTAAATACCGGCTGAAGGGCTCGCCATGACCGTTCCCGAGAGGCACCATACGGGCACCGTCCTCGCCTTGACCCCGTCCCAGCGTCGACGGGCGATCACCGCCGTAACGATCGGAACGGTCCTCGAGTATTACGACTGGATCGCCTACGGCGTGTTCGCCGTCTACTTCGCCCCTCAGATCTTCCGGGCCGAGGACACAACGTCGGCATTGCTGCAATCCGCCGTTGTCTTCGCCGTAGGGTTCCTCGTGCGCCCGCTCGGCGGCATCCTTCTCGGCCGGATCGGGGACCGGTACGGCCGCAAGCGCGCTCTGGTGATCTCTGTCGTACTGACAACGGCGGGCACGTTGCTGGTGGCCGTTGTTCCGACATACGACTCCGCTGGGCTCGTCGGCCCGATGATGCTGAGTGTGGCGCGAATCGTCCAAGGCATCGCCTACGGAGGCGAATACGGGACGGTGGCTACCACGCTGCGGGAGATCGCCCCGCCGGACCGCCGTGGCCGGTACTCCAGCGTGATCATGTTTGCCGTCGCGGTCGGGCAGATTCTCGCGATTTGTGTCCTGCTGGTCCTCAACGCGTTCCTCAACTCGGCGCAGATGAGGGAGTTCGGCTGGCGTATTCCGTTCGTGCTAGCGGCTCTCGGGGCGCTCGTAGTGGTATTTCTCCGTCGTCGGATGGAGGAGACTCCCACCTTCGTCCGCGCGGCCGAGGTAACTGATCCCGGTTCGCGCGGCAGTCTTGTCGACCTTGTCCGATACAATCCTCGTTCAGTCGTCCTGGGAATTCTCATGGTCGGCGGCGCGAACGTATCCATCTACACTTGGACCGTCTACATCCAGAAATTCCTGGTGAACACTGTCGGCCTGACAGTCGGACGGGGCTCCACCGAGGTTATCGTGGTACTGCTGGTCTTCGGCGGTACGCAACCGTTATGGGGATACCTGGCCGACCGTTTCGGAATCTTCCGCATCGCCGCGCTTGGTCTCGTCGGTACCGTCATCGTCCCGATACCTCTCTTCTACGCGTTGATCGGTACCGGTTCCTCGACCGCCGCCATGATTCTGTCACTGCTCGCGGTGCTGCCGATAACGGTGTATTGCGCCGTGCAACAGGACATGCTGACCAGCCTGTTCCCCGCCGAGAGGCGGGTGCTCGGCACCGGTCTCACCCAATCGATCGGCATCGCGCTATTCGGCGGTACCACTGAACTGATCGCGCTGTCGTTCAAGTCCGCCGGACACGAGGTAGGCCATTTCATCTACGTCGCCGCCATCGGGGGGCTGGCGTTGCTGGCCGCCGCGCTGCTGGCGCGCCGCGAGCGCGCCGGCACCGTCCAGGCCACCTCACAACGGACACACGATCGCAGCCAATGACATTTCTATCATCAACATCAATTGCGAAAGGTTGATTGGCACATGAGCGACGGCCGCGCAGACGGGCAGTCTGTGTTCGTGAGCGCAGATTCTACCGACCGAGTGTTGTCCGGGATGCGAGTCTTGGATCTGACCCGTGCACTCTCCGGAGCGTTCGCCACCATGACCCTCGGGGACCTGGGTGCCGACGTCATCAAGGTCGAGGAGCCCACGCGCGGCGACGAGACGCGACAGTGGGGACCGCCGTTCCAGGGGGCCGAATCGGCATTCTTCCTCAGTGTCAACCGCAACAAACGCAGCATCGCACTGGACCTGAAGACCGAGCAGGGTCGGGAGATTGTCCGGCATATTGCCGACGAGGCTGACGTGGTCGTCGAGAACTTCCGGCCGGGGGTGACCCAGCGGTTGGGCGTGGCGTACGAACAGCTCTCCGTCACCAACCCCCGCCTGATATATGCCTCGATCAGTGGATACGGCCAGACCGGGGGAGAGTCGTACAAGCCCGGCTATGATCCGATCATTCAGGCCCGTAGCGGGCTCATGAGCGTCACTGGTTCGCCAGACGGCGGACCGACGCGAGTCGGCTTCGCCGCGGCGGACATCAGTGCGGCCATGTGGGCAGTTGTCGGGGTTCTAGCGGCATTGCACCATCGCGCGAGAACCGGTCGTGGACAGATGGTCGATCTGGCGTTGTTCGACTCGCAGATGTCGTGGCTCACCACCCTTGCGGGTGCGTTCTTCGCGGACGGACGTGTACCTGAGCGGCAAGGTACCGGGCTCCGTAATCTGGTTCCCTCCGATGTGTTCCGCACCAAGGACGGCCTGGTCATGGTGGCCGTTGGCAATGACCGCATGTGGACCAGGTTCGCGCATGCCATCGGGGCTGGAGATATCGCCGGCGACCCACGTTTTGCCACCAACCCGAGCCGGGTGCAACACCGCGGGGCGCTGGGCGCGCTGATTGAGGAGATATTCGAGTCAGATACCACAACAGCGTGGCTCGAACGGCTCGACAATGGGCAAATCCCCGCTGCCCGCGTCAACAACATTGCCGAAGCGTTGGTCGACCCTCAGCTCATGGCGAGAGATATGATCATGACGCTTCAGCACCCAACACTTGGCCCGATCAAAGGCATTGGCTCGCCCGTGAAGATGTCGGGAGCTGCGGCGGCAGGATGCGTTGCACCGCCTCTCCTCGGGCAGCACACCGCCGAGGTCCTCACCAGTCTCGGCATGAACGATGACGAGATCGCCGCTCTCGCGGACAGCGGAGTGGTCCGCATCAGCTCTCCGGTCTCTTGATCGCCTCAACGATGTCCGGCGGAAAACTCTTCCGATAGGCGATCAGGCAAGCACCCACCCGCTATCAGAATGACGAAGGATGCCCAATGAAGATCGTCGCCATTGAGGAAGCGTTCAGTGTGCCGGGAATGGCCACCACCCCGGCTTTGGAGGTCCAGACGAGCCCGTTCGTGCCCAGCGTGCTGAAGAACTGGGAACGCAGGCTCCCCGATTTCACTGAGTACCGGCTACAGGACATGGATGAGAACGGCGTCGATGTGCAGGTGCTGTCGCTGACCAGCCCGGGCGTGCAGATGCAGCCGGACGCCGCGATCGCGGTCTCCGATGCCAAGCTGGCCAACGACGTGCTGGCCGCCACCATCAAGGAGAACCCGACCCGATTCGCCGGGCTAGCCGCGATGCCCCTCCAGGACCCAGCCGCCGCCGTACGCGAGCTCGACCGGGCCGTCACTCAACTGGGTCTCTCTGGGGTCCTGGTCAACGGCCACGTCTTGGACACCTACCTCGACGAACCCAAGTACCGGGTCTTCTGGGAAGCGCTGGCCGGACACGATGTCCCGCTCTACCTGCACCCCAACAGCGTCCCCTTGGGCTGGTCGGTCTTCGAGGGGCGCCCTGAGCTGCTCGGCCCCAACTACGCCTGGGCCGCGGAGACCGGTGCCCACGCACTACGCTTGATCTACAGCGGGCTCTTCGACGAATTCCCCACCGCGAAAGTCATCCTGGGCCACATGGGTGAGTTCCTGCCCTTCCACATGAGCCGCCTCGACATCCGCTACCGCGACCTCGAACCTGAGGTGAAGTTGGCGAAGAAGCCGTCCGAGTACCTCGTCGACAACTTCGCCATCACCACCAGCGGCGTGCTGTCCACCACCACACTGCTGGCCGCCGCGCAGGCAGTCGGAATCGACAACGTTCTCTTTGCCATCGACTACCCCTACGAATCCTCCACCCTGGCCGTCGAATTTCTCCACTCGCTACCCCTCAACGCGCCCGACCTGAACAAAATCGCGCACGGCAACGCCGAACGCCTCCTTCGCCTCACCTGATAGCCGGGGACCATCCGCGCAGCGTGGCGCGTTCGGTCACCGTCCAGCCGTCCCTCGCGCCGTCCTAGATCCGCCGCAGAACTTCGGCTGTGCGCAACGGATGGGTGATCATGTAGTCATGCGGCGCGTCGATTTCCTGGTAATCCCAAGCTGTCGTCGATCGAGCATTCCGCGCCGCTGATTCGATAAGATCCGCTGTCGGCTTCACCGTGGCATAGATGTATATGGGCGCGGGGCCCGGCACTCTCGACGGGTCGGGAAAGCGCGAGCTTGTCGGTAAAGGTTGCGGCGGGCTGGTCGGTCAAACGTGGGCGTACCCAGGCTAGATCCTCGTCGCTGTCGAGCCCCCACCGCATGAGCGAATCGTCGGCCAGTGGGATGCGACCGTCGGCCGTAATGCGTGAGATGAAGTAAGGCTGATACTCGTCCGGCAGCAGATCGACGACAGATGCGCCGTCCCGGGGCACCAGCGCATCAAAATAGACGGCGCGGGCAAAGCGACCCGGCATCCGGTCCACAGCGCCAGCCGCGACGACTCCGCCGTAGCTATGCGAGACGATGGTGACGTCGTGGAGGTCCTCGTAGTGCATGACCTGCACAATGTCGTTGATGTGTGTTTCCAGCCCGACGTCAGGCCGCAGCAGGTGTGCCCGGTCGCCGAGCCCGGTCAGGGTGGGGGTGTGGACGTCGTGTCTGGCCTCCCTCAGTAGCCGGGCGACATGTGATCAGCACCATCCTCCGTGGTAGGAACCGGCAATCAGCAGGTAGGTGGTCGTCGGTGACCTCAGGGTCGGGTTTTAGTTGTTCAGGTAGGTTGCCAAGCGCGCCCACAGGTCCGGGCGCCCGATGAGGCTCAGGTGGCGGGTGTCCTCGAGCACTTCAAGCCGCGCGTTCGGTATGCCGGCGGCGAGCACTTCTGCCATGGCTGGTGGGGTGGCGTAGTCGTCCCGGCCGACCAGCACCAGGGTCGGCGCCTTGATACCGCTCAGCCCGGCCTCGGCGTCGAGCCCGGCGAAGGCGTGGCAGGCAGCGGCGTGCGCGGCTGAGTCGGTGGCCACGAAGATGTCCGATACCCGCCGCACCTCATCGGGGTGGGCGTTAACGAAGGCGGGCGAGAACCACCGGTCGACCTGGAACTCCACCTGCTTGTGCCTCGGCACACCGGTGGCCTTCTTCGCTCGCCCCGTCCACTGCGCGACCCGGTCGGGGCCGTAGCAGGCGGTGGTGTCGGCCAGTACCAGACGGCCGACCAGGTCGGGCCGGCGCTGGGCGAGCAGGATCGCGGTGCTGCCGCCCATGGAGAGGCCGATCACGTCAACCGGGCCGTCGGCCCGCGCCTCGATCAGCGCCGCTACGTCGTCGGCGAGGTCTTCGACGGTGAACGGCTGTCGGTCCCAGTCCGAGCCGCCGTGCCCTCGGGCGTCCGGGGCGAGCACGGTGCGGGTCTCAGCCAGCGTGGCGGCCATCGGGTCCCACACTCGCCCGGAAAGGGCGAGGGCGTGCAGAGCCACCAGCGGTCGCCCACCTCGGCCGGTGACAGCGACCTCGAAGCCGCCGCGCGGGGTTTCGACCCTCATGCCGACCGCCGTTCTTCCGCTGCCTGTCGGCGCCGTGCGGTGACCTCGATGGCGGCGCAGATCTCCTGGTAGGTGCCGCAGCGGCAGATGTTGCCCTCCAAGTGCGCGGCGATCTCCGCGCGGCTGGGTG
>DATAZN010000464.1:0-3108 GCA_036272035.1 Mycobacterium sp. | reverse complement strand
GGTTCGGCGTGCTCGCCGCGTGCCAACGGAACCCACTGCTCGGTCGGCGCGGGCTGTTTCGACGACGGGAAGTCGCGCAGCTTGCCTGATGGCTTAGCGTCCCACTTGGCGAACGTCAGCGGCGTTTGCAGCCAGACATGCAACAGGTTGTACGTCGCCTCCAACGACTCAATGTGGGTGCGCTCCCAACCATGGCTACCGTCGAGCCCGAAGCCCACCAGCGCGGCGCGCGTGCCCGCGCCGGCCTCGATCGCCGCGGCGGCGTCGGATCGGTAGTAACGGAACACATCCCGCGCGAATGGTATGCCGTGCTCCTCGGCGAGCCGGCACAGCTTGCGGGTGAGGTGGTAGTCGAACGGGCCGTGCAGATCGGCCATCGGGATCGTCACTCCGTCCTCGATGGAGTCCTGGCCGGGCGCGCACACCGCGTTGTCCACCGAGACCAACTCGGCGACGTCGGCGGGCAGGCCGTCGCTAGCTCCGTGGCCTACCTCCTCAGTGATCGTGACCATGATCGTGGTGCGGTGCGGCAGCACGACCTTGCTTTCGGTGAAGTTCTTGGCCAGTGCCAGCGCAACCGCGACGCCGGCCTTTCCGTCAAGGTGGCGCGAGACGATGAAGCCGTCGGCGGCCAGTTCGGGGCTGGTGACAAATGCGGCAAAGTCGCCGATCTTCAAGCCGAGCCGGACGAGGTCGTCCCGCGACGAAACCTTGCGGTCGACGCGGACCTCGACGTGCTCCCAGTCCGTGGGCTGGGTGTCGATCTCATCGCCGAAGGCGTGTCCGCTGGCCTTGAGCGGCATCACCGTGCCGGTGATGAACTCGTCGGGGTCGTCACTGAAGATTCGCACGCGGGCGCCGGTGGCGAAGCGCGCCGAGAAGCTGCCGACCGGAATCAGCTCGAGGCGGCCGTTTTCCTTGAGCCTGCGCACCATGCAGCCGATGGTGTCGGCGTGAACCACCAGTGCACGGTCGGTGTTCTTCGACTTGCCCGGAAGTTCCGCGATGAGCGCGCCGCGGCGGGTCAGCGAGAACGGCACACCGAAGTCGTTGAAGATGTCGCCGATCAATTGCATGACGGCGTCCGTGCGCCCCGATGGGCTCGGGGTCTGCAGCAGGGCCAACAGCGTGTCGATCATCCACCCGCGGTCGGCCTCGGGCATGGCCGCGATCTCGCCCACGGTGCCTCCCTTCAGGCATGTCCGGAATCGCGTTCAACCTACCGGGCCAGCCTTGATCCGGCTGGCCCGGGCTGCCAGGTCCCTGGTGGAAGGAAAAAGATCCCGACAAGCGAGCCCGCGGAAGCTCAGCGCGAAAGCGACGAGCGGGCGCCGTCCTGCGACCTATGTCCCCGTCAGTGTTTCGACGCGGTAGCGGCTGGCAGTCCAAGGTGGGGCGCTGGGGGTGGGTGTCAGTGTGATGGTGATCCGAGTTTTGCCTGCGGTCAGGAATTCGGGCACGACGTAGGTGTCATCGAGCCAGCGGTGAAAGGTGTTGCTGCGCGGTTGTAACCAGTTACCGGCCGGAACACCGTCGACGGCAACAATTGCTGATTGATAGCCGGCCGCCTGATCCGACGTGCGGCGCAACAGGATGCCGTGATTGTCGGGGCGGATTTGGGCGTCGAACGTGATCGGAGCTCTGGTAGCGCGGACTGAGCCGATGATCGTGCGGGTGTCATCGCTGCCCTCATACGTGCTGATCAGCGTTTGCTCCGCGGCGTTGGCATCGGTGTAGATATGCATGATTCGACTTACCAGATCGGTTGGGTCGACTTCGTCGCTGGACGCAATGGTGTCGTCCGGTTGGGCATAAAGGAATGCCGTTGAGCTGTAGTCGGGTTGCACCATGTTGCGCTTGCCGTGCTCAATCCCGAAGCGGATTGCGGAGTGGTAGCCGATGGCGTCGGCGAGCATGAGCCGATAGACCGCGACACAGTAGTCTGCGCATCCAGCGGCCGCGGTCCGTTGATCCGGTTGGCCGGTCAGCGGGTCGCTGAACAAGGTGCCGTTGTTGAAATACCAGCCACCCTCGTAGAAGTCCTCGGTGCCGGTGCCGTACCACTGGGGCGACGGGGAACCGTCTGTGTATACGCGCTCGGCTCCTTCGAGAAAGTAGGGGGCGCCATCGCTGAACGCCGTTTTGGTCCGAGAACCCCTGATGGTATGGCTGACACCGACGAATTTGCCGTGGCCTTGTTCGTCGGCGAACAACCAGTCCTGACCGAGGGTCGTTGGCCCGGCATGCGAGTATGCGGTGAAGTAGCCGGCGCGGCCGCTGGCTAGCGCGGACGCCCACTGCGGATCGGGCGCGGTCACGACGTCGGCGTCGATACCCACGACTGGATCGGCGGTCGCGTTGACCAGCGCGACCCGTGCCGCGCGGGCGAAAGGCATTGGCCACCAATCTGATAACGAGATCGATCCGTCGGGTTGTCGGATTGTGGCGAACATGAATGATCGCACGTCACTGGTGCCCAATCCGGCGCCGAAGAATTCGCCGAGTGGTGAGTCCACCGTGGTTCGGTCGTCAAACTCGATCCGCAGCCGTAACCCGTTAAGGACTTGATCAGCCCGGTTGGGCAACCTTAGGCGCAGTGACGAAATACTGCCTGAGCCAGTCGATTCCGCGATCGTTGCGGTAGCGCCGGCGGCGAGCTCGACGACCCGATTGTGGTGCGCTGCGCTGGGTGCCGGCGGCTTGGGGTCGATGGTGCCCGCGGCGCGCAAGGCGGTGATCACATCAAGCGCGGGATCGGAGCGCGAGAACGTCCGCACGCCTTCGGCATTCGAAAACTGGCGATAGTCGACGTGGTAGTACTGCAGATTTGACGCGACGCTGATCCGCATCGACTGCCGGTATGGCATAGGTACCTTGACATAAACACCCGCAGGCGACTGCGCAGCGTTGGCCACCAGGGGCCAGGCAAATGGCGCACCCAACCCACCATCGACTAACGACTGCAATGGTGCGTCGACCACGGTGTGTCCGTCCAGATCGATGCGGATCGCTCCCATCCGGGTCACGTTGCCGCTGTCGCGGGTGAACCAGATCGAATCAACCTCGCCGGCGCCGCGATCCTCGGCGATGACACACCCGACGCCACCC
>DATAZN010000463.1:0-2118 GCA_036272035.1 Mycobacterium sp. | reverse complement strand
GTGGAGGTTCTGGCCCCCGCGCTGCTCCGGAGGGCCAACCAGTCCGCTCTGGATCGGCATCAGCGGCATCAGCGTTTCCTGAATGAAACGGTCAGCAACTTCCTGAGACTCGTACGTCGCAACGATCAGCACGCCCCCGTCAGTCACACAGGCGGCATGGAAGGTTTCAGGGATGGATCCTCCGGCGGCCTCGGTCGCAGCGGCGAGCGTGGCCTGATACTGCTCTTCGGTGCCACCTGGCCAGAAATGGGTGAGCAGGTATGACATCGCGGTCCCTTCGTTGGTTCGAGGGTCGTCTTGGAGTGGCTCCTCGCCCCTTTCAAACGCTGAACGGAGCCAACACAATCACACTCACCCGGGCCCTCTTTCACTCGCCCCAAGCTGGGCGGCTATCGCGACGCTAGTCGATTTCGCGTTGGACGGCGACGGGCGCAGACGCTCGGGCACCTCCGTTTGCGATCCTCTGAGGCGCCCACCCCCCTCTGAATTCCCCGGGCGCGACGAGAGTCGGTTAGGTTGATCGACTCATCACGACCGGGCACAGCTCTCGCTGTGGGAAGAGAGAAGGCACGATGGCCACTTACCTTGCGTTCCACGACGTTGACGATGTCAACCACTGGCTGAGCTCACCCAAACGCGACGAGGTGTTCGGACCCCTCGGAATCACCACGCGCACCTTCCAAGACCCGCAGGGCTCCAAGCGCGTCGGGATGATCGTCGAGATCCCCGACTTTGCCGCGTTTCAAGCGTTCATGCAGACCGATCCGGCGGCCGAGGCGATGGAGCATGACGGGGTCCACGCCGACACCCTCGTGGTTCTCGCTGAGGGATAGAACTCCGCGCGCAGAGGCGGCACATCATAGGCTGGTCTCATGTCGGGTCCTAAGATGCACTCCGTCAAGCGTCATCTCGACGTCGACGCTGATGGCTACGACGTCCAGATCCGGCGGCTGATTCCGCACTACGACGAGATGATCGCCACCGGTGTCCAGTTGCTGACCGCGCTGGCGCCGCCCGACGGGCACGTTCTCGATCTCGGTGGCGGGACTGGTGCGCTCTCGTCTGCCGTGCTCGATGCGCTTCCCGGTGTCCGCGTGACGGTTCTCGACGTGGACGCGAACATGCTCGGCGAGGCCCGTCGGCGGCTGGCCCGCTTTGCGGATCGCGTCTCGTTCCAGGAAGGCAGCTTCTTGGGCACGCTGCCCGCCGCCGATGCCGTGGTCGCGTCCTTGGCGCTGCACCACGTCCATGAGCTGCAGACCAAGACGGAGCTTTACCAGGCGATTTACGCCACGCTGTCGCCCGGCGGGGTACTGGTCAATCTTGACGCGGCAGTGACTGAAGGCGCGCGGCTTCGCGGGCTCGGGTTTGACCGCTGGGCGGCCCGGATGGGTGATCACGGCATCACCGATGCGCAGGCGCGCGGCCATTTTGTGGCGTGGTCAGATGAGGACCGGTACTTTCCGCTGGACGTGGAGCTGAGCGCCCTGCGCGACGCGGGCTTCGATGAAGTCGAGTGTTTCTGGCGGCGGGAGTTGTCTGCGGTCACATGCGGGTTGCGCGCTAGCTGACCGCCCCCCTCCGGGCGCGATGACGGGTCCCCGGAACCGCGCGAACCGGCCCTGGCTGCCAGCGCGGTGCTTCTACTGGTGGGTCATCGCGGCTTGCAGGTGTGCTTCGGGCGGGATGAGGTGGCTATGGTCGTCGTCGCCGAGGTCGATCTGAGCCCATCTGATGGTGCCGGTGAATCGTCCGTGTGGTTCTGCGTAGTTTTCGAAGACCGGCATGGCGGTGTCGAGGCCGACGTCGAGACCTTCGTCGAAGGAGAAGTACAGGGGGTGGGTGCGTTTGACGGTGCCGCTGCCGGCCTTCTCGCCGTCGACGTAGAGGGTCACGTCGCCCCCGCGGCCGATGCCCCCGCCGGCGTAGGCGAACTCGGCGCGTACCTGGTGAGTCCCGCCTGGTATGGGTGCTTCAGCGGAGATCGTCGCTCGGAGCAGCCCGCAATAGTTGTAGTGGTAGGTGAGCCGGCCGTCGGTGGCGAGAAGCGCCCAGCCTCCGGTGCGGCCGCCTTGGGCGACCAGCGCGCCATCGACCGGCGGTCCGTCGGGGACGTCG
>DATAZN010000462.1:0-2619 GCA_036272035.1 Mycobacterium sp. | reverse complement strand
GGCTTTCAACCTTGCTGTCAAGGTCCGGTGGCCGATCCTGAAAACGATCGGGGTGCTCTTGGCCGGAACCATCCCGCTGCTCGGGATCGTCGTCGAGCATTTCCAGACCCGAAATGTGAAGGCGCAGTTCAATTTATGAGCCCGAGTGTGAAGCCAGCGTCACGTTCGTGGACGAAGGTGACGCTGGCTTCACACTCGGCGCGCGGTTTCGATCACTGATCCAGCGCGCGTAAAGCTGGCAGTAACCGCGCGAGCGCGCGACCGCGGTGCGATGCCGCATCCTTTTCCGCCGAAGTCAGCTGTGCCGCAGTGCGATCCCCGCCGTCCGCGATGAACACCGGGTCGTAGCCGAAGCCCGCATAGCCGCGCGGCTCGCGAGCGATCGCGCCGGGCCACTCGCCGCGGACGACGACCTCATCCGAACCGGACACCAGTGCGCAGGCCGAGACGAAGGCCGCACCACGGCGCTCATCGGGCACGTCACACAGCTGCGCCAACAGCAACGCTGTGTTGCCGGCGTCGTCGCCGTGCGTGCCCGACCACCGCGCGGACAGCACACCGGGCATGCCATTGAGCGCAGCCACTTCCAGCCCCGAGTCGTCGGCGACGGTCGGTAATCCCGCCGCCGCGAACCCGTCGCGAGCCTTGGCCAGAGCGTTATCCTCAAACGTCGCACCGGTTTCCGGCGCTTCGTCGAATGGAGGCACGTCGTCGAGTGACACCAGCGTCAGCCCGGAGAGCGAGGCTGCGTCCAGCACCCGCCGCAACTCGGCCAGCTTCTTGGGGTTTCGGCTGGCGACCAGCAAGCGGGTCAGCTTCCGAACGCTTTCTGCGGCGTCCCGCCCTCTGGCAGCACACCCGGATAGGGCAACGCCAACGCCTCGTTCTGCACGACGAACAGCTTCTCGCAAGCCCCTTGTGCGGCATCGAGCAACTTGTCCAGCGTCGATCGCGGGAAGGTAGCGCCCTCGCCGGTGCCCTGCACCTCGACGAGCGTCCCGGTGTCGGTGGCCACGACGTTCATGTCCACCTCGGCGCGGGAGTCTTCCTCGTAGGGCAGGTCGACGCGGACCCGACCGTCGACGACGCCGACGCTGATCGCGGCGATCGCGCAGGACAGCGGCCGCGGATCCGACAGCTTGCCGGCCGCCGAGAGGTAAGTCACCGCATCGGCCAACGCGACGTACGCCCCGGTGACGGCCGCGGTCCGGGTACCGCCATCGGCTTGCAGCACGTCGCAGTCGATTGCAATGGTGTTCTCCCCCAACGCCGCCAGGTCGATGCAGGCGCGCAGCGACCTGCCGACCAGCCGACTGATTTCTTGGGTGCGCCCGGACGGCCGGCCCTTCACGGATTCCCGGTCGCTGCGAGTGTGGGTGGCCGACGGCAGCATCGCGTATTCGGCGGTGAGCCAACCCAAGCCTGATCCCTTACGCCAGCGGGGCACGCCCTCGGTGACGCTTGCCGTGCACAGGACCTTGGTCTGGCCGAATTCGATCACCACCGAACCTGCCGGGTGGGAGGTGAATCCGCGGGTGATGACAACCGGGCGAAGCTCGTCGTCGAGGCGGCCGTCTTCTCGTTTTGACACGCCGCCAACCCTAGCGTGCGGTCAGCCGCTCAGGAGCGCCCGACGTTGAATGTCTCGCCGCACACCACCGCGTGCACCGGGCCGTCGAATTCGGCTTTGGCCTCGCTGATCACGTCCTCCCGCGAGGTCCACGGCGGGATGTGGGTCAACAACAACTCCCCCACCCCGGCTGCGGTCGCGATGCGCCCGGCCTCGGTACCGGACAGGTGCAGGCTGGGCGGGCGGTCAGGCGCATGCGTCCACGAAGCTTCACAGAGGAAGACGTCGGCATCGCGGGCCAGGTCGATGATGGTCTCGCAGTAGCCGGTGTCGCCGCTGTAGACGAACGACGCGCCGGCCGGATTGGTGATCCGCATGCCGTAGGACTCGGTCGGGTGGCACACCAGCCGGGGCACGACGTTTAGCGCGCCAATTGTCACGGCCTCACTGTCGACCCAGTGATGCACGTCGAAGATGTCAGAGCAGTCGTCGATCTCGCCGCCGAACGGCGACGATGCCGCGCCGAGGCGCGACCAGGTGTCGCTCGGGCCGTACAGCAAAGCCTTCCCTTTGGGCGGCGACGGATGGTAGCGGCGCCAGACGAACAACCCCGGCATATCGAGGCAATGATCGGCGTGCAGGTGTGACAGCAACACGTGAACCGAACCCGGATCGGCGTGCCGCTGCAGCGCGCCGAGAACGCCTCCACCGAAGTCGATCACCACAGGCGGAGTGTCCGGTGCCCTGAGCAGATAACCCGATGCCGGAGAATCCGGGCCAACGACGCTCCCGGAGCAGCCCAGCACGGTAATTCGCACGGTCACTACTGTGCCATGCCCGGTAGCACGATGGAGAAAACATCGCCGCATTGGGTGATCAGAATCATCCGCATACTTAGGAAACGTGGGTGTGACGAACGGGTTCAACGCCGGTGACCGCTGGGCCCAGGAATCGAGCCGCAAGTTTGGTGAATGCCTCGGGATCGCCGGTGGCTTCGAACACCCGGGTGGCGGGCGGGGCGTCATGCGGTCGCAACAGATCGCGCTCGG
>DATAZN010000461.1:0-2678 GCA_036272035.1 Mycobacterium sp. | reverse complement strand
CAAACTTCCCGACGAGATCTTCGACGGGCGACGCCTCTTGCCTAGCACGCTGTTTCGCCGCGACGACGTTGCCGGATATCTCATCAATCTGGATCGGGCGCTCGACGAGACGATCGTTGAGTTGGGGGTGGCGGGATCGGTAGACGCCTTCGAGCTGACACGTCGACTCGGCCACCGGATGGGGCTGGCCTCCTGGGCGGGACCCGGGTCAGCCCGCGGCGAGGCCTTCGAGCGTCTGGTACGGGCCTTCGACACGCTCGATGGATCCGACGCTTTCGTGCATCCGGACGCGATGGCCGCGGTCGCCGCATCGCAGAAGCGGGCTGAGCGCGCCGCCCTCGACGAGGCGGGCGAGATCATCGCCGATGCCGTGCAGTGTCGCGAAGGCGAAGGCGAAGGCGACGGCGCCGGCGACCAGACCCTGTTCGACCGGATCGTCAGCGCCTGGCGTGACAAGTTGGGCGACAACCGGATTCGTGGCATCGCCTTCGACGTTGCGCTCATCCACATCGCCTCGATGTCCAACCTGGCGGCCGCGCTGGGATGGGCATTGGTCGATCTCCTCGAGCACCCGACGCAGCTCGCGCGGGTCGTCGCAGGCGATGCGGACCTGGCGCAGCGGTGCGCGCTGGAGTCGACGCGACTGGCCCAGCGGTCCATCATGTCCCGCGCTGTGCTGTCCCCCGTCGTGCTCGACACCGGCGACGTGAGTTACGAGGTACCGCCAGGCTGGACCATCGCAACGCTGCTGCCCTTGCTCAACACCTCCGTCGCACCCGGACTCGAACGGTGGGATCCGGACCGCTGGACGCGGCACCGGCTGACCGACGAGAAGTCGCTGCCCTCGCCGATGCTGGTGACCGCGTTCGGACATGGCCGGCATTCGTGTCCGGCACAGCCGTTTTCACTGTCGGCGATGACAGCCACGATGACGCGGTTGTTGAGCACCTATCGGATGACACCGGGTTGGACGACGCACCCGCGACCTGTTCCGGCGCAGATCGGCGGCGTGGCAAGAGCGGATGGACCGTGCGTCCTCGGCTACGTCATGGTGTGACTGGTCGCATTAGCCGCAGCCGAACCCCTGACTGAAGACACACATCGCTTTGGAAACCAGCGCATATGCGATATCAACCTGTACACCAGGTGTGCTGGAGGGAGGTGTCAGCGACATAGCTTCTGCCACGTGTACTAGCCGCTGTTGCGCAGCGCGCTGGCCAAACCGTTCATCGTCAACAGGATTCCGCGCTGCACCAGCTCGTCGTCGTCGCCGGAGCGGTAGCGTCGCAGCAGCTCGACCTGCAGGTGGTTCAGCGGCTCCAGGTACGGAAAACGGTTGAACACCGACCGGGCCAGCGCCGGGTTGTCGGCGAGCAAATTGTCCTGGCCGGTAATCAGCTTGTGCGCGTTGATGCTTCGCTGGTGCTCGGCGGCGATCTTGTCGAACACCCGCCGCCGCAACGAGGCGTCTTCGACCAATTCGGCATAGCAAGCGGCCAGGCCCAGATCGGTCTTCGCGAGCACCTGCGCCATGTTCGACAGCACGGTCTGGAAGAACGGCCACCGCTGATACAAGTCACGCAATTTCTCGAGGCGTCCGTCGCCGCCGGCGATCCATTCCTCGATCGCCGAACCGGTCCCGTACCAACCTGGCAACATCACCCGCGACTGGCTCCACGCCATCACCCACGGAATCGCACGCAGATCAGCGATCGATGACGTCGGTTTGCGCGACGTAGGCCGACTGCCGACATTCAGCGAACCGATCTCGCTGACTGGGGTGGACTGCAGGAAGTAATCGACGAAACCTTCGGTGTCGTGCACCAATTCGGAGTAGGCGCGCTGCGCACGGTCGGCGAGTTCATCGAGAATTTCATACGCCGGCTCGGCCGCGTCGCTCAGCCCTTCGACGTCGAGCAGTGTCGACTCCAGCGTGGCCGCCAGCAACGTCTCCAGGTTGCGCTGAGCCATCTGCGGCTCGGCATATTTGGCGGCGATCACCTCTCCTTGTTCGGTCAGCCGCAGCGATCCGTTCACCGCTCCCGGCGGTTGCGCGAGGATGGCTTCATAGCTTGGCCCCCCACCGCGGCCGACCGTGCCACCGCGACCGTGAAAGAGCCGCAACCGAATTCCGGTTTTGCGCGCCGATTCGACGAGGTCGAGTTCGGCCCTGTAGAGCGCCCAGTTGGCGGTCAGGTAGCCGCCGTCCTTGTTGGAGTCGGAATAGCCGAGCATGATCTCTTGGCTGTCGCTGCGGGCGCGTACGATGCCCCGATAGACCGGAAGATCAAGTGCTGCTTCGAGAATCGATGCGCCACGGCGCAGGTCGTCGATCGTCTCGAACAGCGGGACGATGCCCACTGGGCAGTGCGGCTCGCTACCGGAGGCGTCAAGCAGCCCGCATTCCTTCAGCAGGATCCCGGCCTCGAGTAGATCGGAGACGGAGCGACACATCGAGATGATGTAGTTGGGTACCGCGGGTGGACCGTAGATGGTGACAGCACGTGCGGCGGCGGTGATGATTGCGAGTTCTTTGCGGGCCAATTCCGACAGTTGCTCGCGGTCGCCGACCAGCGGCCGTCGGGTGCTCAGCTCGTCGGCCAGGATGTTGACCCGTTCGTCTTCGCTCAGCGAACAGTAGTCGGGATGCACGCCGGACCAAGCAAGCAACTCGGCGA
>DATAZN010000460.1:0-2047 GCA_036272035.1 Mycobacterium sp. | reverse complement strand
GGGATCAGGTTGGCGGCCGCACTCGTGGTCGCGAGCAGCGCGACGGCTGCCAACGGCCATCGAGGAAATCATCCGCTACCGGACGCCGTTCCAGATGACCGCCCGGGTCACCACCCAGGAGACAGAACTCGGCGGCCAGGTCATTCCGGCGAAAACGGCCGTCACCCTCTGGTTGGCCGCAGCCAACCGAGACGAGTGGCAGTTCGACCGATCGGACGAGTTCGTGATCGACCGCTATCCCAACGCCACGCACCTCGATGCTGACCATGTTGTGGACGTGTGCGCCGACGATGTAGCGAGAGTAGATATCGATCATGACGTAGCAGTCGAAGTACTGACCTCGGACGGGACCGGCCAGCTTCGTGATGTCCCAGGCGCTTCGCGAGGTACTGGTCGCGCGGCAGTAATCCGGCCATTCGTCCCGCCCCGACCCCGCCAACGCCGAAACCAACTACGTCGGATGCAAGTGGGTGACGCGACCAGAAATGGTGTCCCGTTAAACTCGCCAATGGTTTCAGGGGTTGGGTGACCGTAACTGGTCAGGTCGTTGTCGCGTGATTACTGATGTGCGGGTAGCCAGGGGTGTCCCTCGGTCAGCATGACGAGGGTGCCGAATAGTTCACGGCCGTGTTTGGCGGCGGTGGACAGGTAGCTGCGGATCGCGCAGAACTGCCGGGCACCAGCAAGAGTCCGCAGACAGCCAGACACCTTCTGCCGCAGCTTGATCATGCGGATGTCACGTTCCGAGCCGTTGTTGTCCGGCGGTATCCGCCAGTCTCGGGTGAAACGGAGGTAGTCGCCTTGCCGATCACGCAACCTGCGCGCGAGCGCGTGGTGTTTCTTCATCATCTCACTGCTGCGGGCCGCAGTCTGGTTGATCCCGATCTGCACAGCCGAGCGGTAGAGCCCGACCTGCTCGCTCAACACGGCCGGGTCGAGGGCATCGGCGCCGGCAGCGATGGCCTCCGTGACCAGACGCTGCATCACCACGAGCGCGTCGGCGGCCTGGGTCGCCCAACACCAGTTCGCATCGGCGGGCGCGGCATCGGCGACACCCTGCAATTCCCGCAGCGCGTGTGCACAACACAGCTGATGCTCGACATCAGCGTAGGTGTCATACGGCGCCCAAGCATCGTGCACCGCGACACCCCGAAAACGGCCCAGCACACCGGCATCATCGATACCCTCCCTGCCACGCTTGGCATGACAGGTGATCAGCGTGAAGCGGTCGGTACGGGCGCAGTGCACCCAGTGCAGCGCGCCGGCCACTCGCAGGCCAGTCTCGTCGAACCCGGCGACCCCGTTGGTGGCGATCCGGTCGCCGACCTGCGCGCAGAACTCCTCCAGCCCGCCAGCGGCCCGCCTGCTCATGGCCGCGACGGTGCCTTCCGACACCGGCGTGCCGAACAGTTCAGCCAAGGCTTGGGCGGTGCGTTTCTTGGACAGGAACTGCCCGACGTAGAGGTAAAGGATGATCGCGGTGATCCGCGCCCCGTACTGTGTCGGTGCGGTCACGCCCTCCGGCGCCGTGCCATGGGTCGTGGCCCCACACCCGCAGCGGCGCGCAATCAGCTGATGCTCGGTCACCCGCACCGTGACCGGCGGCAGATCGAACACCTGTCGGCGCTCCAGCCCGACCTCGGGTGCGTCGGTGAGGCTCGCACCACAGCCCGTGCACGGGCCAGGCTCGTGCCGCATACGCTCGTCAGGGGCGTCGATCAACGCCAATGTCGAGCCTGGATGGCCAGGCTGCCCGCCTGGCTTGCGTCCAGACTTGCGCCGCAACGACTTCGGTGCTGGTTTGGTGAATGGCGAGTCCGACGACGGGGGCTTGGAGGAGTTGGTCGAGTCCATCCCCAACCGGCGCTTCAATTCGGCATTCTCGGCTTCCAGCGCGTCAACCCGTTCTCGAAGCTCCGCGATCACCTGCGCCTGCTGCACGACCAGGGCAGCAAGCTCGTCATACGACGGACGCCCATCCCCTGTCTGCACAAGGTGATCATCCCATACAGATGATCACACCCTGCAAACAACCTGACCAGTTACG
>DATAZN010000459.1:0-10873 GCA_036272035.1 Mycobacterium sp. | reverse complement strand
GGCGGAACCAGCATCGTCGCCAAAGACGCACCGCACAGCGGCGGCCCGCGCGTGACGATCGACCACCGGACCGTCGTCCTCGACGACGACGGCAACGAGGTCCAGCCAGGCTCAGGAGTCCGCGGCTTCATCGCCAAGAAGGGCAATATTCCGGTCGGCTATTACAAGGACGACAAGAAGACCGCCGAGACGTTCCAGACTATCAACGGCGTCCGGTACGCCATCCCCGGCGACTTCGCAACGGTCGAAGAGGACGGCACCGTCACGATGTTGGGCCGCGGCTCGGTGTCGATCAACAGCGGTGGCGAGAAGATCTACCCCGAGGAGGTCGAGGCCGCTTTGAAGGGGCATCCCGACGTCTTCGACGCGTTGGTGGTCGGAGTGCCCGATCCCCGGTACGGCCAGCATGTGGCCGCAGTCGTGCAGGCTCGGCCCGGGGCGAGGCTGTCGCTGTCCGACCTGGACAGCTTCGTGCGGGCCGAGATCGCGGGATACAAAGTGCCGCGCAGCCTTTGGCTTGTCGACGAGGTGAAGCGTTCCCCGGCCGGCAAACCTGACTACCGGTGGGCCAAAGAACAGACCGAGGCGCGACCGGCCGACGACGTACACGCTGCCCACGCGACCGCTTGACCGACTTCGTCAAGAGTCACACCGGCGCACCCGCCGGCTTCTTTGCCTGTGAAGCCGCTGGACTGCAATGGCTTTCGGAAGCCAACGGCGGCGTGCGGTGCGTGCCGGTCGTGTCAGTCGATGCGACGAGCCTGACCTTGCGGCGGCTGGAGTCGGTAACTCCCAGTCCGGAAATGGCGGTCGAGTTCGGTGGTCGGCTGGCTGTCACGCACGATTCGGGAGCTGCGGGCTTCGGTGCCGGTCCCGCAGGTTGGGACGGGCCGGGGTTCTTCGGGCCGCTGACCCAGCCGTTGCCGATGTCGCTACGGCCGCACCGGCATTGGGGCCAGTTCTACGCCGACGAGCGGTTGGCGCCGATGGCTGCATTGGCCGCGCCGCGTCTGAGCGCATCGACTCGTGCGGCGGTGGAGGCTGTCGCAACGCGCTGTCGGGCCGGCGACTTCGACGACGGCGACTCGCCGGCCAGGCTGCACGGCGATTTGTGGGGCGGCAATGTGATGTGGACGCCCGACGGGGTGGTGCTCATCGATCCGGCCGCCCACGGTGGTCACCGCGAGAACGACCTTGCCATGCTCGCGCTGTTCGGCTGCCCGCACTACGACAACATCGTCGACGGCTACCAGCACGTGCACCCGCTGCGACCAGGTTGGCGCGCACGGATCGGGCTGCATCAGCTTTTTGCGCTGCTCGCCCATGTGGTGTTGTTCGGTGGCGGGCACGCGCAGCGGACTGGTGTGTGCGCCCGGGCGGCTTTAGCGCTCTAGCCATGCGGGCTAGGCTGCGTTCGTGAATGGTGCGCAGGCTCTGATCAATACCCTGGTCGACGACGGTGTCGACGTATGCTTCGCCAACCCCGGCACCTCCGAGATGCACTTCGTCGCGGCCTTGGACACCGTTCCCCAGATGCGCGGCGTGCTGACCCTCTTCGAGGGCATTGCCACTGGCGCGGCCGACGGTTATGCACGCATCGCGGGCCGGCCCGCCGCGGTGTTGCTTCATCTGGGCCCCGGCTTGGGCAACGGGCTGGCCAACCTGCACAACGCCCGGCGTGCCCGCGTCCCGATGGTGGTCGTCGTCGGCGACCACGCTACCTATCACAAGAAGTACGACGCCCCATTGGAATCCGACATCGACGCGCTCGCCGGAAGCGTCTCGGGTTGGGTGCATCGGACGAGCGACACGGTCGACATCGCAGCTGACGCGGCTGAGGCCATCGCAGAAACCCTTGCCAATAACCAGATTTCGACGCTGATCCTGCCTGCCGACACGTCGTGGACGGACGGTGCCGACCTCGGCGAGAAATCGCCGCGACCGCCGAAGCAGCCTGACGTCGACGCGGATGCCGTCGAAACCGCTGCCGCGGTATTGCGATCCGACGAGACGACGGTGATCTTGATCGGGGGCGACGCCACCCGCGGCGCTGGACTGGCAGCGGGCGCACGAATCGCCGCGGCCACCGGAACCCGTTGGTATTGCGAGACATTTCCGACGCGGCTCGAGCGTGGGGCCGGGATCCCGGCGGTCGACCGAATTCCGTATTTCGCCGAGGCCGTGGTGGACCAACTCTTGGGCACCAAACATCTGATCCTCGCCGGAGCGCCATCGCCGGTGTCGTTCTTCGCCTACCCCGGCAAGCCCAGTGATCTGGTGCCTGAGGGTTGCAGCGTCCATGTGCTCGCCGGACCCACCGGTGCCGCAGCAGCATTGGCGGCGCTGGCTGACGACATCGCACCCGGCACGACAGCTGCCGTCGCAGCACCGTCCCGCCCCCAACTGCCGACCGGCGTGCTGACCGCCGTCTCGGTCGCTGAGGTGGTCGGTGCGCTGATGCCGGAAAACGCGATCGTCGTTGATGAGTCCAACACCTCCAGTGTGCCGCTGACGGCAGCGACCGCCGGCGCGCCCGCCCACGACTGGTTGACCCTGACCGGCGGGGCGATCGGCTACGGAATCCCGGCTGCCGTGGGTGCCGCTGTCGCCGCGCCCGACCGGCCGGTGTTGTGTCTGGAATCCGACGGATCCGCGATGTACACGATCTCGGGTCTGTGGACCCAGGCCCGGGAAAACCTCGACGTCACCACGGTCATCTACAACAACGGCGCCTATGACATCCTTCGGCTCGAGCTGCAGCGGGTCGGCGCTGGCGCGACACCCGGCCCCAAAGCGCTTGATCTACTCGATATATCTCGCCCGACAATGGATTTCGTCAAGATCGCCGAAGGTATGGGAGTGTCAGCTCGGCGGGCCACCACCGCCGAGGAATTCGCCGACGCACTGCGCGCGGCCTTCGCCGAACCCGGTCCGCACCTGGTCGAGGCCATCGTGCCGTCATTGCTGGCCTAGGACTTCATCGACGACCCAGTCGGCGAGCCTATTGACGACATCGACCCCGGCCTCGTACTCGCCGTCCTGAACCTCGGCCGCAATAGCGACGCCTACCGCCCCGGATGCTGTCGGGACGATGCCGAACTGGCGGACCAGGTAGTCGTCGGCGAGGCCCGGGCCCCAACCGCCTTTCGCGGCAAAGCCTTTAGCGGCCAGGCCCCAGCGGTGGTCGGTCGTCAGCCCGCGCATTAAATCGACGACGGGTGACGCCTCGGCAACCTGCGCAAGTCCGGCCGCGAACCGGGCCTGGCCGGCCAGCGACCATCGCGTCTGCCCGAAGGCGGTATACCCCTCGCGGAGTCGTCGTGACTCGACCACGGTGGCTGGATCTCCCGCCTCGCGGATCACGTCTTGTACCTGTCGGGCCGCGCTGGCGGGATCGCCCAGCTGGGACCAGAGCTCTTCGGCAGCAGCATTATCCGACTGGGTAATCGTCTGGGCAACCAGCTCGCGACTACCCACGCCGGCCCGCAAGGCCGCGATCACCAGCGGCACCTTGCTGGTCGACCAGGCGACGCCGGATGACCTCGTGCCAAGGGAAACGGGACTCGAGCCGATCGAAGCGATCGCGATGCCGACCTCCGCGGAAAGGCGACTCGACAACTCGTGAAAGCTGGTCACGCTACTCACCGCCGGACGGGCAATACCGGATCCGTGCAGTCCAGACCCTCGGCCGACAGTTGCCGCTTGAGCACTTTGAAGGTCGCGGTGCGCGGCAGTCTGATGCTGACCCGGATGTATGAAGGCCATTGCTTGGGCCCGAGATCGGTCTGCTCAGCAAGGAATGCGCGGAACTTGTCGATGTCGAATTCGGCGCCGGACGCCAGTACCAGCGCGGCAATCACCTGATCGCCGACAGCCGGATCCGGCACCGCGTACACCGCGACCTCCGTCACGTCCGGATGTCGTGCCAGCACCCGCTCGATGGGGGCGGTCCCGAGGTTTTCGCCGTCAACCCGCAGCCAGTCACCGAGCCGGCCGGCGAAGTACGCGTAACCGGCTTCATCACGGTAGGCCAAGTCGCCACTGTGATAAATGCCGCCGACCATCCGTTGCGCGTCGGCCTCTGGGTCGTTGTAGTAGCCCTCGAAACGCCCTGGGCCACCGACGTTTACCAGCTCACCGACTGCACCGACCGGGCAGGGCTGGCCGGTGTCGACGTCGATGATCTCGATCCCGTCGGGCAGCGGCCCCAGTGCGCCGTCCGGGGTGTCGGGCGTGCGACCGATGGCGATCCCGCCCTCTGTCGAACCGTATCCGTCGATGACCCGGCAGCCGAACCTGGCGGCGAAACGGTCGATGTCGGCGGGTGCTCCCTCATTGCCGTACACCGACCGCAACGGATTGTCGGCGTCGTCCGGGCGATCGGGTGTGGCGAGCACATACGACAGCGGCTTTCCCACGTAGTTCGCATAGGTCGCGCCGTAGCGGCGGATGTCGGGCAGAAAGCCGGAGGCAGAGAATTTGCGCCGCAACACCATTGAGCCGCGACAGGCGAGCGCCACCGCCCACCCGACCAGTACCGCGTTGGAATGGAACAACGGCATCGATGCGTAGCAGACGTCGCTCGGGCCGAGTCCGAAGCGATCGGTCATCGTGACGCCGGCGACCGCGACCTTACCGTGGCTACACATGACCGCCTTGGGATTACCACTGGTGCCCGAGGTGTAGATCAGCATGAACAAGTCATCGGCCGCCGCGGTTTGAAATCGAATTTCGGCGTCACGATGTGCCGCCACCTCGTCAGCCCACAAGGTGGAGTCAACGTTGATGTGGTCGATATCGCCCAGCGTGCCAGCCGAATTCGTGTCGGCTAGTACCAGTTGGCAGTCGGCATGGTCGACATCTCGATGCAGCGCCGCGCCGCGGCGCACCGAGTTGAGTCCCACCGGGACAATTCCCGTCATCCCCGCAGCGACCAAGACCGAGGAGAAGAACGGTGTGTTCTCCAAGAGCACCCCGACGTGCGGCCGCCGGCTCGGGTCAAGTCGCGCGCGCAGTGCCGCCGCGACCGCAGCGCCCTGCCTGAGATGGTCGCGCCAGCTGACGAACGAATCCTCGAAGTGGAGGCCCCGATCATTGATATCAACCAGCGGGGCCAGCAGATCCGCGACGGTAGGAAGTGCGTCGGTCACTGGCCCGCTTCTCCACTGCAAGCGGGAGGTGCCCCCACCTCGGTCCGCTGCACGGGCCGCATCGTCGTCGGGCGCACAGCTAGGCGGGGGTGTCTGCCAGCTCGCGGCCGATCTTCAGCAGTTGACCGGTGGCGCCACCCAGCGCGAACTCGGTTTGCTTGGCGGCCAGGAAGTACCGGTGCACCGGATGGTCGGTGTCGATGCCGACACCGCCGTGGATGTGAACGATGCTGTGTGCCACCCGATGTCCGGCATCAGCCGCCCAGAATGCGGCGGTCGCGACCTCGGTGTCGGCGGGCAGATCCTCGCTGAGTCGCCACGCCGCCTGGGTAAGTGTCAGCCGCAGGCCCTTGACGTCGATGTATCCGTCCGCCAGCCGTTGCCCGACCGCCTGGAAGCTGCCGATCGGGCGGTCGAACTGCTCACGTGTTTGTGCGTATTCAGCGGTCAACTGCAGTCCGCGTTCCAGCACGCCGAGCTGGAACGCGCTGCGGCCCAGTACGTCCAGCGTCTTGATCCAGCTGACCACCTCGTCGCCGCCGACGACACGTCCACTGCCGACCTCGACCCCGTCGAGCCGGAGATGCCCGACGCTGCCCAGGCCGGTGGTGTCCAGCGCGGTCACGGTGACGCCCGGGTCGCTGGTGGCGATCAGGAAAACGGAAGTGCCGGAATCGGTTTCGGCCGGCACCAGGAAGCCGTCGGCAACCGGCCCGTACGCGATCTGAGTGCGGGTTCCGGTAAGCCGGTAGCCGTCGCCGGCTGGTGCGGCCTGCACCGGTCCGTCACCCATTTCGCCGTCCAGGGCAACGGCGAGGATCTTCTTGCCGCTCACCGCGGGGGCACCCCACTCCTGCTGGAGTTCGGCGGAGCTGAACCGGGCCAGCGCTCCGGCGGCCAGCACCACCGAGTCCAAGTAGGGTACGGCGGCCAGCTGGTGGCCGAGGCCGACAAGTACGGCGACTTCCTCGAGGACGCCAAACCCGCCTCCACCCAAGGATTCTGGTGCGGCAGTGGAGAGGATGTCGGCGTCGATAAGCTTGCTCCATAGTTCGCGGTCGAACCGTTGGTCGAGGCCGTCAAGCTTGCGTTGATGTTCGGGCGTGCATACCGCGTCGACGATGGTGGTGACCAGACCACCGAGGTCCTGCGCGGCTTCGGTTGTTGAGAAGTCCATGGGTTCTCCAGAATTCGCTAGCGGTTGGCTCGGGGAAGGCCGAGCGCCACCATGCCGATGATGTCGCGCTGCACCTCGTTGGTGCCGCCGCCGAAGGTCAAGATCAAGCAGGCCCGGTGCATCCGCTCGACCCGTCCGCGCAGCAATGCGCCGGGCGAATCCTGTCGCACGGTCGCCGCTGTGCCCAAGACCTCCATCAGCAGGCGGTAGGCCTCGGTGGCCAGCTCGGTGCCGAAAACCTTGGCCGCCGAAGCGTCCGCCGGTGACGGCGACGCCGACTCTGCCGAGGCCAGCTCCCAGTTGATCAGCTTGAGGACCTCGACCTTGGCATGCACCCGGGCCAGGTTGAGCTGCACCCATTCCGAATCGATGAGCCGGGCGCCGGCGGCATCCTTGGTGTTCTGCGCCCATTCCCGAACCTGGTTGAGCGCCATCATGATTGGCATTGGCGACACCAGCGCGACGCGCTCGTGGTTGAGCTGGTTGGTCACCAGCTTCCAGCCGCCGTTCTCCTCGCCCACCCGGTTGGCCACCGGAACCCGAACGTCCTGGTAATACGTGGCACTGGTGTCCACCCCGGACATGGTGTGCACCGGCGTCCAGGAGAAACCTTCGGAGCTGGTTGGCACGATCAGCATCGAGATGCCGCGGTGCTTCTTGGCTTCGGTGTTGGTGCGGACCGCCAGCCAGACGTAGTCGGCGTAGGCGATCAGGCTGGTCCACATCTTCTGGCCGTTGACCACGTAGTCGTCACCGTCGCGCACCGCGGTGCTGCGCAGGTTCGCCAGGTCGGTGCCGGCGCCGGGCTCGGAGTAGCCGATGGAGAAGTGCAGTTCCCCTGCAGCAATGCGCGGCAGGTAGAGCTTCTTCTGCTCCTCGGTGCCGAACGACATGATCGTCGGCGCGACGCTGTTGATGGTCAGGAACGGCACCGGTGCGCCGGCGATCGCGGCCTCGTCTGTGAAGATCAGCGAGTCCATCGGGGAGCGGTCCTGGCCGCCGTACTCTTTGGGCCAGTTCAGGGTGAGCCACCCGTCCTTGCCCATCTGCGCGACCGTCTCGCGGTAGACGTTGCCCTCGCCGACCTCTCCCGATGTCGAACTCAGCGCGTCACGGCGCTCCGGGGTGATCAGCTTGGTGAAGTACGTCCGCAGTTCGCGACGCAACTCCTCCTGCTCCGCGGTGTAACTGATGCGCATTCCGGCCGCCCTCCAGTCGTGGGTGAGTTGTGCGGCAGCCTGCATCAACGGCTACCCATTCGCTTCCCTGGTTGTAACACGTTCTAGTCTGAGGGTCCAGCGACCGTTCCCCTGGACGCAACCGGGACGGGTCGTATGGTGGGCATACCGAATTGAAAGCCACTTTCTAGGAGGGCGTCGTGCGGGTGATAGTCGACCACGACCGGTGTGAAGGCAACGCAGTGTGCTTGGGAATCGCGCCGGATATCTTCGACCTCGATGACGAGGATTACGCGGTGGTGAAGACCGACCCGGTTCCGGCCGATCAGGAGGCGGCAGCCGAGCAGGCGATCCACGAATGCCCGCGAGCAGCACTGGTACGCGAAGACTAGAGGTATTCATAAATTGAGTAGCAGCACGAATGCGGCCGATCTATCCGGAAAGGTCGCGGTGGTGACCGGCGCGGCCGCTGGTCTGGGCCGCGCCGAGGCGATTGGCCTGGCCCACGCGGGTGCGACCATCGTCGTCAACGACATTGCCGCCGCACTGGATGCCTCCGATGTTATGGACGAGATCACGGCCGCCGGTTCCAAGGCCGTCGCGGTGACCGGCGACATCAGCCGGCGCGAAACAGCCGACGAGTTGGTCAGCACCGCCGACGGCCTGGGTGGCCTGAGCATCGTGGTCAACAACGCCGGGATCACTCGCGATCGAATGTTGTTCAACATGTCCGACGAGGATTGGGACGCGGTGATAGCCGTACACCTGCGGGGCCACTTCCTGCTGACCCGAAATGCCGCCACCTATTGGCGGTCGAAGGCGAAAGAGGCCGGCGGCTCGGTCTACGGCCGGATCGTCAACACCTCGTCGGAGGCCGGGCTGGTGGGCCCGGTCGGGCAGGCGAACTACGGAGCGGCGAAGGCGGGCATCATCTCGCTCACCTTGACTGCCGCGCGTGGCCTCGGTCGCTACGGAGTGTGCGCCAACGCGATTGCGCCGCGTGCGCGAACCGCGATGACCGCCGATGTGTTCGGCGATGCGCCCGAAGTCGCCGACGGCCAGGTCGACCCACTCTCGCCCGAGCACGTGGTCACGCTGGTCCGCTTCTTGGCATCGCCCGCGGCCAAAGACGTCAACGGCCAGGTCTTCATCGTCTACGGGCCAAAGGTGACGCTGGTGTCGGCGCCCAGCGTCGAGCATCGATTCGCCACCGACGCCCAAGCGTGGGATCCGGCCAGGCTCAGCGAGGAGATGCAGGATTACTTTGCTGGTCGCGACCCAGAACGCAACTTTGCGGCGACCGGATTGATGGAGTGATTGGCCCGGCTGGACGGCACGCGAAGTGGACTAGAACACGTTGCAGAATGAAATACGCCACAAAGGCTCTGACCTGCTGAAACTACTGACTTTTGTCTAATTCTGCCGTTCTTTGACACGCCGAACTTGTTCTAGTTACCATTGGCCGGCTCACGCGGACCGCTGCCAGCTCAGAAACAAGCTAGAGCGTGGCAACCGAGGAAACAAGGGCTTCGCTCTGAGACGTGGCGACACCCGCGCGAGAAGGGAACCAGGTTGATCGAACAGCTCGCGGTCCCGGCCCGGGCCGTGGGCGGTTTCGTCGAGATGGCCCTGGACACCTTCCGCAAGACATTCCAGCGCCCCTTTCAGTTCCGCGAGTTCCTCGATCAGACCTGGATGATCGCCAGGGTTTCGCTGATCCCGACGCTGTTAGTGGCGATCCCGTTCACCGTTTTGGTGGCGTTCACGCTCAACATTCTCCTTCGTGAGATCGGTGCCGCCGACCTGTCCGGCGCGGGCACCGCATTCGGAACCATCACCCAGTTGGGCCCCGTCGTCACCGTGCTGGTGGTGGCCGGCGCCGGAGCCACCGCAATCTGCGCCGACCTGGGTGCGCGCACCATTCGCGAGGAAATCGATGCGATGCGCGTGCTGGGCATCGATCCGATTCAACGCCTGGTGGTGCCCAGGGTGCTGGCGTCGACCTTCGTCGCGCTGCTCCTCAACGGGCTGGTCTCGGCGATCGGCATCGCCGGTGGCTACGTCTTCTCGGTGTTGTTGCAGGGCGTCAACCCGGGCGCGTTCGTCAACGGGTTGACCGTGCTGACCCACCTCGGCGAGCTGATCCTGTCCGAGGTCAAGGCTTTGCTGTTCGGCGTGGTCGCTGGACTGGTCGGCTGCTACCGGGGGCTGACGGTCAAGGGTGGGCCGAAAGGCGTCGGTGTCGCCGTCAACGAGACGGTGGTCTACGCGTTCATCTGCCTGTTCGTGATCAACGTAATCATGACTGCGATCGGTGTCCGAGTGCTGGCTCGGTGACGTGCGCATGAGCCCCGACATCGACGAAGACCCCGGCATGGCCGGGGTTGTGGGGGCACGCCCCCTCGCCGCTGGGCGGCTGGGGGTACCCCCAGCCGCTTGCGGGGGAGAGTGGCGTGCATGAGCTACGACGCCACGATCCGGATTCGCCGATTCTTCCACCGCTTCGCCGGGCCGGTCGACACTTTCGGCGAGCAGGCGCTGTTCTACGGCCAGTCGATGCGCTACATCCCCAACGCGATCACCCGCTATCGCAAAGAGACGATCCGGCTGATCGCCGAAATGACCATGGGCACAGGCGCATTGGTGCTCATCGGCGGGACGGTCGGTGTTGCAGCGTTTTTGACGCTGGCGTCAGGTGGCGTGATCGCGGTGCAGGGCTATGAGTCGTTGGGCAACATCGGTATTGAGGCGTTGACCGGGTTCCTGTCCGCGTTCCTCAACGTGCGCATCGTCGCCCCGGTGGTCGCTGGGATCGCGCTGGCCGCCACGATTGGCGCGGGTACGACGGCCCAACTGGGCGCGATGCGGGTCGCCGAGGAGATCGATGCCATCGAGTCGATGGCCGTGCATTCGGTGTCCTACCTGGTGTCGACGCGGCTGATCGCGGGTTTGATCGCAATCGTCCCGCTCTACTCGCTGGCCGTGCTGGCCTCGTTTTTCGCCGCGCGGTCCACGACGGTTTTCATCAACGGACAGTCGGCCGGTCTCTACGATCACTACTTCAGCACCTTCCTCATTCCCACCGATCTACTGTGGTCGTTCCTGCAAGCCATCGTGATGTCGATCGCGGTGATGCTGATCCATACGTACTACGGCTACAACGCTTCTGGCGGTCCGGTGGGTGTCGGCCTAGCGGTCGGACAGGCGGTGCGTACGTCGCTGATTGTGGTCGTCGTTATTACTTTGTTCATCTCGTTGGCGGTCTACGGCGCGTCCGGTAACTTCAACCTCTCCGGGTAAGGGGGACAGTGGCAAGCACCGGTGCACAACGCACTCACGTCAGGCTGGCAGCGGCGCTGCTGGCCTCT
>DATAZN010000458.1:0-5403 GCA_036272035.1 Mycobacterium sp. | reverse complement strand
GTCGCCGCGCCTGGCCTTTTCCCGGGCGCCCCACAAGTCGGTGACTGGGATGAGGAAGAGGGCACGTTTGCGCAGCCATAGGTCGCGGCTCTGCATCATCAATTCGAGCCCGCGGTGACGGTCGGTCGCGGCGTCTCGATTCAGCAGCGCGACAGCCAACGTGTACGTGGTCAAGCCCAGTGCGCGATCGTGGCTGGCCCTTCGAGCGGTCTGCAGCGCATCCTCGCTCGCACGAATCACGGAGTCATCGGCTCGAAGCACCCCGAACTGCATCGCGAAACCATAGCTCCAGGCGACAGCACCGGCGAGGGTCTCGGGGTTGCTGCGTCGGGCCATCGCGACGGCGTCGTGGAGGTCCTGGCGCCATCCGGGACGGCCCAGCCACCACCGAGCAGTGCCGCGCCATGCCAACGCGATCGCCAGCGGTGATCCCACACCGAAGCCGGCGCCTCTGGCGGGGTCACCGGCGGCCAGGTCGACGACGGTCTGCGACCACCGCAAGATCTTGCCGAATTCACCGACACCGAGCCAGTTGACGAACGCTATGGGTGCCAACCCCATCATCGGGGTGGGATCGCCGATCGACCCGAGCAGCGCCATTTGTTCGGACGCCAGCCGCGACGCCTCATCCGTGCGCCCCGCGTAGCAGAGTTCGGTGGCCGGCCCGCTCATGCCGATGGCCAGCGAGACCTTGTCTCCGGCCGCACTGCACAACTCCCGCAGCTCCGCGAAGCGGGCCTGGCTTCGATGGACATCTCGGGCTTGTAAGTCGGTGGCACACAGCATGGTGCGGGGGGCGATGCGCATCGCCAGCTGGTCGGGGTCGTCGGCGGGCATCGCGTCGGCGATGCGGCGGGCCCGCTCCCAACCAAGCCGGGCAGGGCCGATGTCACGGTTGGTCGACCACGCGGCGGCGCGCATGTGCCAGCCATACGCTGCATGCGGCTCGCCGGCGGCCTGCAGATGCTCGGCGATCAGCGCCGCCTTCTCCTCCACCGACCCCGGCTCACGCTCTTGGATCGCGGCGGCCAGCCGCCGGTGCCACTGGGCGCGATCGGATGTCAGCTGCGATTCGTAGGCCACCGCGCGAATCAGCGGGTGACGGAAGGCGTACTCGGCGCTTGGGGTGAACCGCACCTGATCGATCAGCTCCGCGCCGAGCAGCTCATCGAACACCGGATCGATGCCCAGCGCGGCAAGCAGCTCCGCCCCGAAGCGGGCTCCGATCACCGACGCCGCGTGCAGCGTCCGCTTGGCGTGGGTGTTCAGCCGGTCGATGCGCGCCTCGATGGCCGCCTGCACGGTGGCCGGCACGGTGACCTCGGCTGCATTTGCGTCACATATGTGGCTGCCGCGCTCACCCGCCAGCACCCCGCGCTGGGCTAACTCGCGGACCATCTCCTCGGCGAAAAACGGGTTCCCGGCGGCCCGCTCGGCAATCATCTGGCCCAGGTCACCGACCGAGGGATCCTTTCCCAGCAGCTCACCAAGCAGTACCGCGGTGTCCGAATCAGCCAGTGGAGCAAGCGCTATCGTCTGCGCGCCGTGCACCCGCGTCAGCGCTCCGGCATACTCGGGTCGGGATGTGATCAGCACCACCGACGGGGTATGCGGGATGACGGTGAGGAGGTCGGCCAGCATCGACTCGCTGACCGCATCGATCCAATGCGCATCCTCGATGATGAACAGCGCCGGTCGAATGCGCGCCAGCGCCGCGGTGTTGATCAGTGCGGTCAACCGGCGCCGCCGCGCATCCGGGTCGATCTGGGGCTGCGGCACATCGGGGCCGGCGATGCCGAGCAGATCATCCAGCAGCAGCAGATCCTGCGGGTCGGCATCCGGGACTTGTTCCCGCACCCGAACGCGAGCGGCGTCGCCGGCGAGGTCAGCCACACCGAGGGCTGCTCGCAGCAGTTGGGCCACCACACGGAAGGGAATGTCACCGGCGTGGGATTCGCAGAAGGTCCAAAAGACCTCGGACCCGCGACTGGCCGCCAAGGCCGCCGTCTCCCGGGCCGCCCGGCTCTTGCCGATGCCCGGCGGTCCCACCACAGTCACGACACCACCGCGACCACCGATCGTGCGGTCCACCGCGGCCTCGAAGGCCGCCATCTCCCAACGCCGACCGACCAGGCTCGCCTCGGCACGCCCGACCAGCCCATCCCGCGGGCCGATCCCCACCAGCCGACGCGCGGGCACCGGTTCGTCGGCCCCCTTGATGCGCACCAACTCCGGCTCCGCCAGCATCACGGTGTGCTCAACCAGCCTCGCGGTGGACTCCGACAGCATCACCCCGCCTGGGGGCGCCACCGATTCCATCCGCTGGGCAAACCCGACCGGCTGGCCGGTCGCGGCGTAGCCCAGCGACCCCGAACCCATCTCACCGGCGATCACCCGACCCGAATTCAGGCCCACCCGCAACCGCAACGCCACCCCATCGCGGCGCTGCACCTCAACCGCGAGCCGTTTGGCCTCCTCCTGGATGGCCAGCGCGGCCAAACACGCCCGAAATGCATGATCCTCCAACGCAACCGGGGCGCCGAACAGCGCCATCACCCCGTCGCCGGTGTACTCCACGCTTCCGCAGCCGTAGCGCTGCACCACCGCGGCCGAGCGCTCCGCCACCTCGGCCATGATCTCGCGTAACCGCTCCATGTCCACGGCGGCAGCGATGTCCATCGAGCGCACCACATCGGCGAACAGCACCGTCACCTGCTTGTACTCCGCCGACGAAGCCGCTGGCGTGATCGGCGCGCCGCATTTGTTGCAGAACAGTGAATCCGGCGGCAGCTCCGTGCCACACGACCCGCACCCGAACTCTGTTGCGCTCATGCCGTTGCCGTCAATATGGCCCCAACGCCGCTCACATCAGTATCGTGTCACCGCTGGCCAGCCAGCATGTGCCATATCGCCGCTGCGATCCGGCCTACGAGTAGCGTTGCGCCGTGCCTCGGTAGCTTAGAGATCTGGTCAAAAGCTTTCTAGGGCTCGACCAGGGAATCGTGGAATGCCAGCGCGTCGTGGCCTTTTACGATGCGGTCCGGGGGGACGGCGCAAAGGAGCCCGCTAATGGCACTGCCCGCGTTGGTCCTCGTGCACGGCGGCGGAATGGCCGCCGATTCGTGGGGCCTCATCCTCGAAGAGATCCATCGGTTGGCGCCGGAGTTGACAGTGCTTGCCCTGGACATGCCGGGTCGGCGAAACAAGCCCGGGGATCTGAGGGAGATGACTATCGCCGACTACGTCGACTCGCTGGTCGGCGACATCGAAAGCGCCGCGTTGGACGACATCGTCATCGTTGGCCATTCGATGGGAGGCATGATGCTGCCAGGGGTGGTCACCAAACTAGGGGCGGCGCGGGTGCGTGAAATGATCTTCGCCGCCGCATTCCTTCCGCCCGAAGGCACGTCCATTGTGGACAGCTCACCGTGGCTGATCGCGCGAGTCGCCCGGCGCATCGCCAAGAAGAACGTGCCGACCGAAACGCCGAAGTGGATGGCGAGGTTCGCGTTCATGAACGGAATTCCGTCACATCGCCGCCGATTCATGACCGGCAAGCTCTATGCGGAATCACTTCGCATCCTCACCGAGACGGTGTCGCGGAGGGGAATGCCGGATGATATTCCCCGCGTCTGGATTCTGACTCGGCGGGACCGCGCCCTCGCGCCGAGGGTACAGCGCAAATATATTAAGAAGCTCGGCGGTGTGTCTACGCTCATCGAGATGGATACCTGTCACTTCATGCTGATCAGTGAACCGGAACGGCTGGCCGGCATCCTCGTTGAGCGTTGTCAGCTTTACGCGTAAGAACTAAGGCGCGCGTGACAGCAATCGCCCCGGCATGTCCGGAGATTCTGGACTGACGGGCGACCGCCAGCCGCGTTTCGTTATCGGAACGCCGCTGTCCGCCAACAATGTTGAGAAGAATCACGGCGAGTCCGTCGTGGCTCTTGGGTGCCCGCTGCGCTGTCGGCTGGTTGACGCGCACGCCGCATACCGCTGCGCATGTCACACATCGACCTGCAGTCTCGTCTAGCAATTGAGGACGAAACGAGTGGAGGACGGCACATGATTCCCATTGGAACCCCCGCACGGGTGTACCTGGTCACGATCACCGCACTGATCGGACTGCTCACCGCTGGGATAGGGGTCTGGTGTCTGATCGATCCCCGCTGGTTCGCCGAGTCCGTCGGGTTCCCCGCACATGAGCACTTCGTGCACGACGTCGGCGCGTTCCAGGTTGGTCTTGGCATCATACTGCTGCTCGCGCTGATCTGGTCGGATGCATTGGCCACCGCACTTGCCGGATACATCGTGGGGAACGCCGTGCATACCGTGAACCATTTCGTAGATCTCGACCTCGGCGGTTCGGCCCTCCAAGCGTGGACGCTAGCCGCGGCATCGGTGGTGTTGGTCATCGCGTTCGTGTTGCGGTTACGTCAGGTCGGCTACGTCCTGGGCAATGTGAGCGTGGCGACCGACCGGCGGTTGGTTCCGTTCGTTCGGCAGAAAACGATCAGGCTCACCACATTTCGCAAGGATGGAACCGCTGGAACCAGTCCCGTCAGCATCGCGGTGGACGGGGACCGCGCGTACTTCCGCACTTACGAGCGAGCGATCAAGGCACGCCGGATTCGGCGCAACCCGAATGTCGAATTCGGTTCGGCGACGATGTCAGGCAAGCCGATCGGGCCGATGCTGCCGGCGCGGGCACGTCTGCTGGAGGGCGCCGAGTACCGACAAGCAGCACGGCTGCTGCGGAGCAAGTATCCCGTCCTTCACGGCGTGGTGGTCCCGTCGGTGCACCGCATGATGCGGTCGAAATACGGACGGACGATGCATGCCGAGTTGATTCCGCCGCCGTTGTCCGAGCACGACGCAGCGTCCAAATTTGCTGCCACTGTAGGCCGCAGCGATTGGCAACGCTGACATTCGGGGCTAGTTAACTCGTCCGTCCCGGAACTCAGCTTCGTCGCGGTTTTGCGGTCGTTAACGATTCGATGTGGTCGATCATGGTGCTCAGTGCGGTCTCCAGCGGATCGGGATCGCGCAGCGTCTTGGTGAGGAGTAGACCGCCCTGCAGGGTGGTCAGCAGTGCTGTCGCCAGCCTGTCGATATTGGCGCCGGGTAAGAACTCGCCGCGCTCCGCCATGGCGTCCAGGCCGGTGCGGATCGCCCTTTGCCAGCGCCGGTAGCCCGCTGCCAGGTCTTCGCGCGCGTCGGCGTCGCTTTCGGCGAGTTCGCTGGCCAGCGTGCCCAGTGGGCAGCCGCTGCGGTAACCGCCATTCCGCTGAAACGCGACGATCAACTCGGCCCAGGCGCGCAGTGCGTCCACATTGTCGAGGCGGGCCAGCAGGGTTTCTTGGGTCCCGACGATGGTGTCCGTCTGGTAATCGATGACGG
>DATAZN010000457.1:0-3919 GCA_036272035.1 Mycobacterium sp. | reverse complement strand
AATCGCGGGTCCTCGGCGGTCGGCAAGTCCTTGTACGAGTGCACCGCCATATCGACCTGGCCCTCGTGGATGGCTTCCCTGAGCGCCGCGGTGAAGACGCCGACCCCGATGTCGGCGATCGGCTCGGACGACTGGTCGCCCTCGGTACTGATGATCACCAATTCGGCCTCGTGACCGTTGGCCCGCAGCGCATCTCGAATACCGCCGGCCTGGGCGGTGGCCAGCAAACTGCCACGGGTACCTATCCGGATCACGTCGGCCAAGCAGCTACTCAGCGGAATCTGTTGGCACAGAGGGCAATTCGCCCGCGGTGGCGACGGCGTCAACAGCGGTCTGGTCGAGCTCGAACAGCTCGCGCAATGCCTCGGCGTAGCTGTCGCCGCCGGGCGCGCTGGCTAGCTGCTTGATGCGCACAGTGGGTGCGTGCAGCAGCTTGTCGACGACGCGGCGCACGGTCCGGGCGACCTCATCGCGATGGGTGGCTTCCAGGCCGGGCAGCCGGTGGTCGAGGCGGAGCAGTTCGGCCTCGACGACGTCGGCGGCACGCTGGCGCAGCGCGGTGACCGTCGGCGTGACCTCAGCCATCCGCTGTCCGGCCAGGTAGGTGGCGACTTCGGCGGCGACGAGGTGACGCGCGGCCTCGGTGTCGGCTGCGGCTGCCCGCGCCGACGGCTCGCGCTGCACGCGGTCCATGTCGACCACCCAGACGCCGGGCAGCCCCGACACCGCCGGGTCGACGTCGCGCGGCATGCCCAGGTCGCAGATCACCAGCGGCCGGTCGGTGTCGTCGCGAGGGCTGGCGGCCAGGGTGTTGTGCACGTCGGCCAGCGACACCACCGGGCGTACCGCCCCGGTGCAGCTGACCACGACGTGGGCGTCGGCCAGCGCGGTGGCCAGGTTGTCTAGGCTCAATGCCTCGGCAGCGGCGCCGGATTCGCGGATTTTGCGAGCCAACCGTTGCGCGCGGGGCAGCGAGCGGTTGACGACGTAGACGCGGTCGATGCCGGCCCGGGTCAGGTGGGCTGCCGACAGCGCGCCCATGGCTCCGGCGCCGACGACGACGGCGGTCTTGCCTCGCAGGCCGTCCAGTTTGGTGTTGGCCATGCCGAGTGCGACCGAGACTACGGAGGCGCCTGCGGCGTCGATGCCGGTTTCGGAATGCACGCGTTTACCGACTGCCAGTGCACGCTGGGCCAGCTCGTGCAGCACGCGGCCGACGGTGCGGTTGGCCTCGGCCGTGGCGTAGGCGCGGCGGACCTGGCCGAGCACTTGGGCCTCGCCGACCACGGCTGAGTCCAGGCCACTGGCCACCGCGAACAGGTGCTCGACGGCGGCCTCGCTGTAGCGGACGTAGGCGTATTTGGTGAGGTCAGAGACCGTCATCCCGGAACGCTCGGCGAGCACCTGGCCGATGGCCGACAGACCGCCGTGGAAGGCGTCGACGACCGCGTAGACCTCGACGCGGTTGCAGGTCGAGAGCACCATGGCCTCGGTCACCAGCGGCGACTGCATGATCTGGTCGACGATCTTGACTTGCTCGGATTCGTCGGTGCTGAGCTGTTCCAGAACGGACACCGGCGCGCTGCGGTGCGACACACCGAAGAGCAGAACGCTCACGGCTGAATCACCTGGCCTGCTCCCTTGCTAACACCGGTGAATTGACTGGTGTCCACCGTAGACGGTTACCTGATGGGCCACCAAATTTACCGCGAAGTCACCCGCTGGCCAGATCCTTGCGGAGCCGGGGCTCGTCGAGTTCCCAGTAGCTGTGTTCGCGGCCGTCGAGCAAGACCACCGGCAGCCGGTCGCCGAACTCGGCCCTCAGCGCGCTGTCGCCTTTCTGCGCTTCGGCGTCGACGTCGGTGGTCGACAGGTCGAAGTCCAGTTCTTCAGCGAGCTGCTTCAGCTGCGCGTGGACCCCATCGCAGATCGTGCAGCCGGCGCGGGTCAGCAGCTGAACTTGGCGGCGGCTCATGGCTCCAGTGTTGCAGTTCGATTCATTTGCAGAGGTTTTCAAGCCTAAGACCCGCCTCGCTGACAGCGTTATCTGCCGCGGGTCGGGTAGAAATCCTGATGGTGGCGCTGTATTCGACATTCGGCGGATGCTATCGCCGATCGTCGATTTCACTACTCAACTACCGCGCTCAAGCCCGACCGACTAGCTCAACCCTGAGATTGCACCAAAACGGTGGTTTCGACTCAGCGCATCTCTCCCGACCGCGCGGTAAAGCATCGCAATCGTGAATACCGCACTCGGAGATCAGCGATACCATCGCCCCATGTCGGAAAATCCGCCAAGCGGCCCGCATTACGGTCTGGGCGCGAGTGGGTTCCCAGCCGGTCACGGTCCTACCCCTTCCACCGGTAGGAGCCAGTGGCCATCGCCAGCAGTGGCCCCGCCGCGCCCTCGCCTATTGCCTACGCTCGCAGTGCTTGTCATTGCACTTATCGGCGTTGGTGCAGGCGTCTCGGCTTGGTTTCGTCCGATACCCAACAACAATTTATCCACTGCGACTCCCGCCGTCGCATATACCGCACAACAAGCCGACGACGCGAAATCAACAGTTTGCACTGCATATTCCACTGTCAATAAGGTCGTGACAGCTAATACTCATCGAACCAATCCGATACCCGGCGACGAGGTGGGCTCTCTAGCCACCGGCATATACGGGCCCGTTTCGCTTTATGACGGCGGCAATTATCTCCTTCGGACGTTGGACGATGAGCCAGCCACACCTCAGGATCTTGCTAAATCAATCAAATCGCTCAGCAAAACATTGCAGAAATTGGCGATGGTGGACCTGGCCGGCGAGCCAGACTCCGTCCGTGATCCACTCCGCCATGACGTCGATTCAGATGTTGCGGCAATAGAAGGGCTGTGCAAATGAGTGGTGAAGGACCACCTGGCACCTACGGACAAGCGCTCGTGGGTCAGTGGTGGATTCCCTCCTCAGACTTAAATATCATTGGTGCTGCCGCATCCAAAAGACAAACTACTGCGGCATCGTGGCATAACTTCTCTGAGCAGCTTTGGCAAGAGTTGTCAGGGCCGCTCAGCCCAGAGATTCAGAAAGGGATGTCTGCTGATTCGATTCGTGAGGCGTTTAAGTGGGGTGCCGACCAGGCCAGTAATGTCGCCGATACGAACGAAACCATCAGCAAAGCTCATGATTCCGCTCATGGCTCAGCTACCGAACTACATTCGCAACTTGCACGCATCGCCGAGCACGGAAGTAAACGGATCGATGATATTCAGAGCTCCAAAACTCCTGCTCCTCTGAAATTCGAGCAAATAGTCGAAGTTTTTATGGAGAGCCAGCAACAAGCCAGTACTGCAGCTGCGCCTTGTGCTCAGAATATATATGAAGGTATCCAATCGGTGCTAGACCAGCGAGGTATACCCAAATCGGCCAGACAATTCGCTCAAGAACATGGACTTGATACCCAGCACGCTTTCGGGTCCCCCAACGAAGATGCAGTGCGCCAGCAAGTGCAGGCTCTGGGCTTCGGCCCATCACCGAAGGACGGGCCCGGTTCGCCGCCTCCAGAAAACGCGCCTGGAATGGTCGGAGATAGCCGCCCGCCAGCCCCACCGCCCCCACCACCTGCTCCCGCAAACTTGCCAGCCGGAATGGTTGGAGATAGCCGGCCGCCAGCGCCACCGCCCCCACCACCTGCTCCCGCAAACTTGCCAGCCGGAATGGTTGGAGGTAACCGCCCGCCAGCCCCCCTCGCTCCAGCGTCGAACGCAACAGCGGGCGTACCTGGGGCTGGAGGATCGATCGGCCAACCTGCCATGAACGCCCCGCTGTCACCCAATGCATGGACGCCAGCCGCTCCGCCCAACGCATTTGGTCAATCGGCCCTGTCGGGCGCACAACCGCCCAACGCCTTCATGCAAGGGTTCGATCACGGCTTG
>DATAZN010000456.1:0-19081 GCA_036272035.1 Mycobacterium sp. | reverse complement strand
CGGCGAACCAGCTCCGATTCTTCGCCCGGGCGATCTGGCTCCTGATCTTGTGCACACTGGTGTGGCTCCTTACATCTGCAGTCACCGGGCCATTGTTTGCGTACCCCTGGTCGAACTGAAGTCAGCCCGGATGATGGATCCTGTGAGCGATGTCTGATTCTTTGCCCGGGCGTCGACAGAGCGTCGCCAACGGACATCGGTGATTACTGGTGTGCGAAAAACTCGGGGAGTTGCCCGGGCGGAACTGGAGCTGGCTGAGCACGGCGGCGCGTGCCGCCGAGGACAGATCACCCAGCGGTAGGCCTAGCGGCACGATCCGCAGGGCGACCAACGCTGATGCGAGCTCGTAGACTACTTGCTGACGTGGATCGTCGAACGATGTTGGCAGCCCGGTGATCAGCGCTTCAACGCGTCGCGGATCCAGGTGGCCGTCACGCTCACCGGTGACCTCGTGTTCGTAGTTGGCGTACGGGCTGCGCGCGCGTTAACGATGTTGGTCGCGATTTCGATCTCGGGTTTCGTCAACGTGGACTCGCGCTGAAAGTAAGCCCTCTGCCAAGTCACACACGCAGCGGCTTGCAACCAGAGAGGCAAACATGTCTGCGCATGACAACGGAGTTGGAAACACCGGCGACAATCTGCGCCCCGCGGGCGAGCAAACGGATCGCGCGGCCGAAGAATCCAACGAAGCCGGAAGTTACAGCCCGGAGCGATACCCGGAGGATCCCGAGGCCGCCACACCGCCGCTTGACAGTGGGCGTGCATCCGAGCCATCCCGAAACGACCAGAACTTTTCGCAAAGTGATGGCCAGCAACGGGATTGGCGGCTCACTACCAATCCAAGATGAGGTCTTTTGAGCGGCGCCGCGGGCAACGGCCAGACGTGATTTGACCGCCTCGCGCTAACGCCAGTACCAGCTCGGGTGCGGCGTCTCAAAGATGTCAACGATCAGTATCGGCGCTAAGCGCATGACCGAAGAACTGCGGACGGTCTCGGCCGGTCGGGGACAGTTCGCGGCCCGGGTGTTTATACGTTGTCCCCGGGGGGTACTTAGCCGTCTTAAGCAGGGGCGCAAAGCAGCTACGTCCTTTTCACTGTGGAGTAAAGGAATTGGCCCCGATGGGACACCAAGAGGCAGCGCCGTCGTACCAAGAACTGCTGCACACCTTCAAAGATGCTCTCAATCGCGTGCTCACGGGCGCTGTGCTGCCGCCGACATGCGCGATTTTGGACATCGCATTGACATTAAGCCTTCTTGATATCGCGCATGCCGTGCGCCAGGGCCGTCAAACTCAAAGTCTGGTTGCTCGCGCTTGCGAGGCGTTCTCGGTGTACGCGGCGGGTGAAGAAGAGGCGCGCCGGTTGGGCGTTGCGCCACAGTCGAAGTCGGTCACCTTAGCCAGGCCGGCGCCTTAGCAGCCTTTTGGGGCGCTGGCGTCGAGCGTCGGATGCGTCACCTCTGCGCTGACGTAGCGCTGGTGGTGCTGTGTGCAGCGAACAGCGCGCGGAGAGCCACCCCAAGTGGTCACGCTGGACGCGCCAAGTTCGGCGCTGGCGATCGCAGCGCTGCCGATACCGGGACGCAAGTCCATTACGCTAGGAGTCAAACGTTGCTGCTCGAAGATCCGATTAGCACCTCCATCCAAGGCTGTGGCAATGTCGCCGTGCTGGCAGTCCGTGGAGATATCGACATGACCAGCGCGTCAGCTTTTAAGAGCGCTATCGCCGAGGCGCTGGCAGGCGGTCCGCAGGCGCTCGTCCTAGACCTACTGGAAGTTGAATTCTTCGGCTCTGTCGGCGTTCGGGTCCTGATAGAGGCACAGGAGAAAGTCGGCGACGGCGATCGGTTCGCCGTAGTAGCACACGGCTCGGCAGCCAGTCGGATACTCCAGCTCGTCCACCTTGACGAATTGCTCTCAGTGCATGAGACGGTCGAGGACGCGTTGAGCTCGGTGACGGCCGGCGCGCGGGAGATGAGAAACGCGGCCCCCAACCAACAACGCGGCCGTTAAATGATGACCCGCCAGGGAACTGATCAGGTGTCCGTCCAGACCCCCGTCCTGGGAACAAATAGTCGGCTTTGCGTTGCAGGACAGCGGTACTGGTCGGTGTTACTGATGACAGTCGGAAGCCGATCATCGTGTTTCGCGGGCTAGCTACAGGATTGGCCTGCCACCGGTAACGGCTACGCGGGCGCCAGAGACGTAGCTTGCGTCGTCGGAAGCGAGCAGCACGTAAACCGGAGCCAGTTCGGCCGGCTGGCCAGCGCGTCCGAGCGGCACGTTGTCCCCGAAGGACTTCACCTTCTCAGCATCCATCGTCGACGGAATCAGCGGTGTCCATATGGGTCCCGGTGCCACGCTGTTGACTCTAATGCCGCGCGGACCAAGAAGTTGAGCGAGGCTGGCCGAGAAATTCGCGATCGCCGCCTTTGTGGCTGCGTACGGTGCGAGTGTCGGGTTGGGGGAATCGGAGTTCACCGAAGAACTGCCGATGATGGACGCCCCCTCACTCATATGCGGCAAAGCCGCTTTGGTGAGATAGAAATACGAACCGACATTGAGCTTGAATGTGTAGTCCCATTCCTCGTCAGCGATTTCGCCAAGGTTCTCGTGTGTCATTTGATATGCAGCGTTGACGACCAGCACGTCGATCCGACCAAACTCTGATGCGGCACGCTCCACGACTGCTTGGCAGTGCTTTGGGTCGGACAGATCACCTTTGACCAACACGCATTTGTGCCCCGCATCTTCGACGTAGCGGGCGACGTCTTGAGCGTCTTCGTCTTCGTTGAGGTACGCAACGAGGACATCCGCTCCCTCACGGGCGAAAGCTATTGCGACCGCACGACCAATTCCACTGTCGCCTCCGGTGACGATGGCGCATTTTCCGGCTAGCTTCCCCGAACCCACGTAGCTGTTCTCGCCGCAATCTGGAACGGGATCCATCCGAGCTTGGACGCCGGGTACGGTTTGCTGCTGCTCAGGGAATCCCATCATCCGCCCTTTCTGACAAACATCGAAGAACAAAACCCGCAAACTTTTGGGGCTGCGATCGCGCGGCCTACCGTTACGTGACTGCTGAATCTCAGAGACCGGATAACCGTGCTCGTGCCCACGTAAACGCACCGCATGGGGTCGTCTCGGGAGCTGATGACAGGAACCCGCCACACCGTCGTGGCGGGTTCCTGTTATCGACTCGATTTAGCCGGCCATGAATTCTTGGTAGGCCGACTCCAGATTCGGCGGCAGCGCCGTCACATTGCACTGTCGTTCGGTGTCGCCGATCGGCGACAGAATGCCGCGCAGGTCGTAGTACTCGTGAGGATGCGCGGTGAAATAGTTGCGGAGGTCAGAGGCCGCCTGCGGACGAGGCTGCCCGTAGGCGTCCATCACCACCTGATTGGCATCGGGGTGCGCGGAGAGGTATTGCTGCGCCGATCCGGTCGCCGAGGAGACGGTGGCGTTGACACCGCCGGGAGTGCAGTCAGGGGCTGCGACCGCCGATGGCGCAGCGGCGATCCCCGCCGCTAATCCCGCGAGCAGACACCCGGCGCTAAGACCGGCCATGCGTCGGCGCGCGACGATATTGCTGATTTTCATGATGAGTGTTGTCCTTCGAATCGCACTGGACTGATAGGCGGGGACCCTGCTTGTCCCTGATTCCAAAGTAACCCGAATGAACAGTGGCGGCGTCGGCGCAGAAGGACCACGCAAAACTGGCTAAGTCGTTTGCCCGCAACATATTGCGACCTTCGAGCTCATTTGTGTGAAGTGGGCGACAAATCGCCTCGTGTTTTGCTGAGAGCCCTTAGGAAGGCGAACTTTCTCTCAGAAAGCGCCCTATGAATTGTGACCGATCCGTGACCCGCTGAGGTGACACCGACCGGGTTTTCGGCGGGATTTACGGGCACGAGTTCACCGAACTTCGTCCTGCGGCGTGTTCGAAGATCACGCTCGCCGTCCCGTGCCGCCCGCGTTGAAGGAACGCGTAACGCTGACCGTGGGCCCTGCCGCCGCCTGGTTCACGTCGGACAGATTTGGTAGATGGTTGATCGCCGATAAATATTGCATCGTGCAGAATCGGATCGCATGAACTCTTCAGAACCCGACTTCCGGCACGACCTCGCTGTGCGCATGGCCGAGCTCGCACGCGCGATGACCCCCCCTCGCACACTTGAGCAGATCCTCGCCGATGTGACCACGGCAGCGGTGCAGCTCGTGCCGGGAGCAGACGTTGCAGGAGTGCTGCTCGTGAAGGGAGGAGGGGATTTCGAGTCGTTGGCAGAGACTGACGGTTTGGTTGGACAGCTCGACAAGCTGCAGCACGACTTCGGCGAAGGACCCTGCGCCCAAGCCGCTGTCCAGGAAACAGTGGTGCGTAGCGACGATCTGCGCCGCGAATCGCGGTGGCCACGTTATGCGCCTGAAGCGGTGAAACTCGGGGTGCTCAGTGGACTGTCTTTCAAGCTATACACCGCAGACCGCACCGCCGGCGCGCTGAACTTGTTTGGCTTCCAGCCCGGCGTCTGGGACACAGATGCGGAGACCACAGGTGCGGTGCTCGCCGCGCATGCTGCCGCCGCGATTTTGGCCACACGCCGCGGTGAGCAGCTGCAAACCGCGATCTCGACGCGAGACCGCATCGGTCAAGCCAAAGGCATCATCATGGAACGCTACGGCGTCGACGAGGTCCGCGCCTTCGACATGTTGCGGGCCATATCGCAAGAAAGCCAAATAAAACTTGCTGATGTTGCTCAACGGGTCATAGACACCCGCGACAACACCTAAATCCTGGCGGCGGACCGGGCTACATGCCTGTCGTATATCGACCGTTGAACAAACGTTTAGGCGTGGGACCGCTAGTACGCGGAATGCTGCTCGCTGAGCGGTGTTGGGTGTCTTCCTGCGCCACAACCGGTTTCGATGAGCGTCCAAGGTGGGCCCCTTGCCATCGTTGCGCTGGCGCGCAGTCCGGCTCACATCAAGGGGTAGAACGCACTGGATGCGTCGCCGCTGACGGCACGCTCTCAACCTCAGTGGATCTGCGGGTCCGGTGGGTTGTCTGCTGCGCGACCGGTAAAGGCGTCACGCACATGGTCGATAGTCGCGGCGACCATGCCGATCGCCTTGAGCACCGCGGGGTTGGGCGGGGTGCCAGGGTGCGGACGGGTGGGCGCGATCTTTTTGGCCCGTTCGAGCTTTTCCCCGAGCTTATCCAGGTGCTCCCGGCTTACCGCGGCTTCAAATTGCGGAAATACGACATCTTGCTCGTAGGCGATGTGGTCGCGGCCCGCCTTGATGAAATGCTGTAGCGCCTCATGATATTCGGGTTCACCGGGCTTGCCGTCCACTAGGCGCTGCAGCAGCTTCTTGCCGTCCTGCTCCTGCTTAATCGCTTGGTCAGCGAGCGCGTCGCCCTCTTCGAGAACGTCGCGGACGGCGGGCCAGAAGAACTGCTCCTCGATAGCCTCATGCTGCGACTCGGCGATTACCAGGTTGGTCACCATCGTCTCCAAGCCGCTGATGTCTGCACCGGATCCCGAAGGCGCCTCATCGAGCACCTCCAACATGCCCAGCACACCCTTGTGGTCCTGACGAAGGAACGCCAATGCGTCCATAGTTTTGCCTTTCCCGACGAATGCTGCGGTCGGCGCCGAACAGGTCAACGCCGACCGCTAACAAGTGCCATTAAGTTGTGGGCAAATGCTGTTCGTGAGTGAACGGTTTGTCACCCTCGACGTCGGGTGAACCCGTCGGGTTCTGCTCGGCGCCTGTGTTCTGGCGAATGGCCGTACCCAGCCACTGCTCTTCGGGCTTCTCGACGTAATCCCACTCCATGCCCTGTGGCCACGGGCCTTGGCCCTCATTCCAGGGTCCGCGCACTGATCCCTCGCCGTTGGACATGTTGAACGCGACATTCTGGAATCGGGGGTCGCCCGGAAGCTTGCCAGGAGGGAAGTTCACCGGCAGCTCGTTGAGCGCCGCGGTGAACTGCTGGTAATGGGCTACCTCACGAGTCATCAAGAACGTCAACGAATCCTGCACACCCGGATCATCGGTGAACTGCTTGAGGTACTCATAGACGATTTTTGCCCGGGACTCGGCTGCCAGGTTGCTGCGCAGATCCACGGCCGGATCGCCGTTGGCATCGAGAAAGGTGCTCGTCCAAGGATTTCCGGCGGAGTCCTTGACGTCCGGCCCACCGCCACTGAGTGTCAAGAACAGCGGGCTGACCGCGACCTGGTGAATGGCTTGTTCGCGACCGTCCGGTGAGGCCACCGCCGGCATCCAGTCACACTTCTGGTTGGCCATTTTGAGATCGTCATTGAGCCCGTCAAGCAGCATGGTGATCATCGAGCCCACCATTTCCAGGTGGCTGAGTTCCTCGGTGGCGATGTCCATGAAGAGGTCGTACATCTTGGGATTCTTCTCTCGAAGTACGAACGCTTGGGTGAAATACTGCAAGGCAGCGGTCAGCTCGCCGTTAGCGCCGCCGAACTGCTCCAACATCAGCGAGGCAAAGCGCGGATCAGGCTGGGCGACTCGAGCCTCGAACTGAAGACTTTTGTTGTGAACGAACATTGCGCCTCCTCGGCGGCATACAAAGTTGGCTACGAGAGAGCCGGAGATGATCGCCGAACCAGCTGCTGGGGTTCGGCTCGTGAAAGCGATGCGGAGACAATGCCGTCCGCGTCGCAACCCCAGTAGTACCCATGTGCACCCTGACCAAACACCGACGAACCGCCCGCCGGCTGCCAGGCGACAAGCGCGCGGGAGTGAGCTGACATGCTCGTGGTTTGGGCGGTTCACCCGTGGGTAGCTACGAAGCATGGAATCGCAGCTGGCGGTAGTGACGGGCGCGTCGAGCGGCATCGGCTTGGAGTTGGCCCGTCTGTTCGCCGCCGACGGTTTTGACTTGGTCGTGGTCGCCGACGAGGCTGAGATCGATGAACGTGCACGGGAACTCAGCGACGGCGGGGGACACGTCGAGCCCATCCGGGTAGACCTGCGAGATGACGGCGCAGTGCAACATGTCTACGACATTGTCAGCTCCGGCGGCGCCCGGGTGCCTGCGGCGATCGCATTCAATGTGGGTATCGGTAGGGCGGGCCGGTTCATTGACGGGGACCTGCAGGCCGACCTGGATATCGTCGATGTCAATGTCCGATCGACGGTGCATCTGGCCAAACTCGTCCTGCGCGATATGGCGAAGCGCAACGATGGCCGGGCGCTCGTCACTTCGTCAATCGTGGCAATGATGCCCGGCTCTTATCAGACCATGTACAACGCGTCGAAGGCGTTCATTCAATCGTTCGCCGAGGCGCTCCATGATGAGTTCCGCGGCACGGGCGTGTCGGTGACTGCGTTGATGCCCGGTCCGACGGCTACCGCCTTTTTTCACCGGGCGGCCATGGAAGACACGCCGCTGGCACGGCTGCCCTTCAAAGACGACCCCGCCAAAACGGCCCGACAGGGTTACGACGCGATGATACGCGGCGAGCAAAAAGTCGTGGCGTCATCGTTGACCAGCAAGCTGATGGGCGCGGTGTCGACGGTACTTCCGGATTCGCTGAAAGCGATCGCCAACCGGCTGATCGCCACGCCGTTCGGCGATCAATAACGCAGTAAGGGAAGCGGTATGACAGAGAATCCAGGAGAATCCGAGAGTTCGCTGGCTGTGAGACGGGACACCTCGGCTAGCCGCGAAGAAGTGTGGGCGGCAATAGCCGATGGATGGACATACTCGCAGTGGGTAGTAGGAAACAGTCGGATGCGCGCGGTCGACCCTAACTGGCCTCAAGTCGGCAGCACAATTCGCCACTCGGTCGGCGTCTGGCCGCTACTCCTCGACGACGTCACTGTCGTCGAGGATTGTCAGCCGCTGCACCGGCTAGTGCTGCTAGCTAAAGGCAGACCATTCGGAAAGGCTCGTATCACCCTGCGGTTGTTTGACATTGACGGTGGTGGCTGTCGCATTGAGATGGCCGAAGTAGCCGTCGGTCCCCCAATGGGATGGGCGCCCAATGGGGTGGCCCTGGCCGCCGCCTTCCCCCGCAACCGGGAGTGCACCTGGCGCCTCGCGACAATCGCCGAACGGCGGACTCCGGATGACCTCGATTAGCGAGGGGGTCAGCCTCACCGCGGACGCCGTGATTATCGGTGCCGGCCACAACGGCCTGGTGGCCGCCGCCATGCTCGCCGACGCGGGATGGGACGTCATTGTCCTTGAAGCGCAAGCTGAACCCGGCGGAGCGGTTAAAAGTGCCGAACTCGTACCGGGCTACATCAGCGACCTATATAGCGCCTTTTACCCGCTGTCCGTGGCATCGCCTGCCCTGCGCGAACTTCAGCTCGAAGATCACGGCCTTCGGTGGGTGCACGCTCCCGCGGTCGTGGGACACGCGCGTGACTGCGCCGACGACGACGCGGCCGTTATTTACCGTGACATCAACCGCACCGCAACTGAATTGGACCGACGCAGCCCTGGCGACGGACAACGCTGGTGCGGTCTTTTCGAGCAGTGGGAGCGGATCAAGAAGTCGCTACTAGAGACGTTGTTCTCGCCTTTCCCGCCGGTGCGCGGACCGTTCGGTCTGCTGCGCAGCCTCGGCACCGCCGAGGCACTGCGTCTGGCGCACCTACTGCTACTGCCAGCAGCTGTAATGGCGGAACAACTTTTCAGTGGGGAGGCGACCCGTCTGCTGCTATTAGGCAATGCAATGCACGCGGATGTGCCCATCGATGCGCCGGCCAGCGGTGTGATGGGGTACCTGCTGATCATGATGGCGCAGGACGGTGGTTTTCCCGTTCCTGAGGGTGGGGCCAGCCAGTTGACGGCTGCGTTGATGCGCCGCGCTGAGTCGGCCGGCGCCCGCGTCGAATGCGGTCGCCCAGTCGCCTCGATCAACGTCAGCGGCGACCGCGCCACCGCTGTCCGCACCGCTGACGGCGCATTAGTCAGCTGCCGGCGGGCAGTCATCGCCGATACGTCCGCGCCGCAACTGTTTCAGCGGCTGCTACCAAACGATTCGTTGCCGGCAAGCTTGCGAGGGGGCCTGGACCGTTTCGTTTGGGACACACCGGTGCTGAAGATCAACTACGCCCTCGACTCGCCGATACCGTGGCGGTCGAAAAACCTCGGCGACGCTGGGACCGTGCATCTCGGTGCCGATCGCGACGGTTTGATCCGGTGGATGGCCGATTTGAATACCTGCACCCTGCCTGAGCGTCCATTCTTGTTGTTCGGGCAGATGACGACGGCGGATCCGACCCGATCCGCCGGGGGCACCGAAAGCGCCTGGGCCTACACACATTTGCCGCGCGGATTGTCCGATGACGAATCTGCTGAGCGGCTCACGGAGCGGATTGATCGTGTCCTTGAGGAGCACGCCCCCGGATTCGGTGAGCACGTTGTCGGCAAGGTGACGCAACGCCCCTCGGACCTGGAGAACAGCGACGCGAACTTGCATACAGGCGCCGTAAATGGAGGCACCTCGCAGCTGTTCCAACAGCTCATCTTCCGGCCCGCGCCCGGATTCGGGCGCGCCGAAACTCCCTTAGAAAACGTCTTTCTCGGAAGCGCGGGCGCATCGCCTGGAGGCGGCGTGCATGGAGTGTGCGGACGCAACGCTGCGCGGGCGGCGCTAGCCGCCGACGGCGCAACGGGTTGGCCGCGCCGACGAATCAATCGCGCCGTGCGACACCTGTTGATGCGCTGAGCCGGTTTTGCGGTGCCACCGTGCCCTCCTGTCGCGCGGCGGGCCCGCAACGAGGTGCAGTTCGACAGCGCTTTAGCCGCTCCGTACACATTCGGCGAACGCGAAGCGAGGCCTAATCGCAGGGGGCCTGCTGACACGACTCGCGGGTCTCGACGTCATCGCAACCCGACGCTATGTCGGGAACTGACTCGTCACGAACCGGTACTGCATTGGGACACGGCATTAGCCTAAGGTGCTGGCCAGCGCGGAAAGCGTTTCCGCTGCAGAGTATTTCGGCTGCCATTGCAGTTTCTCTTTAGCCTTGCTGACGTCCATCACCACAGAGGTTCGACCCGCGTGCAACCACTCGAGCGCTGATGGGACGAAGGGCAGCCGCGAGACCACCTTCGACGCTGCCACTGCCGCGGTACGAGGAACTTTGATCGGCCTCGCGCCGAGTGCGTCGGCGATCTCCGACATCGACAGCACGCCGTCGCCAGCGATGTTGTAGGCGCCCGCGGGAGCTGACGTCGTGGTGGTGGCCAACGCGACCGCGCTCGCAACGTCGTCATGATGAACGAGCTGTAGCGGGGTGCCCGGGTCCGGGAACAACGGCTTGGGCAGCCGCAGTGACCGCGTCAATCGACGTACAGGGTCGGGCAGCTGGTTCCACGGCATCGCATCGGCGAGCATAGGTGCGTTGGGGCCGGCGACGATGCATGGCCGCAGCACGAAGACCTCGAGCGATGTGCCCGCCGTTATTTCGCTCAGCGCGGCCTCGCACACCGCTTTCTGTTCGGAGTAGTAGTGCTCGGGCGAGCCCCGCGGTGAAGCATCCTCAGTGATCGGAGTCGGATTATCGGCGTGGTAGCCATAAGCGGCAACCGACGACGTGTAGACCAGTCGCCGCGGGCGGCGCGCGGCCACGGTCGCTTCGAACACGTTGCGCGTGCCCTCCAGATTTATTCGCGCGCTTTCTTTGCGCGAGCCCATGATGATGAAGGCAAGATGTACGACCACATCGACATCGTCGACTAGTGCGTTGACGGCATCGCGGTCAAGGATGTCGCCTTGCCGGTATTCCGTCTTCGACCAACCCCGCTCGGTCGGGCTGAACGATCGCCGTGCCATGCCGATGATCCACGCCACGTCGGGATGACCTTCGAGCGCCTCGATCGTCGAAATGCCGATCTCTCCAGTCGGGCCGGTGACGGCAACACGCAGGGACATGCCAGGCGCCTTCCCGGTATACGGCTGGGCAAAACGTACTTCCGGGAACTCCCAGACCGTCGAAGACCCTCGCGTGGCGATGTCTAATCGACGCGTCGGCGGGTACTAGACCTCGATGAGCAACCAAGGGTTGAACAAGGGCGACAAGGTCACGTGGCAAAGCCACGGCAGCACTGCGGAAGGCACTGTCGAGGAAAAGATCACCTCTGACAAGACCGCGGCGAAGCGGAAGGTGCGAGCCTCCGACGACGATCCGCAGTACCGGGTCCGGAGTGACAAGAGCGGAAACGACGCAGTGCACAAGCCCGCTGCGCTGAAGGAACAGTCGAAAAAGTAAATGGCCGACAAAGACGCCGAGCACCAACAGACGTGGCACGAATGGCGACGCCGTCAACATGACCGCCTCCCAACTGAGTAAGTGGCTGGATGACGACAGGTCGAAGTCGGTGGGGCAGGAGTCGGGCGGCAGTTCAGAGTCGACCGGCCACGCCAGCGGGCGCCACATCGTGAGATCCTCAAGACGAAAAGCCTGATCTGGCCGATGGCGACCATTCGCACATGCGCAAGGTGATCGGTTACGTCAAACGTCATATCGCGCAACGCCCGTCGGGCGACGTCGGCGACTCCGCATGGCGGTACTCGCTGATGGATTGGGGCCACGACCCCACCAAGAAAAAGTGAACCGATCTCATTGGCGCCACACTCGACCTCGACGATTAACGCTCTCGTCAGAACGTTGGCGGAATCATCATTTCGATATGAGTACTTCGCCTTCGAGCCCGTCGGGGTCGCGGAAGAACAGGCTGCGGACCGAGCCGAAGTCGTTGACGTTGCCGTCGCCGGCACCGTATTCCACCAAACGCTCACGAATGGTCTCGAAACTCTGCACGGACGCGGCCTGCAGTCCGAAGTGATCTAGGCGACCGCGCCCCCACATCGGCGTCTGGCGGTCCGGCTCGGTGTTGCCCTTGATTGTGAACACGTTGAGTTCGGTATGGGGGCCGATGCGAATCGTCGTCATAGTCTCGTCGCCCTTGTCGCCGTGCGGCTTGGTGGGTCCGACATCCGCCTCGAAGACCTCGGTGTAGAAGTCACGCAACTTGTCGACGTCCTTGGAAATCACGGCGAGGTGGTTGATCCCGTTCAGTAACACTGCGTCGCTCCTGTCATCGGTGCGCCTGGGTCATGATGCGGCTGCGTGAAGGCTTCCCGTTTCATGTTCTCCCAGAACTGGGTGCCTGTGTGCTTCCTAGCTCAATCTCGACGCTCCCGTTGCGTGAGCACCCACAGGCGCCAGCACGCCACCGGCGAGTACGAGGCCACGGTGGTGTTGAACGACGATGCGTTGTAGGAGTACAACATTGGTCGAGCGCGCCGGGCTACCATGTGGACGACCCCGCGCGTGGGAACGATACTGGCGCCGCCTCAGGGGACGCAGCGCACGCCAGACGGTTGAACCGGTGTCCAAAAAGAGATAGCTGTACGTGATTGCCGCTGCCTCGAACGGGTATTTCAGCTCGGTGGAACGATTGCCATTCACGCAGCGGGGCCGGGGCGAGCCCGCCTTTTGGTGCACCGCCGAGCAGATTTGTCAGCGCGCTGGTCTGAAGCATGAACGAGTGACCGCAAAGCGTCGGCCACGGTCGCCGAGTTCAATCCGCGGGACATGGCCGTTGCGTACCTCATCCGAAGGGCACCCGGATTACCTTGTGCGCAGTAGTGCGCACGGCGCCGGTAGGCAAGCGGAGTCAATCGGCGATGACCAGTGACTCGTTGTTCGCCGGAATGGGCGAGATGTGTGACACCGCGATGCGGCAGGCGAGAGCCGATGGGGCGGCGCTAGCGGTTTTAAGCCGATCAGCGCTCAGCCGGGAGCTGATCTACGCCACCGATAGTCTCGCCCAAGAACTCGACGAGCTGCAATACACCATTGGTGAGGGGCCCTGCTTTGATGCCTATCTCGACGACAGTCCTCAGTTCCACCCCGAACTGACCAGCATTTCTCAGACGTCGCGATGGCCAACGTTTGCCGCCGACGCCACACAGCTGGGAGCCCATGCGCTGTTCGCGTTTCCCATACCCGACGGACACCGACCGATAGGAGTGCTGGAGTTGTACCGTCGCAGCGTCGGCAGCCTTGATGCCGCCGAATGCGCAGCGGTCGAGGTATGCACGACAGCGATCGCCCAACGATTGATGTCGAATTGGGAGCACCACCTCGCCCGCTTCGGCGACGTTGAAGAAGCCATCGATGCCGCCGCGACCACTGACGTCGCGCCCACTGCAGCCGCCAACCCTTTTACCCGCACACAGATCCACATAGCGGGCGGGATGGTCGCCATACAACTCGGCGTCAACGCAGATGAGGGAGTCGACCGGCTACGGGCTTACTCCTACGCGTCCGGTCGTCGCCTCTCCTCAGTAGCCGCCGACATCATTGCCCGCCGGCTCACGCTGCGCGCTTGATGAGACGGCGCCGAAAGTTGGTGGTAGTTGCCCGACTTGCTGGGCTGTGGATCGAGGCTAAGATTTCATGACGGTTTCAGTTGAGCAAAGGTACTGCAGCTTACCCGCGATGCGAGGGCCGATCTCGCCTGTTTGCCTTTAGTGTTGGCTGCTATGGCCGGACTAAACACGTACGTGAAGCGCTGGCGCACAGCGCTTCACGTAACCGTGTCGGCATTGATAGTTGCCATCCTCGGGCTCGCCATCACGCCCGTAGCTCATGCGGCTGCGGCCACGGCGACGTTGTCGGTGACATCGACGTGGCAGACCGGTTTCATCGCCCACTTCACCATCACCAACTCGAGCACGGTGCCGCTCAGCGATTGGAAACTTGAATTCGACTTGCCGATGGGAGAATCCGTCTCGCACACGTGGAATAGCACCATTGCACAATCTGGCACGCACTATGTTCTTACCCCCGCGAATTGGAATCGCATCATTGCACCCGGTGGTTCAGCCACAGGTGGTCTAAGAGGGGTGCTGACCGGCTCCTACTCGCCACCGTCGAATTGTCTGCTCAACGGGCAATATTCTTGCACCTAGCGGCGACTGCGCTCTGCGGCTCGACCGCTCCGAGACCCACTAACCCCAAGCCGCATAGCGATGTCACTTCGGACACGGCGCGCCTATTCTGGTCGGGGTGGCTGAAACGTCTGTCGCAGAACTGCGTCATCGCCTTGACGGCCTGACCCTTCGCGACGCCGCGCGCTTCGGTCGCCGGTTGAAGAATCTTCGCGGTGCGAAGCCAGAGAAGCTCCATCAACTGGCCGAGCAGATCGCCGCGGCCGAAATTCTTGTCGCAACGAGGCAAGCCGCCGTCCCGAAGGTGACTTATCCAGACCTGCCGATCAGCGGCCGACGGCAAGAGATCGCCGAGGCGATCCGGTCGCACCAGGTGGTCGTGGTGGCCGGCGAGACTGGGTCGGGCAAGACGACCCAGCTACCCAAAATCTGCCTCGACATGGGCCGCGGTGTCCGCGCCATGATCGGCCATACGCAACCCCGCCGGCTTGCCGCCCGCACAGTCGCACAACGCATCGCGGACGAACTGGGAAGTCCGCTCGGCGAAGCCGTCGGCTTCGCTGTGCGATTCAACGACCACGTCAGCGAGCGCACGCTGGTCAAGCTGATGACCGATGGCATACTGCTCGCCGAGATTCAGCGCGATCGACGGCTGATGCGCTACGACACCCTCATCATCGACGAAGCTCACGAACGCAGCCTGAACGTCGACTTCTTGCTCGGCTACCTGCATGAGCTGCTACCCCGCCGCCCTGACCTGAAGGTGATCATCACGTCGGCGACCATCGAGCCACGACGCTTCGCAGCACACTTCAGCGGCGCACCGATCATCGAGGTGTCCGGGCGCGGACATCCGGTCGAGATCAGGTACCGACCACTTGAAGTGCCGGTGCCCACAGCTGCTCACGACGATCCGGACGACCCTGACGACGAGATAGTGCGCACCGAGATCCGCGACGAAGTAGAGGCGATCGTCGACGCCGTCCACGAATTGGAGTCCGAGCCGCCGGGCGACGTTCTGGTATTTCTGTCTGGTGAACGCGAAATCCGAGACACTGCAGAAGCTTTGAGTAACCTCAAGAATACCGAGGTGCTGCCGCTGTACGCTCGGCTGCCAACGGCGGAGCAGCACAAGGTATTCGCTGCGCATAGCGGGCGCCGTGTCGTGCTGGCGACCAACGTCGCCGAGACATCCCTCACCGTGCCGGGCATCCGATACGTCGTCGACCCGGGCAACGCCCGCATCTCGCGCTACAGCCGTCGCTTGAAAGTGCAACGGCTGCCGATCGAACCGATCTCTCAGGCCTCGGCCGCGCAGCGTGCCGGCAGGTGTGGTCGGGTCGCGCCGGGTGTGTGCATTCGCCTGTACTCCGAAGAGGATTACGCGGCCCGTCCGCGTTTTACCGATCCCGAGATTTTGCGGACGAACCTGGCCGCGGTGCTCTTGCAGATGGCCGCGCTGGAGCTCGGCGACGTGGAGAAATTTCCGTTCCTGGACCCTCCGGACCGGCGCAGTGTCCGCGATGGCGTGCAGCTGCTGCAGGAGCTTGGTGCCTTCGACCAGCACGGTGAGATCGCCGACCTCGGTCGTCGCCTGGCGCGTCTGCCCCTCGACCCGAGGCTGGGCCGCATGATCCTGGCTGCCGAGGCCGAGGCGTGCGTGCGAGAGGTCCTGGTGTTGACTGCGGCGCTTACCATTCCTGATCCCCGCGAGCGGCCTGCCGAGCGCGAGGAGGCAGCCCGCCAGAGCCACGCCCGATTCGCCGACGAGCACTCGGATTTCATGTCCTACCTCAACCTTTGGCGCTATCTAGGTGAACAGCGGAATGAGCTATCCGGCAACGCGTTCCGGCGAATGTGCCGGAACGAATTCCTGCACTATCTGCGCATCCGCGAGTGGCAAGACCTGGTCGGGCAGCTGCGCGGCATCGCCCGCGAGCTCGGGGTCGTCGAATCCGACGAGCCTGCCGACGCAGTCCACGTGCATGCGGCGCTGTTGGCCGGGTTGCTGTCGCACGTCGGCATGCGGCGTGAGGAGGCGAATGAATATCTGGGAGCACGTAATTCGCGCTTCGTACTCGCGCCCGGCTCGAAGCTTTCCAAGCGGCCACCACGTTGGGTGATGGTGGCAGAGCTGGTCGAGACCAGTCGTTTGTACGGTCGCACGGCTGCGCGCATTCAGCCCGAAGTTGTCGAGCGGGTGGCGGGCGATCGTGTTCAACGCACCTACAGCGAACCGCATTGGGATGCCGAACGCGGCGAGGTGATGGCCTACGAAAGAGCGACGCTGTACGGTCTGCCGCTCGCTGCACACCGCCGCGTTGGCTATGCGCACGTTGAGCCAATGGTCGCGCGGGAGCTGTTCCTCAGGCACGCGCTGGTCGAGGGTGACTGGCAGACCCGACACCACTTCTTCGGCGACAACGCCCGGCTGCGACTTGAGCTCGAGGAGCTGGAGGAGCGGGCCCGCCGCCGGGATCTGCTCGTCGGCGACGACGAGGTGTACCAGTTCTACGACGTCCGGATTCCCGGTGATGTTGTTTCCGGACGGCACTTCGACGCGTGGTGGCGTAAGCAGCGGCACACGACACCGGATTTGCTGACGCTCACCCGCGAGGATCTGCTGCGTACCGGGAACACCGCCGAGGCCAACCGGCCGGACGTCTGGCAGGCCGGCGACGTCACGCTGCCACTGACCTACCGTTTCGAGCCCGGCGCCACCGACGACGGCCTCACGGTCCACGTACCGATCGATGTGCTCGCACGGCTGGGCGGCGACGAGTTCGCCTGGCAGGTGCCGGCGCTGCGCGAGGAGCTCATCACCGGACTCATTCGCGCACTACCGAAAGAGTTGCGCCGCAACTTTGTTCCGGCACCGGATACCGCCCGCGCGGTACTCGCGGGGATTGATGCGGACCGCGAGCCGCTGCTGACAGCTCTGCAGCGTGAATTACGCCGTCGGACCGGCATTCTGGTGCCCATTGATGCCTTTGACCTAGACAAATTGCCGGCGCACCTGCGGGTGACGTTCGCCGTCGAGTCACCCGAGGGTGTCGAGATCGCGCGCGATAAGGATCTGCCGGCGCTTCAAGAGCGACTGGCGGTGTCGGCCAGGCGCGCGGTAGCCGACACCGTCGCCGCGGAGCTGGAACGCACTGGTTTGCGAAGTTGGCCCGAGGATCTTGACCAGTTAGCTGGGAGTATTGAACGCATCGTCGACGGCCGCGCGGTACGGGGGTACCCCGCTTTCGTGGATGCGGGCAGCACCGTCGATCTGCGGGTGTTTGCGACGTCCGGTCAACAGCACGATGCGTTGGGGCCCGGCCTTGGCCGACTGCTACGGCTGAGCGTGTCGTCACCGGTCAAAGCGATTGAGCGACAACTTGATCCACGCACTCGACTCACACTGGGCGCCAACCCGGACGGCTCACTCGCCGCGCTGCTCGATGACTGCGCCGACGCTGCGGTTGCCGCCCTGGTCACCGCCCCGGTGTGGGCGCGCGACGAGTTCATGGTGCTGCGCGACAGAGTCGGCAAGTCGCTCATGTCGACAACCCACGACATTGTCAGCCGCGTCGAAAAGGTCCTGGCCGCGGCGCACGAGGTGCAGTTGTTGGTGCCCGCCCAACCGGCGCGCGCACAAGCTGAGGCGGTCACCGACATCCGTGGTCAGCTGGATCGTCTGCTTCCGCCTAGGTTTGTCACCCGCACCGGCGCAGCGCGTCTGACCGACCTCGTCCGGTACCTGACCGCGATCCGGCGGCGCCTCGACCAGCTGCCACACGCAATCAACGCCGATCACCAGCGAATGGCGCAGGTGCACGCGGTCCAGGACGCCTACGACGACCTGATCCAGGCGCTACCTCCGGCGCGCAAGACGGCGGCTGATGTCGGCGACATCGCGTGGCAAATCGAGGAGTTACGGGTCAGCCTCTGGGCACAACAACTGGGCACACCGCGCCCGATCAGCGAGCAGCGGATCTATCGCGCCATCCACGTTGTGGGCGAAAATCTTTGACACCTGTTTTGTCAGGGGTGCTCAGACGATCCTCACGGATGTAGGTTCCACTGGCCGCAATCCTGGGCCAGGGCGTCGCTGACGTCGACCTCGAGCCCGCCGACCACCGGGCCTGGATTCGACGCTGTGCTCACCACGCGCTGGTAGAGAACTGCGGCGGGGTCGACCTGACCGTGAGACCAGGACCGGGTCTGCCAGGCCCACCGGTGGCCGGCCGTGCGCGAATTCCCGATCACGCCATCGGCGGCGGCCCACTGGCACACATTGATCCCCCCGTAGACGCCGGTGCGCTGCACTCCAAGCACCGAGTTGATTCCGCGAAACCACTGCAGCGCGACGGAGTTCCAGGTGTCGTGATTGATGTCGTCGTCGACGGTGAAGAAGATCGGTGCACTCTGGCCGCCACCCGCTGCCGTATGCAGCTGCCAGGCGGTGCGAGCGTCGCTGACGCCGCCGGCGAACCCGCGCGTGAAGTCCGATGGTGCTGTCCCGCCCGGCTTGCCATATTGGTAGTTGCTGACGATCGCCAGCCCAGCGGCGGTCAGCGAGTCGGCGTAGGACCGGGTGATCGGCTTGGCGCCAAAGGACGAGCCGGGACGCGATAGCGAGACGTAGTTGATCACCCCGGAGTGGCCCGCAGCCCGGATGTCCTGGGCGGGAATCTGGCGCATGGCGAAGTCGATCAGCGTAGGAGCGGCGGCCGCCGCGGTGGGGGTGCCGGCACCTACTGATGCCACACCCAGCCCCGCCAGCGCCGACACAGCGGTGGCGTAGCGCAGTGCATCACGCCGGGAAACCGGGCGTGATCGCCGGAGTCGGATAGTCCCCGACCAGTGCTGCATCGCGTGATGTTAACAATGTGACTGCTGTTAACGGTGTAGCCTCGCTGGTCGAGTTCAGTTCGGAGTTATCAGACTCCCGCGACACGCCGAAGTTCTGTCAAAAAGTAGGCAGGCGTGTCTTGTGCCCAGGCACCGCACCGAACGTCAAGCGAATCCGGCAAGCAAATGAGTACCGGACTACTTAGGCAATTCTCCCGACCGAGGCAGACGATATTAGTGGCCCTTCTTCGAGCGAAGAGTTAGGCCCTCAAACAACGGGAGCG
>DATAZN010000455.1:0-8064 GCA_036272035.1 Mycobacterium sp. | reverse complement strand
ATGATCCAAGTGTGCTCCCAGTGCGGCACACGCTGGAATGTCCGCGACAAGCAACGCTCGTGGTGTCCGCGCTGCAACGGCACGCTGTTGGCGCCATCGGCAACCGGGGCACCCCGGCCGCCGGGCGCCGCTCCGGGCTGGGGCCCTGGACCGCAAACGGCGCCGCGGCTGCCCCTGGGCTACCGATGGATCGCAGTGCGTCCGGGTCCGCCACCTCCACCCCGTCGGCGTCGCCGTCCATTGGGTCCGACCCCGCGGTATCTGGCGATACCCCGCTGGGGGCTGCTGGACCGGGTGAATCAAGACATCGGGCCGGACCGGGCTCAGCGGCAGGCGCCGCCGGCCGAGCGGGTGCGTACGGCGTTCTTCATTGCCGGGGTGGCGTTGGGGGCGGCCGCCGTGCTGCATCTGATGCGGTATCTGCTGCTGGTCATCAACCGCAACACGCTGCTGAACTGGGTGGTGGCGGATGCGGCAGCGCTGCTGAGTGTGTTGGCCAGCCTGGCCGCGATCGCGGCGGTGATGAACTGCGCGGTGGTGCTGACGCGATGGTTGATCGCCCGCCGCGCGGCGGCATTCGAGCACGCCGGTCGGCCGGAATCCCGTTCGCGCCGGGCGTTGTGGGCCGGCACGCTGCTGCCGCCGTCGGCGGCGATGGCGCTGGCCATCACGCTCGCCGTTGTCGCGGCGACAACGGGGCACTCGGCCAGCTGGGCGTTGATGGCGGCCTGTGTCGGGTTCTGTTGTCTGCCCCTGGTGGCGGGATTCTGGTCGCTGGTCTATGTCATCGAGCTGGCCAAAACCGAGGATCACTACGCCCGCTTGCGCCACGTGATCTGGGGCTGGTGGCTGCTGTGGCTGCTCAGCAGCGTGACGTCGGTCTTTGCGTCGGTCACCAGCGGCGCGCAGGACTCGCAGGGAATTGCCAACAACACGGTAGCGATGATCGTCGCGTACCTTCTGGCACTGGTCGCAGTGCTGGCGACCGCGAAAGTCTTCGAAGGATTCGAGGCAAAGCCGGTCGAACGGCCCGCCCACCGCTGGGTCGTGGTTGCCGATGACGAACTCGTCGAGACGGAATCTGCTGCAGCGCTTGAGTTGCCGGGTGAAGAACCGGCAGCATAGGGACATGACGTGGGCCGAGGAGGTGGTCTCTCGGCACCCGTTCGTCGTGGCCCATCGCGGCGCCTCGGCCTCGCTGCCGGAACACACCCTGGCCGCTTACGATCTTGCGCTGCGGGAGGGCGCCGACGGCGTCGAGTGCGACGTGCGGCTCACCCGCGACGGGCACCTGGTCTGCGTGCACGACCGCAGGCTCGACCGGACGTCCAGCGGCGCCGGTCTGGTCAGCATGATGACGTTGGCGCAGCTTCGTGAGCTGGAATTCGGTTCGTGGCACGGCAGTTGGCGCGCGGACGGCACCCACGGCGATACCGGCCTGCTGACGTTGGACGCGCTGGTCACGCTGGTGCTGGACTGGAAGCGGCCGGTGAAGATCTTCATCGAGACCAAGCACCCGGTCCGCTACGGCGCACTGGTGGAAAGCAAAGTGCTGGCACTGTTGCATCGCTATGGCATCGCGGCGCCGGCATCCGCCGATCGATCCCGGGCGGTGGTGATGTCGTTCTCCGCGGCGGCGCTGTGGCGGGTTCGGCGCGCGGCGCCGCTGCTGCCGACGGTGCTGCTCGGCAGGAGCCATCGATACCTGGCGAGCAGAGCGGCCAGCACGATCGGGGCCACCGCGGTGGGGCCGTCGATTGCCACCCTGCGGGAACACCCCGAGCTCGTCGACCAGGCCGCCGCACAGGGCCGGGCGCTGTACTGCTGGACACCCGACGACTACGAAGACGTCCGATTCTGCCGAGACGTGGGAGTGGCCTGGCTGGCCACCAACCATCCCGGCCGCGCCAAAGCATGGCTGGAAGACGGCCTCACCGGCGCCGACCCGCACTAGTCAGGGGCGGCCTATGGTTGGCCGTCGATAACGGTCGACGGCACCGGCTGGTCGGCGGCCAGAGCTTCGAACAGGGCGGCGGTTTTCTGGTGATCCCACACCACCACCGAGCCCGCGTCGCCGCTGGTGAGTTCGCCGATCGGCACGGTCAACGTGGTCGTCGACCCGCGCAGCGCCCAGCCCAACCGGGCCAGGTCCCAGACGTGGTCGTCGCGGTCGACGGTCAACGCGTCGACCGCCGAATGCGGCACCGAGTACCACCGCCACGGGTTCAGCCAAACCGCCGGGCTGACGGCACGATGCAGCAGCGCCGCCATGAACTGCCGCTGGTCGACCATCCGGTCCAGGTCGGCGCGCGGGGTGGCCCGGCTCCGGACGTAACCGAGCGCGTCGCGGCCCGTCAGCTTCTGACACCCGGCGGGCAGGGTGATGCCGGCCAGCGGGTCGTCGATCGGCGTGGTCGGGCAGACGGTGACCCCGCCCAGGCCGTCGACCAGCCCGGCGAAGCCGCCGAATCCGATCTCGGCGTAGTGGTCGATTCGCAGACCGGTGGCCTGCTCGACCGTCTGGGCCAGCAATGGCGCACCGCCCATCGAGAACGCCGCGTTGATCTTGTCGCGGCCATAGCCGGGGATCGGCACGTAGGAGTCGCGCGGGATGGACACCATCGTCGTCGGGGTGCCGGACCCGAGCGCGGGCACGTGCACCAACAGAATGGTGTCGGTTCGGCCGCTGCCGGTGTCACCGCCAGTCGCCAGCGCCTTCTGCTGCTCGGGGGTGAGGGCTTGGCGGCTGTCCGAGCCGACCATCAACCAGGTGCTGCCCGGCCCGGCGGACGGGCGGCCCGGGTAGTCCGTCAGCACCGTCTGGCGGTGCAGAGCGGTCTCCAGCCACAGCGCGCCACCTAGGGCTGCGGCGCAGCTCAGCAGCACGGCGATGACGAGGCTCAGCGAAACCACTTGCACCCAAGCCCGTTTGCGAGCTCGTTTGCGGAGCGGCACGCGGTCTCGTGCGCGACGTTGGCGCAAGCTGAGCCGATTGGGCGCCACCGGCCTAGGCGGCGGTGTGCCCGGCGGTGGTGGCCGCCGGCGCGGGCGATTGCCCGACGCGGGATCAGAAGGCGCGGTCAATGCAGCCACCCCAGGTGGCCGACCAGCAGGGCATACCCCACGAACGCCACGGTGTCGATCAGCCCGTGCGCGATCACAAGCGGCCAGAGCCGTCCGGTGCGCTGCCAGGCGTAGCCGAACACCAGGCCCATCCCGATGTTCCCCAGCCCGGCGCCGAAGCCCTGGTAGAGGTGATACGCGCCGCGCAGCAGGCTCGACCACACCAACGCCGCGCGAGGGCCGACGCCCAACTGGCCCAACCGGGTGAGCAGATAGCCGACGACGATGATCTCTTCGGCCCAGCCGTCAGCGAAGGCGGTGAGTACCAGCACCGGGACCCGCCACCAGTTGTCGCCCAGGCCGGACGGGATGACCGAGGCGTTGATGTGCAGGGCCCGCGCCGCGAGGTATAGCGCCAGCCCGGGCAGCCCGATCAAGGCGGCCAGCCCGACGCCGCCGAGCAGATCGGGGCGCCACCGGAAACGGGCCAACCCGACATCGGCTGGCCGCAATCCCGTGCGCCACAACAGATAGAGACCAAGTGCGCCCCAGGCGACCAGCTGCACGACGACGGTCGCATTCAGTCCGAGGTCGATCAGGTCGAAGTAGGACCGCTTCGGGTTAAGCGGGATCCGCTGCCCGCTCAAGCCCCGCAATACCCCGTCGGCGAGCTGCAGGATCGCGGTGACGGCGCTGAGGCCGAACGTCACGCTCAGCACGATCGCGAGCTCGACGCGCAGCGGCCGGCGTTCGACCGGCTGACCGTCGGCGTCACTGCGGGGTGAAATCACCCCGACACGGTAGCCGCCCTGCCGGCCCGCCTCAGTCCCGTCGCGGCCACAGGCCGCTAACACTTTGGCCGAACGGGCAGCCCATCAACACCCGAATGGCCTGGCCCAGTCCGACAATGTCGTCAACCGGCTTGCGGAACGGCAACCGGACGTCGTTGTCACCCTCGGCGCTTTCCACCCGTAGTCGCATCCCGTAGCGGTCGAGGCCGAGCGGGCGGACATCGCCGCGCCGCAGCCGTGCCGGCAGCCGGGCGGCCAGCCGTGCCACCACGTCGCGGTGAGCGGTGTCCAGGTGCTTGATCCAGCTCGATTCCAACGCGGAGAACGGGTCTGGGCGCGCGGCCAGTAGCGCGGCGGCGTCGACGGCCTCTGCGCCGGTCGCGTCGGTCACCACCACCGACTCGATCTCCAGCAGCGCCAGCAGGTACTGAGTGTCCCCATCGGAGGTTGGGCCGGAGCCTTCCGCGGCCGCCGGCCGCGATCTGGGGGTCTGCACCTGCAGCAGCGCGGGGTGTGGGTACTCGGCGGCGATCAGGTCGAGCAGCCCGGACACCGCCGACGGCGACACCTGATGCAGTCGCCCGCGGATCCACACCAGCGAGCGGACCGGTTCGCGCAGCGGCAGCGGCGCGTAGTCGGCCAGCTCCAGCACGGCCGGGGCTCCCGTGGCGCCGCAGTCGACGACCTGCTCGGCCACCGGGCCGCCGATCGGCAATCCGACGGCGAACGAACCGTCGACGAGCAGGTGGTGCAGCGGGGTGGTGAGCGGCTCGGCGCTGTCGACCGCGAGCAGTGCACCACCGGCTCTAGCGCAGGTGCTGCGGATCCGCTCGGCCGTCGTCGGAGCCGGGCAGTGAGCGAGTGTCATCGTCGACCGTCCTAACAAGTGAGGTAAGCCTAACTTAACTAGGAGCGATCGGACGGCGCAAGACCTACGACCCGATAGGGTTTTAGCGTGGCCAGCATCGCGTATCTCGGTCCCGCGGGGACGTTCACCGAAGGCGCGCTGTTGCAGATGGCCGACGTCGGCATGGTTCCCCGGCGTGGCGGGGGTGACTGGCAGCCGCTGCCGGTCGACAGCACGACCGCCGCGCTGGACACCGTCCGCGACGGTGCGGCCGAATTCGGCTGCGTGCCGATCGAGAACTCGATCGACGGCTCGATCATGCCCACGCTGGACAGCCTGGCGATCGGGACGCCGCTGCAGGTGTTCGCGGAGCTGACGCTGGACGTGGCGTTCAGCATTGCCGTCAAGCCCGGTCGCACGGCCGCCGAGGTGCGCACGCTGGCCGCCTTTCCGGTGGCCGCCGCACAGGTGCGGCAGTGGCTGGCCGTTAATCTGCCCGCAGCCGAACTACGCCCGGCTATCTCCAATGCCGATGCGGCGCAACAGGTCGCGGACGGAGTTGTCGACGCCGCGGTGAGCTCCCCGCTGGCCGCCACGCACCGGGGTTTGTCGACGCTGGCCGAGGGCGTCGTCGACGAAGCCAACGCGCGCACCCGCTTCGTGCTGGTCGGCCGGCCCGGCCCGCCGCCGGCCCGGACCGGCGCCGACCGGACGTCGGTGGTGCTACGGATCGACAATGCACCGGGCTCGCTGGTGTCGACGCTCGCCGAGTTCGGCATGCGCGGCATCGACCTGACGCGCATCGAATCCCGGCCCACCCGAACCGAATTGGGGACCTACGTGTTCTTCCTGGACTGTGTGGGCCACATCGAAGACGACGCGGTCGCCGAGGCACTCAAAGCGCTGCATCAGCGTTGTACCGATGTGCGCTATCTGGGTTCATGGCCGACGGGAGCCGTCGCCGGTGCGCCGCCGCCGTCGTCGGACGACGCCGCACGCTGGCTGGCGGGGCTGCGCGGTGGCTCGGCCGACGGGTCGGCGCGATGAGCGGCCGGCTGGTTCTGGTGCGGCACGGGCAGTCCGTCGGCAACGTCGACAAGCGGCTGGACACCCGGCCGCCAGGGGCCGAGTTGACGGCGTTGGGCCGTGAGCAGGCGCGGGCTTTCGCTCAGGCCGCGACGTCGCAGCCCGGGCTGTTGCTGCATTCGCTGGCCACCCGCGCGGTGCAGACCGCGGCGGAGATCAGCGCCGTGGTCGACGTGCCGGCCCGCGAAGTGACCGGTATTCATGAGGTCCAAGTCGGCGATCTGGAGGATCGCAACGACGACGACGCCGTCGCCGATTTCAACGCCGTCTACGAACGCTGGCTCAAGGGCGAGCGGGACGTGTCGATGCCGGGCGGCGAAAACGCCAACCAGGTGCTTGACCGCTATCTGCCGGTGCTGATCGAGCTACGGACCCGGTACCTCGACGAGGACGACTGGACCAGCGACATCGTCGTCGTCAGCCACGGTGCGGCGATCCGGCTGTCGGCAGCCGTATTAGCCGACGTGGAAAGCAGTTTCGTGCTCGACCATCATCTGGCGAACACCGAGGCGGTGGTCCTGACGCCGGTAGCCGACGGGCGTTGGAATTGCGTGCAGTGGGGAACCCTGACGCCGCCGTTCTATCCGGGGCCCGACGATGCCGACGCGGTGGAGCCAAGCGCCGATCCGATGGGCTGACGGCTCAGATCGCCACGGCCGCCGAAGCGTCGGCGGTGGCTATGTGCGTGCAGTCGCAGCCGACGGCGTCACAGTCGACGACGAACGTGTGCGGCAGCAACTCGGGGCCGGTGCAGTCCTCGTCGGTGCATTCGGAGCGGTGCAGCCAATGGCGAATGAGTGTGCCGTGGCAGTGCTCTAAGCCCGCTTGGCATTCGCGACATTCCATCGGCGCCACTCTCCCCGGCAAGCGGGCGGTACCCCCACTCCATCGCTCACTGTCAATTCGTCGCCGGCGCGCCATGTCGCAGTCTTAGCACCGATCGCCGACAGATCCGCGATGCCGCGCCGCCTGTCGCCGGGCTAGACCTGTTGCCCGGTTCCCCCGCAGCCCGTTCCGCGCCGCCTCGTCGCCGGGTTATGCCCAGCCCAGTTCGTGCAACCGGTCGTCGTCGATGCCGAAGTGGTGGGCGATCTCGTGCACGACGGTGATCTTCACTTCCTCGACGACCTGCTCGTCGTTGTCGCAGATGTCCAGCAGGGCATCGCGGTAGATCGTGATGGTGTCCGGCAGCGACCCGGCGTAGTGAGAATCGCGTTCGGTCAGCGCCACCCCCTCGTACAGCCCGAGCAGGTCGTCCTCGTCGGGATGACGATCTGCGACGAGCACCACCACGTTGTCCATTTCGGCGGCCAGCTGTGGCGGAATCAGGTCGAGCGCATCGCCGACCAACTCGTCAAACCGTTGCGGATCCATCCGCACGGCCACCCGGCTACTGCCCCGGAGCGGGCGGCGGCGGCGGTTCGGCCGGGCCAGGTGGCGGCGGCAGTCCCGGCGGCCCCTCGGGCGGCGGTGGCGGCTGGGCCTCAGGAGCCGGCGCGGGGGGAGCCGGCGCGGGGGGAGCCGGCGCGGGGGCCTGCGGGGCCGGAGCCGGCTGGGCACCCGGCAAGTGCTGGTTGCCCTGCCGTTGGCTGGACGATCCGGACGAGCCGCTCGATCCGGAGGATCCGGACGATCCAGAGGAGCTCGACGAACCGTTCGATCCGGTCGACGAGGCGCCGCCTCCACCCGGGGTCGGGCCGGTCGGAATCGGCGGCAGGTTGAGCCGTTCCTGCGGGATGTCCGGCGGCGGAACCGGGGGCTGGCCGTTGACCTTCAGCGGGCCCTTGGCGCTGTTCAGTAACGTCGCCCAGGCGCCGTTGCCCAACGTTGCACCGATGCTGCAGGCCACCTGGCGGCTACCGGACGACCAACTGGGCAGCGACAGCGTGCTGTAGATCAGCGTCAGCGTGGTGCTGCGCAACTGCACCGGCGCGAGGTAAGCGTCGGTCAGCTTGGTGCAGGAGTCCTTGATGAAGCCGTCCTGCTCGGGTTCTGGCGGCAACCCCTCCGGGAACCTGGCCAGCAGGTTGACCGTGCCGGTGACCTCCATCGCGTGCGGCGCCGCGCAGTCGACCGGAATGTCGGTGGGCTGGTTCGTCGCCGGTTCGATGCCCAGGCAGGTGCCGTCCGGCCAGACCTTGGACTGCTCGACGTCGGCGACCTTGCCCTTGAAGCCGAGCTGTTCGTTGCCCGCCCCGGGCAGTTGCAGGCCGCACAGCATCCGTCGCTCGCCGAACTGCCGCCATGCCTTGTCGCCCGACCACAGCATGCTGATGA
>DATAZN010000454.1:0-4658 GCA_036272035.1 Mycobacterium sp. | reverse complement strand
GAGACGTCCCGGGCTTCGTGCCGGACGCGGGGTGCTAGCCGACTGCTCCATGATCCATCCTGACCGATACGGATTAGTTCCGCTTCATGGTATCGCGGCGCTTCAGCCGAACTGCGACAGAAGCTCCTCGGCTGCGCCGGTCACTCTTTCGCGGTCGCTGGCCACCAAGCCGATTCGGGTGCGACGGTCCACGATGTCTTCGACCGTCAGCGCACCCTCGTGGGTGATCGCGTACTCGAATTCTGCACGCGTCACGTCGATCCCGCCGGCCACCGACTCGGCGGGCCGCTCACATGTTGCGGCGGCGATCACGTTGGCCGCCTCGGCCCCGAAGCGCAGCACCAGCGACTCCGGCAGCCCGGCCATCGGCGCGGTCGTCGACCCAGGATTTGCGGGCGCACCGACCAACGGCAGGTTTCGGGTCTGGCACTTACCGGCGTCGAGTTCCCGCAATTGGATCGCGCGGTCGAGCACGTCCTCGGCCATGTGCCGGTATTCGGTCAGCTTGCCGCCGATCACACTGATCACCCCGGCCGGCGATTCGACGACGGCATGGTCGCGAGATACGTCGGCGGTGCGGCCCGCTCCAGTATCGATCAGCGGCCGCAGCCCCGCGTAGGAGCCGATCACGTTGGCGCGGTCCAGCGTGATGCCCAGCGCGGTGTTCACCACATCCAGCAGGAACGCAATCTCCCCCGATGTCGGTTGCGGCAGATCAGGAATCGGCCCGGGGGCCTCCTCGTCGGTGAGCCCCAAGTAAATCCGTCCCAGTTGTTCGGGCATCGCGAAGACGAAGCGATTGAGTTCGCCGGGGATCGGAATCGTCAACGCCGCCGTCGGATTGCCGAGCGTCTTGGCATCGAAGACGAGATGGGTGCCGCGGCTGGGCCGTAGCTTCAATGACGGGTCGATCTCCCCCGCCCACACCCCGGTGGCGTTGATGACGGCGCGCGCCGAGATGTCGAAGGATTCGCCGCTGCGCTGATCGGTCAGTCGCAGCGAGGTCCCGGTGGCCTCGGATGCCGCGGTATAGGTCAAGATCCGGGCACCCCGCTGTGCCGCGGTTCGCGCGACGGCGGCGACCAGCCGGGCGTCGTCGATCAGTTGCCCGTCGTAGGCCAATAGACCACCGTCGAGGCCGTCGCGCCGAACGGTCGGCGCCATCTCGAGGGCGCGCTGCGCCGAAATACGTTGTGAACCGGGCAAAACGGATCCGGGTGTGCCCGCCGTCTTGCGCAGCACGTCGCCGGCGAGAAATCCGGCCCGCACCATCGCCCGCTCCATCCGACCCATCGACGGCAGCAGCGGGACCAGCTGCGGCATCGCCCGAACCAGATGAGGGGCGTTGCGCGTCATCAGAATTCCTCGTTCGACGGCGCTGCGGCGGGCGATCCCGACGTTGCCGGTCGCCAGATAGCGCAGGCCGCCGTGCACCAGCTTGGAGCTCCACCGACTGGTACCGAAGGCAAGGTCGTGCTTTTCCACCAATGCCACCCGCAGGCCCCGCGAGGCCGCATCCAAGGCGATGCCGACGCCGGTGATACCGCCGCCGATCACCACGACATCGGTCGGCGCCCCGTCGGCCAGGACGCTCAGGTCGGCGTTGCGACGCGCAGCGTTGAGGACGGTCGATGTCACGACAGGTATCCATTCAGCGAGTAGGCGAGTTCGGTGGCCAGCGCTTCGGCGTTCAGGATCGGGCGGACGATCTGGGCCGACTGAATCGTCGACTGGGTGATCAGCAGCACCATCGCGGCCAGCTGGCGGGGATCGCCCGACCGCACGGTGCCGTCGCGTTGCGCCGCGCGTAGATCGGAGGCGAGCGCCTCGATCAGCATCTGCTGGCTGCTGCCAAGCCGCTGAGCGATGTAGACCAGCGCCAACTGCGAACGCAGTACCGCCATCACCAGATCGTCGCTCCGCAGGCGTTCGGCCACCGCGACCACGCGATCGACAAGTGCCGCACGACCGCTGCCGCGAACCGGCACCTCGGCCAACGCTTCGGTGATGTGACTGGTCAACAGCGCCGCGAGCACCGAGCGGGTGTCCGGCCAGCGGCGATACACGGTCGGACGGCTCACCCCGGCGCGCCGTGCGATCTCGGCCAATGTCACGCGCTCGACACCGAAATCGACGACGCAGCTCGCGGCGGCGGCGAGTATCCGGTCCTGCACCGGCGCATTACTGATTGACAGCATGTGTAATACTGTAACGCATGTCTGCCGACTTGCTACCCCCGATGAAGTGGAATGCCTGGGGCGATCCCGACGAAGCCAAACCGCTCTCGGAGGGAATCCGCTCGCTGCTGACCCAGGCCCTGGGCGTGACCGGGCCACCCGAAGCCGAACTCGAAGCCGATCAGGTGCAGCTGCGCCCCTCGGCGTTGACGACAGCCAACCGCGAGGCACTCGCCGTGATTGTCGGGCCGGCCCACTGCCGCGTCGACGATCAGGACCGACTGCTGCGTGCGGGCGGGAAATCCACCCTGGATCTGTTGCGGCGCAAGGACTCCGGTCTCCAGGATGCCCCCGACGGGGTGCTGCTGCCCGGCACCGACGACGAGGTCGCCGCGATCCTGCGGTACTGCTCGCAGCATGGCATCGCCGTCGTCCCGTTCGGTGGGGGCACCAGCGTGGTCGGCGGGCTCGATCCGATCCGCGGCGAGTTCGCGGCAGCTGTGTCGCTGGATCTACGGCGCTTCGACCAACTGCTGGAGTTCGACGAGGTGTCCGGCGAGGCCGAATTCGGCGCCGGTGTCACCGGGCCGCAAGCCGAGGAACTGCTTGGTGTACATGGGTTTTCGCTCGGGCATTTTCCGCAGAGCTTCGAATTCGCCACCCTCGGCGGCTTTGCCGCGACCCGCTCGTCGGGTCAGGATTCGGCGGGCTACGGCCGGTTCGACGACATGATTCGCGGACTGCACACGATTACGCCCGCCGGCGTGCTGAACCTCGGCCGGGCACCGCAGTCGGCGGCCGGACCGGATCTGCGCCAACTGGTCATCGGCTCGGAGGGCGTCTACGGCGTCATCACCCGGGTGCGAGTGCGGGTCCACCCCGCACCCCAGACCACCCGCTACGAGGCATGGTCGTTCCCCGACTTCGCCACGGGCACTGCGGCATTGCGCGCGGTCACCCAAGCCGCCGCGGGCCCCACCGCGATACGACTGTCCGACGAGGCCGAGACCGGCGTCAACCTGGCCACCACCGAGTCCATCGGCGACACCCAGATCACCGGGGGCTGCCTGGCGATCACGGTATTCGAAGGCACCGAGGCGCACGCCGAGAGCCGACATGCCGAGACCCGGGCGCTGATGGCGGCCCAGGGCGGCACGTCGCTGGGCGAGGCTCCGGCGCGAGCCTGGGAGCACGGCCGGTTCGGCGCGCCGTACCTGCGCGATGCGCTGTTGGCCAACGGTGCGCTCTGCGAGACCCTCGAGACGGCCACCGATTGGTCGAACATCCCCACGGTGAAAGCCGCAGTCACCGATGCACTGACGGGCGCCCTGGCCGAATCCGGCACACCGGCGCTGGTGCTGTGCCACATTTCGCATGTGTACGCCACCGGTGCCTCGCTGTACTTCACGGTTGTCGCTGGGCAGCGCGGCAACCCGATCGAGCAATGGCGTGCCGCCAAAACCGCCGCCTGCGATGCGATCGTGTCCACCGGCGCGACGATCACCCATCACCACGCCGTCGGTGCCGATCACCGGCCCTGGATGCGCCACGAGGTGGGCGACTTGGGCGTGCAGGTGTTGCGAGCGGTCAAGGCGACACTTGACCCGGCGGGAATTCTCAACCCCGGCAAGCTGATCCCGTGACCACCCGCCAGATTGGCCGGGTGACGGTCCTGACCAATCCGGCGTCGGGACACGGAAACGCGCCGCACGCCGCCGAGAAGGCGGTCGCACGGCTGCAACAACGCGGCATCGATGTCGTGGCCATCGTCGGCAGCGACGCTGAACACGCGCGCCAACTGCTGCACACCGCCGTCGACCAGGGCACCGACGCGCTGGTCGTGGTCGGCGGCGACGGCGTGATCACCGATGCACTGCAAGCATTGGCGGGCACCGACATTCCGCTGGGCATCATCCCGGCCGGCACCGGCAACGATCATGCCCGCGCATTCGGTTTGCCGACAAAAGATCCCGTCGCCGCCGCCGACATCGTCGCCGACGGCTGGACCGGAACCATCGACCTGGGCCGGATTTGCGACAGCCACGGTGCGACCAAGTGGTTCGGCACCGTCGCAGCGGCGGGCTTCGATTCGCTGGTCACCGACCGGGCCAATCGGATGCGGTGGCCCCGTGGCCGGATGCGCTACAACCTCGCCATGCTCGCCGAACTCTCCCAGCTACGACTGCTGCCGTTCCGGCTGGTGCTGGACGGGCGCGAGGAGATCGTGACCGATCTGACGCTGGTGGCCTTCGGCAACACCCGCAGCTACGGCGGCGGAATGTTGGTCTGCCCCGGCGCCGATCCCACCGATGGCCAACTCGATGTCACCATGGTGCACTCGGCGTCGCGGACCCGGCTGATCCGTCTCTTCCCCACCGTGTACAAAGGCACGCACGTCAATCTCGACGAGGTGACGACGGCGCGGGTGACGACCGTCGAGGTGGAATCGCGGGGCATCAACGTCTACGCCGACGGTGACTA
>DATAZN010000453.1:0-6826 GCA_036272035.1 Mycobacterium sp. | reverse complement strand
ATCAGCGTTCGTCACGGCATGTTCGGCGTCCGGGGCAGCGGTGACACCTCGGGCTACGGACGACTGATTCGCCAGGTCACGATCGACGAAGGAAGTCCTCGGCCCTACGGCGGATACTTCGACGAGCTGGTCGACCGGCTGACCGAGGCGCTGAAAACCGACGATGACGTCGAATTCGCCGACGCCGTCGAGAAAGTCGTCGTCTACTGCGACGAGCTGACGCTGCATGTACGGCGCGAACTGCTGCCGCAGGTCGCCCGCCGGCTTCGTGACGACGCGGCGCTGCGCTTCGAGCTGTGCCTGGGCGTCAACGGCGTGCACTACCCGGACGAAACCGGACGCGAGCTGCATGCGGTGTACCCGCTGAGCTCCATCACCCACGGCCGACGGGTCCGACTGGAAGTGGCTGCGCCAGACGGTGATCCACACATCCCCTCGTTGTTCGGGATCTACCCGACCAACGACTGGCATGAGCGCGAAACCTACGACTTCTTCGGCATCATCTTCGACGGCCACCCGTCGTTGACCCGCATCGAGATGCCCGACGACTGGCAGGGACACCCGCAGCGCAAGGACTACCCACTAGGCGGCGTTCCAGTGGAGTACAAGGGCGCGCAGATTCCCCCGCCCGACGAGCGGAGGTCCTACAACTGATGAGCGAAACCATAAGCGCCGCCAACGGTGACGGCTCGGACACCTTGATCGCTGTCACGGGGCAAGATTGGAACCAGGTTGTCGAGGCCGCCCGGCAAAGCGGCGAGCCCGGCGAGCGGATCGTCGTCAACATGGGCCCACAGCACCCGTCCACTCATGGCGTGCTGCGACTGATCCTGGAGATCGAGGGCGAGACCGTCACCGACGCCCGATGCGGAATCGGCTACCTGCACACCGGAATCGAGAAAAACCTCGAATACCGGTACTGGACGCAGGGTGTGACGTTCGTGACCCGAATGGACTACCTGTCACCGTTTTTCAACGAGACCGCCTTCTGCCTGGGCGTGGAGAAACTGCTCGGTGTCACCGACGAGATCCCCGAACGCGTCAACGTCATTCGGGTGATGATGATGGAGCTCAACCGGATCTCCTCGCACCTGGTCGCCCTGGCGACCGGTGGTATGGAGTTGGGCGCGATGACGCCGATGTTCGTCGGCTTCCAGGGTCGCGAGATCATCCTGACGCTGTTCGAGTCGATCACCGGGCTGCGGATGAACAGTGCCTACATCCGGCCCGGCGGCGTCGCGGCGGACCTGCCACCCAACGCGCAGACCGAGATCGCCGAAGCCCTCAAGAAGCTGAAGGTCTCGCTGCGCGACATGGGCGACCTGCTCAATGAGAGCGCTATCTGGAAGGCGCGGACCAAGGACGTCGGCTACCTGGATCTGACCGGCTGCATGGCTCTCGGAATTACCGGGCCGTGTCTGCGATCCACCGGGTTGCCGCACGATCTGCGTCGCACCGAACCCTACTGCGGATACGAGAACTACGAGTTCGACGTGATCACCGACGACGGTTGTGATGCCTACGGCCGCTACATCATTCGCGTCAAGGAGATGTCCGAGTCGGTAAAGATCGTCGAGCAGTGCCTGGACAAGTTGCGGCCCGGCCCGACGATGATCGAGGATCGCAAGATCGCCTGGCCGGCTGACCTGAAAGTCGGTCCGGACGGGTTGGGCAACTCGCCGGAGCACATCGAGAAAATCATGAGCGGCTCGATGGAAGCGTTGATCCACCACTTCAAGCTGGTCACCGAGGGCATCCGGGTTCCGGCCGGGCAGGTCTACGTCGCCGTCGAATCGCCTCGTGGCGAGTTGGGTGTGCACATGGTCAGCGACGGCGGCACCCGCCCATACCGGGTGCATTACCGCGACCCCTCGTTCACCAACCTTCAGGCCGTCGCCGCCATGTGCGAGGGCGGCATGGTCGCCGACGTGATCACCGCGGTGGCCAGTATCGACCCGGTGATGGGCGGGGTGGACCGATGACCGCAGCACCCAATCCCGGCGCCAACAACGGCGAACGGGTGTTCCTCCGACTCGGCCCGCCGCCGGAAGAGCCCGGGCAGTTCGTCACCGACGGCGCGCCCCAGTCGTACCCGGCCGACGTGCAGGCACGGTTGGAGGTCGACGCCAAGGAGATCATCGGTAAATACCCGAACCCCCGCTCGGCCCTGCTGCCGCTGCTGCACCTGGTGCAGTCCGAGGACGGCTACGTGACACCGGCCGGAGTGGAGTTCTGCGGCGAACAGCTCGCGCTGACCGGTGCCGAAGTTGCCGCTGTCGCAAGCTTTTACACCATGTATCGCCGTGGACCCACCGGCGAATACCTGGTCGGGGTGTGCACGAACACACTGTGCGCGGTGATGGGCGGCGATGCGATCTTCGACTCGCTCAAACAGCACCTCGGCGTCGGCAACGACGAGACGACCGACGACGGATCGGTCACCCTGCAACACATCGAGTGCAACGCCGCGTGCGATTACGCACCGGTGGTAATGGTCAATTGGGAGTTCTACGATAACCAAACCATCGAGTCGGCACGCAAGCTCGTCGACGGGCTGCGCTCCGGTAAGCTCCCTGCCCCCACTCGCGGTGCGCCGCTGTGCAAATTCAAAGAGACCGAGCGAATCCTGGCCGGTTTCCCCGACCCGCGGCCGGACGACGGCCAAGGCGGGGCCGGTGCGGCCACGCTGGCCGGGCTGCGGGTGGCCAAGGAGCGCAACATGACCGCGCCGACGACGATGCAGAGCGAAGCGATGCTGAGGAGTGGCGCAGAATACCAGCCGTCGCCCGAAGGTTCAGGGGAAGGTCAGTAATGGGGTCACCAACACCACTGGCTCCGGTGCTGAGCCGCTTCTGGGACGACCCCGAGTCGTGGACTCTGGAGACCTATCGCCGCAACGACGGCTATCGCGCGCTGCATAAGGCGCTCGAGATGGAGCCCGACGCGGTGATCACCGCCGTCAAGGATTCCGGGCTGCGCGGTCGCGGCGGCGCCGGGTTCTCGACCGGAACGAAGTGGTCGTTCATCCCGCAGGGCGACAGCGGCGCGGCCGCCAAGCCGCACTACCTGGTGGTCAACGCCGACGAGTCGGAACCCGGCACGTGCAAAGACATTCCGCTGATGCTGGCCACCCCGCACGTCCTGGTCGAGGGCGTGATTATCGCGTCGTACGCGATCCGGGCCAGCCACGCCTTCATCTACGTGCGTGGTGAAGTGCTGCCCGTGCTGCGACGCCTGCAAAACGCGGTGGCCGAGGCGTACGCCAACGGCTACCTGGGCCGCAATATCGCCGGCTCGGGCTACGACCTCGAGTTGGTGGTGCACGCCGGAGCCGGCGCGTACATCTGCGGCGAGGAGACGGCGCTGCTCGACTCGTTGGAGGGCCGCCGCGGCCAGCCACGACTGCGGCCGCCGTTCCCCGCGGTCGCCGGCCTGTACGGCTGCCCGACGGTGATCAACAACGTCGAGACCATCGCCAGCGTCCCGTCGATCGTCCTGAACGGCGTGGACTGGTTTCGGTCGATGGGCAGCGAGAAATCGCCCGGCTACACGCTGTATTCGCTGTCAGGCCACGTGACCCGGCCGGGGCAATACGAAGCGCCGCTGGGCATCACGCTTCGAGAACTGCTCGACTACGCCGGCGGTGTGCGGGCCGGACACCAGCTGAAGTTCTGGACACCGGGCGGATCGTCGACACCGCTTCTCACCGACGAGCATCTGGACGTGCCGCTGGACTACGAGGGCGTCGGATCAGCCGGGTCGATGCTGGGCACCAAGGCGCTGGAGATTTTCGACGAGACCACCTGCGTGGTGCGGGCGGTGGGCCGGTGGACCGACTTCTACAAGCACGAGTCGTGCGGCAAGTGCACGCCGTGCCGTGAGGGCACGTTCTGGCTGAGTCAGATCTACCACCGCCTGGAGGCCGGTCACGGCACTGCCGAGGACCTGGACAAGCTGCTGGACATCTCGGACGCGATTCTCGGTAAGTCGTTCTGCGCCTTGGGCGATGGCGCGGCGAGCCCGGTCGCGTCGTCGATCCAATTCTTCCGCGACGAATACGTCGCCCACATCGAGGGCGGCGGCTGCCCGTTTGATCCCAAGCTGTCCATGCTCGCCCCGAACGGAGACCACGCGTGACCCAAACCGCGGACACCGGAGAGAAGGTCACCCAGCCCGAGCTGGTGACGCTGACCATCGACGGCACCGAAATCAGCGTTCCCAAGGGAACTTTGGTGATCCGCGCCGCCGAGTTGATCGGCGTGCAGATCCCCCGGTTCTGCGATCACCCGCTGCTGGACCCGGTCGGCGCGTGCCGCCAATGCCTGGTGGAGATCGAAGGCCAGCGTAAGCCGATGGCGTCGTGCACGATTCCGGTCGCCGACGACATGGTGGTCCACACGCAATACAGCTCGGAGGCCGCCGACAAGGCGCAGCACGGCGTGATGGAGCTGCTGCTGATCAACCATCCGCTGGATTGTCCGATGTGCGACAAGGGCGGTGAATGCCCGTTGCAGAACCAGGCAATGTCCAACGGCCGCCCGGATTCTCGGTTTCACGACGTCAAGCGCACGTTCACCAAGCCGATCAACATCTCGTCGCAGGTGCTGCTGGACCGCGAGCGGTGCATCCTGTGCGCGCGCTGCACCCGGTTCTCCGACCAGATCGCCGGCGACCCGTTCATCGAGATGCTGGAGCGCGGCGCGCTGCAGCAGGTCGGCATCTACGCCAACGAACCGTTTGAGTCGTACTTCTCCGGCAACACCGTGCAGATCTGCCCGGTCGGGGCCCTGACCGGCACTGCCTACCGCTTCCGGGCCCGTCCGTTCGACCTCGTCTCCAGCCCGAGCGTGTGTGAGCACTGCGCGTCGGGATGCGCGCAGCGCACCGACCACCGCCGAGGCAAGGTGCTGCGGCGGCTGGCCGGCGACGAGCCCGAGGTCAACGAAGAGTGGAACTGCGACAAGGGCCGGTGGGCCTTCAACTACGCCACGCGGGGTGACCGGATCACCACTCCCCTGGTCCGCGACACCGACGGCTCGCTGGTGCCCGCGTCGTGGCCGCATGCGGTGGCCGCGGCCATCGAAGGCCTCACCACAGCACCCGGCGGTGCCGGTGTGCTGCCGGGTGGCCGGCTGACCGTCGAAGACGCTTACGCCTACTCCAAGTTCGCCCGAATCGTGTTGGGCACCAACGACATCGACTTCCGCGCCCGTCCGCACTCCAGCGAGGAGACGCAGTTCCTGACGGCTCGGATCGCGGGCAAGCTGATCACGACCAGCTACTCCGATCTGGAGTCGGCGCCGGTGGTCCTGCTCGCCGGCTTCGAACCGGAAGAAGAGTCGCCGATCGTGTACCTGCGGCTGCGCAAAGCCGCCCGCAAGCACGGGCTGGCGGTGCACGCGGTTGCGCCGTTCGCCAGCAACGGATTGCAGAAGATGGATGGCACGCTGATCCAGACCGCGCCCGGTGGCGAGGCCGCCGCATTGGACGGACTGGCCGGCGCGGAACTCGGCAAGTTGTTGTCCAAGCCCGGGGCGGTCATCCTCGTCGGCGAGCGGCTGGCCGACGTGCCCGGCGGATTGTCGGCCGCGGCCCGGCTCGCCGACAGCACCGGCGCACAGCTGGCCTGGGTGCCCCGCCGCGCCGGCGAGCGCGGCGCGCTCGAGGCGGGCGCGCTGCCGGGGTTGCTGCCCGGTGGCCGGCCCCTCAGCGACGACACCGCCCGCGCGCAGGTGGCCCAGGGCTGGCACGTCTCCGAATTGCCTTCTGCCGAAGGCCGTGACGCCGAGGGAATCCTGGCTGCCGCCGCCGACGGCTCGCTGGGTGCGCTGCTGGTCGGTGGCATCGAGCCCGACGACTTCGCCGATCCCGCCGCGGTGCTGGCCGCGTTGGACGCCGCGGGTTTTGTGGTGAGCCTGGAGCTGCGGCACAGCGCGGTGACCGAGCGCGCCGACGTGGTGTTCCCGATCGCCCCGGCGGCCGAGAAGGCGGGCACCTACATGAACTGGGAGGGTCGCCAGCGCAGCTTCTCGGGAGCGCTGCAGCCCGCCGCCACACCAGACCTGCGAGTACTCGACACCCTGGCCGACGAGCTGGGCATCGACCTAGGCTTCCCCACGGTGGCCGCCGCGCTCGCCGAACTGAATGCGATGGGCACCTGGGACGGCACGCCCGGCCCGGCGCCGACCGTCGCCGCGGCCGCGGCATCCACACCCGGTGCCGGTGAGGCCGTGTTGGCCGGCTGGCGGATGCTGCTCGACGACGGGCGGCTACAGGACGGCGAGCCACACCTGGCCGGCACTGCGCGCACCCCGGTCGTGCGGCTATCGACAGAGACCGCGGGCGCGATCGGCGCCGCCGACGGCGACAACGTCACCGTCAGCACCGCGCGCGGCACGATCACCCTGCCGTTGACGATCACTGACATGCCCGACGACGTGGCGTGGCTGCCGCTGAACTCGCCGGGCTCGGCGGTGCACCGGCAGCTAGGCGTCACGCCCGGCGCCGTCGTCAAAATTGGGGTGCATAAATGATTGCCGGCTTCGGACACGACACCTGGTGGCTGATCCTGGCCAAATCGCTTCTGGTCTTTGTGTTCCTGGTCCTGACCGTGCTGATCGCGATCCTGGCCGAACGCAAGATCCTGGGCCGAATGCAGCTGCGCTGGGGACCCAACCGGGTCGGACCGCGCGGCTATCTGCAAAGCCTGGCCGACGGCATCAAGCTGGCGCTGAAGGAGCCGATCGTCCCGTTCGGCGTCGAGAAGCCGATCTTCATACTGGCTCCGGCCATCTCGACGATTCCCGCGATCACGGCCTTCGCGTTC
>DATAZN010000452.1:0-3392 GCA_036272035.1 Mycobacterium sp. | reverse complement strand
TGCCGGCATACAACGATTCTGTTGAGCTCATCACTTGTCCTCCTCAATAGCGTTGGCCCGCACCGTCATCCATGCGGCGTCCGCGAACGTCTTGATCACCCCGCGCGGCAGTCGGGGTTCGTCGCCGGCGATCCAATACCGGCTGAACTCTTGTGCCGGACCGAACCACAATGCGGCGGTGAGTCCGGCCTGCATCGGACGCAAGACTCCGTAGCTGTGGTGCGGACGCCACCAATCCCGCACCGCGGCGAAGAACGCCGTGTTCGCGTCGCGCAACTCCGCGCTGTCCAGCCGGTCGCCCAGCAGCAACGCCGCCTCGCCGCGGTTGGCGGCCACCCAGCGCAGGTGGTGTGCTACCCCGCCGCGAATCCCGCCTTCCGCGGTGTCCTGTCGGCGCAACATCGCAACAAAGCTCCCCTGGTACTCGCTCATCAGCTGGGCGTAGACGGCGGCCGCCAACGCGGGTTTGTCCGAGAAGTGGTGGTAGAGCGCCCCGACGCTGACGTCGGCGTCGCGCCGGATCTCATCCAGCGTCGCGGCGATGGCACCGTCGGTCGCGAACCGGCGGCGGGCGGTCTCCAGCAATCGGTCTCGTGCTTCGCCCGGTGCTGATCTCGGCACGAGAATTATTCTACTGCTACCGAGGAATCCTCTGTTAGCCTGGTCAGGCGAACGCGCTCTGCCCGGTGATGTGTCGGCCGACGATGAGGGACTGGATTTCCGCAGTTCCTTCGTAGGTGACCAGGGCTTCCATATCGCACAGGTGGCGCATGACATGGAAGTCGAGCAGGACGCCGTTGCCGCCTAATACGTCGCGGGCCAGTCGACACACGTTGCGGCCCTTGACTGTGCAGTAGTACTTGGCGAGCGCGGCCATCGTTTCATCGACCTTGCCCTCATCGATGAGCCGGGCCATCCGGATGGCGTACAGCTGCATCGAGGTGAGGTCGCCGAGCATCTCCACCAGCATCGATTGGATGACCTGGGCCCTGGCGATTGGCCTGCCGAACTGCTTTCGCCGCAGGGCGTAGTTCAGGGCGATGTCATAGGCCGCGACTGCGTGTCCGGCCGACGCCCACGCGACGGAATTACGGGTACCCGCAAGCACTTTGCCCACATCTTTGAAGCTGTTGCAGTTCTGCAGTCGGGCGTCTTCGGACACGCGGCAGTCGGTGAGGGTGATGTCCGCGTTCTGAACCATCCGCAGCGACATCTTGCCGCCGATCTTGGTCGCCGCGTAGCCAGGGTTCCCCTTCTCCACGACGAACGCCTTGACTTGGTTGTCCGCGGTGTCGCGGGCGTATACGACGATGTAGTCGCACCACACGGCGTTGCCCGGCCAGCGCTTGCGGCCGTTGAGCACCCATTCGTCGCCTTGCCGCTCCGCGGTGGCCTCGAGGATCACGGCGTCCGAACCGTGCTCGGGCTCGGTCAAGGCGAACGCGCCGATTTTTTCCAGGCGCGCCATCGCCGGCAGGTAGCGTTGCCGCTGTTCCTCTGAGCCCAGGATGTTGATTGATTGCATGGCCAACCCGACGTGCACGGCGAAGAACGTGGCAATGCTCCCGTCGATGCGGGACAGTTCGTAGGTGACGAGGCCGGCGGCGACCGCGCTCATCGATGTGCACCCGTGGTCGCCCAGGTTGTAGTCGCCGACAACGTTCAGCGCGGCAAGTTTCGGTATCAGGTCAAATGGGAATTCGCCGCGTTCCCAATACTCGTTGACCATCGGCAGGATCTCGACCTCGCCGAACGCCCGGACCTTGGCGAAGATCTCCTTTTCCGGGTCGGTCAGCTGATCGGCCATCAGGAAGTAGTCGGTCTCCCGGGCAAGGCCGATGTCCTCGACCAGCGAGGCGGTGGCTGGATCGGCGTCCTTTGCACCTCGTGTCTCAAATGAGCGGAGCGGCTTTGGCACCGTTGTCATGGTTGTTCCCAGGTCTGTGTAGGAGAGCTTCGATGTTGCTGTGGCTCAAGGCCGCTCGCCATGTTCGTGCAGAAAACTCTCGATGACGGGCACGAGCTCGACGGCGTTGTGCACGAGATCGATATGGCCGCCGCTGTGTTGGTGCAGTCGCGCATGGGGCAGCAATGTGTTCATGATGTGCGCGTTCACCATCGGGATGATCGGGTCATCGGTACCCGCCACGATCAACGTCTGCTGCCGCACAGCAGGCAGAGCGAACAGGCTGGACCACACCGAACCGGCGAGAAGCTGGTGCAGGTAGCCCATTTTCGATCCGGCGTGCAACTGCTGAAGAAATAGTCGCGCCACATCCTCCCCGTGAGCGCGGACAGTGCCGCCGTATAGCTCGCCGGCAATGGATGCGGCGTAGTCCGGATCCGAAAACCTTCGGGGGGTAGCCATTTTCGCCAGCACGCGCGGATGAGCGGGCACCATAAGCGCACCGGTACCTGTCGCCACCAGAATCAGGCGGCGGCACCGGCGCGGGTTCTGAAAGGCGAACTGCTGTGCCAGCGCCCCGCCCCAGGACAGCCCGAGCACGTCCACCACGCCGATTCCCAGCTCGGACAGTACCCGGCCGAGCACCCAGGCAAGGTACGGGAACCCATAGGGCGCAAGAGATGTGGGCGATCCTCCGGTTCCTGGCACATCGAATCTGACCACCGTGGTATCCGAATCCAGCTGCTCCACCAGTGGGTCCAGCACTTCCAGGCTCGCCCCGATGCCATTGCACAACACCAGCGGCACACCGGTTCCCCATCGCACGTTCACCCGAATCCGCTGCCCGCCGGTGGCGACGTAGCATTCCTCGCCAAACTGACTCACCGGTAGCGCACGAAGACGTCGCCGATCTCGGGCCGATCGACGCTTGTCGGCAGCTTGTGACTTATACGGGGTCATCCCAGAATCCTGCGTTCGCGGCCGAGGTCAGCGAGTTCGGGCGGCGCAGTAACGGTATGTCCGATCATCGCGTCACTTTTCCATCACGTAACCACCCGGAGCGGGGCCCAGAGGCGGAAGCTCCTCCCCACCAATCATTTTCGGAGCATCAACCTCCGATCCACTACGCTCGGCGAGCCAGGCCGTATAGTCCGGCCACCAGGAGCCGGCGTGCTTCTGCGCAGAATCCAGCCACTGATCGGGATCCTCGACGTCGACTGAACCGGTGCGGAACGATGCCTTGGGGTTGCCTGGCGGGTTGACCAGCGCCGCGATGTGACCGTTGGTGGACAAGACGTAGCGGTTGTCTTTGCTGCCCAGCAGTCGCGCACTGCGATAGGTGGCTTGCCATGGGGAGATGTGGTCGGCGATGCCGCCGACGATGTAGGCGTCCGCGGTGATCTTGTACAGGTCGACCGGGCTGCCCAGCATGCTGACCCCGCCGGGGGTGATCAGCGCATTCTGCAGCCCCATCAGCACCAGGTCG
>DATAZN010000451.1:0-24420 GCA_036272035.1 Mycobacterium sp. | reverse complement strand
GCGCGACACGCGATCATCTTGTCTAGCTGCTGGGGGCCGGCGTGGTGGGCGGGTTCGAGCCAACATCCGAGCTCGCGGTGGGTGAGCGCATTGCGCGCGATAGCAGATAGCGCTGCTCGGGCAAGCTGCGGGTGCGTTGAGCCGCGCGCAGGTAGTGCTCGCGGGCGGCGTCTCGGTCGCCGAGCTCGTCGAGTAGATGTGCCCGCACCGCGTCGACGCGGTGATGTCCGCTGAGGGCGGGGTCCGCCGCAGCGTCGTTGAGTTCGGCAAGTGCGGCGGCCGGGCCACGCACCATCGCGACGGCGACAGTCCGGTTGAGCGCGACCATCGGCCCAGGAGTGAGGGCGGTGAGAACGTCGTACAACGTGAGGATCTGCGGCCAGTCGGTCGCGTCGGCATCGGCGGCTTCGTCGTGCACGGCGGCGATCGCCGCCTGCAGCTGGTAGGGCCCGGGCTTGGCGATCGGCAGCGTCGCCTCGATGATCGAGACGCCTTCTGCGATGGCGGCCCGGTCCCATTGGCGGCGGTCTTGCTCGGCGAGCGGGATCAGCGCCCCGTCCGGGTGAGTCCGAGCGGCGCGGCGGGCGTCGGTCAGCAGCATCAGCGCGAGCAGCCCGGCGACCTCGCCCTCGTCGGGCAGGCTCTCGCGCAGCTGGCGGGTCAACCTGATCGCCTCGGAGCTCAACTCCACGCGATTGAGGACCTCGCCCGATGTTGCGGTGTAGCCCTCGTTGAAGATGAGGTACAGCGCGTGCAGCACCGCGGGCAGCCGCTGGTCGCGCTCGCGCGCGGTTGGCGTCCGAAACTGTGCACCTGTGTCGCGGATGCGCGCCTTCGCCCGGCTGATGCGCTGCCCGACCGTCGCCTCCGGGACGAGCAGAGCGCGCGCGATCTCGGCGGTGGTCAGGCCGCCGAGCGCGCGCAGCGTCAGAGCAATCTGTGACGGGGCGGACAGCTCGGGGTGACAGCACAAGAACACCAGCGCCAACGTGTCGTCGACTGCCGATGCGGTGCCCGAAGGCAACACAGGCTCGAGCGCATAGGCGTCTTCGCGGCGCCGCCGCGCGGACTCCTTGCGCCAGGTCTCGACTAGCCGCCGCGACGACGTGGTGATGAGCCAGCCGGTCGGGTTGGCCGGCGCACCGTCGACAGGCCAGCTGACGGCGGCCGCGAGCAGCGCCTCCTGGACGGCGTCCTCGCAGTCGTCGAAGTCGCCGTTGCGGCGCGCGAGCACACCAAGCACGCGTGGCGCGAGCTCGCGCAGCAGGTCCGCGACAGCCGGCTCGGCGGCGCTCACATGTCCCAATCGCTCACATCGAGCACCGGCCGGACCTCCACGAGACCCCAGACGGCGTCGGGCACGCGCGCAGCGATCGCCAAGGCGCGATCCTCGCTTTCGCAGTCGATGAGCAGGAAGCCGGCCAGGTGCTCCTTGGCCTCGGCGAACGGCCCGTCGCTGATCACCACCTGCTCGCCGGCGACAGTGACCCGCTTAGCGAGGGCGGGGTCTGCGAGAGCTTCGACCGCCACCAGCTCGCCAGTGTCGGCGAGCTCGGCGCTAAGGGCGAGGTGGTCGCGGCCGAAGCGGTCACGGTGCTCGTTGGGCAGCGCCTCCCAGCGCTCGAGGAACTGCGGGTTGCTCTGAAGCAAGATCATGTACTTCACGACGACCTCCGATCTTCTTCGACGAATTCTTACGCTCCTGTGTCGAAACTGGCGCGCCGGCTTCGTCAACCTACTGAAGGCTCCGCGCCGGGGGAGCCAGGGAGAAGGGATCAAACAATGAAGATCCGCCACGCTGGAACCGACGTCCACGCTGTCCTCGACGAATTCGCGGTCGCACGCGCCGCGCACGACGCCGATGGCGCGGGCTTGACGCGACACTTAGATCTCGCCGCGACTCGAGGGGCTGCTCTGCTGTCGGAGGTAGTGGAGGCCCACGGCGGGGCCGCGCGGTGGGCCAGGGCTCAAACGGTGAGCTCACACGTACAAGTCCGTGGTTTATTGCCGACGTGGAAGTTCCCGGGTCGGCCACTTGAGGACTACCACTACCACCAGAAGGTGGATATTCACCGCCTTCGCAATGTGATGGATGGCTTTCCGGCCCCCGCGCTTACGTGCGTCTTCTCCCACGACGAGCTGCGGGTGGAATCCGACGGTAAGGTAGTTGAACGTCGCACACAAGCCCGCCGCGGGTTTCAAGGCTTCGGCGCCTTCCGACGCATCCAACGGTGGGATGTTATTGATTCGGCCTATTTCGTCGGGTACGCAATGTCCAATTACATGTCACATCCCTACCGCCTGACGCAGCCAGGATTTCATGTGCGGCGCGGTGAGGACTGGCGAGGCGACAACGAGATTTGGCGTCGGCTCGAGGTCGAATACCCGCCTGGATTTGACTCGCACTGCCACTGCGAGACCTTCTACATCGATGATCGCGGGCTGATTCGTCGCCACGACTACCTACCCGACGTGTTCACCGAAGCACGAGTGCTCGCGCGGCTGCTGCCGATTCCGCTGAAGGCCGCGCACTTCACCTGCCGCCACCGCGAGGTCGACGGGCTGATCTTTCCCACTTTTCGCAGGGTGATGTTGGCCCCACCCGGACATCGGCCCATTCCCGGGTTGACGATGATTTGTGCTCAACTCAGTGACATTTCAGTGTCATTTACTGCCGACGAGGCAGAAGCCCACCAGCCAGGCGAGAAATGACGCGCAGCAGGATCAGGGGCGAGACAGGAACTGATCCCTCCCGAATCTCTACAAATGAGACCACGGGGTGGGCAGTGAAGTCCTGGCGGGTAACTTGCGCGCCAAAGGCGCTGCAACCGGGACCGGGCCACACGGCCTGAACGGCTTGCTTGCTCAGATCATCGATCTGAACGCTTGGCTCGACGATCTGGACGTTGATGTGCGTCCCACATTGCGCGGTCTGGGGGGAGTTGCTTGTCGGTGTCAGCGAGCGCGACCGCGCCGAGCCTGACGGTCTCGTCGGGCATAACTCTCGGTATAAATGAAACACTCGGCCCACCGGCAAAAAGGTGCGGCGGCATCGGCAGGACTGCACCCGTGTCGTGTCCTGATCGGGCCACATTCTGGTCTTTGGACAGTGGTCGGCATGAGTACTGGCGATTTAGATCGGCACGGCGGCGCGAGGGCCGCGAAAACTAACGAATGTCTGACGTCGACGCTGATCGACGTTTCGTCGGACTAACCTCAATTGCTATGGCGCGCGTGCTGATCGCCGATGACGACATCGTCGTACGCGGCGTGGTGCGCCGATACCTCGAGCGTGACGGCATGCAGGTCGATGTCGCCGACAACGGCGTGGAAGCGCTGCGGCTGATGGAGGCCGAATGTATCGACCTGGCGGTGCTTGACGTGATGATGCCAGGAATAGATGGGCTCACGCTGTGCCGGGCCCTTCGCCGCGGCGACGGGTATGCGATCCCCGTCATTTTGTTGACCGCGTTGGGGGAAGAAGATGACCGGATCGCCGGGCTTGAGGCCGGCGCCGATGACTATGTGACCAAACCATTTAGCCCGCGTGAGCTCGCCCTGCGGGCCCGCTCGGTGTTGCGGCGGGCCCCAGCGTCGGCGCCGCAGTTGAATATCACTGACGGCGAGCTGGCTGTGTCACCGGCTTCGAGATCGGTGAGCGTGGTAGGTCGTCCGGTGGCGTTGACCAATCGTGAGTTCGATCTCCTCGTGTTCTTCCTGACCCACACCGACATCGTGTTTTCACGCCAGGAGTTGCTGTCATCGGTGTGGCAATGGAACTTCGGTGATCTGTCGACAGTCACCGTGCACGTCAAGCGGCTACGCGCAAAACTGGGGGCGCACCAGCGCGTTGAAACCGTATGGGGCCGCGGCTACATGTGGCGGCGCCATGCAGGGGAGTGAACTTGCTGACTTGGTGGGCTGGACCTTGGGCTGCTCTCTGCCGCTGGTGTTTTTGGGCTGGGTGGTGATCTGGCTTTCACGTACAAGATCGCTGGCGCTGAGCATGGCGGTGTTGGTGCTGATTCCCACCTTAGCGACCATCACGGGCGTGCTCGGGGCCAGCCGATTCATGATCACCCAGACCTTTAAGCAGACAACGGTGGTGATGATCATCATCTCGCTGGTGACAGTTCCTGCTGCGGTGACGTTAGCGCGGTATCAGGCACGAAGAACGGTGTGGGAAGGCCAGATTCGCGACGCAGAACGCGCTGCCGAGCAGTCACGGCGCCAGCTCGTCGCATTCGTCAGCCACGACTTGCGGACACCGCTGGCGGGTATCCGCGCGGTCTCTGAAGCCATCGCCGACGGCTTGGTCAGCCAGGATGAGATACGCAACCAGGCTAAACATATTGAACAGCAATCGATCCGGCTCTCAGCGATGGTGGACGATCTGTTTGAGATGTCGAAGATCAATGCGGGCGCGGTGCAGCCGCCACAGGAGCAGGTCGCCCTCGACGAAGTCGCCGACGATGTGATGACCGCACATCGAATCACCGCCGACCGCGCCGGCGTGGCACTCCGGATCACCATGCCGGATCAACCTGTTCGGGTTCTGGGAAGCGATCGCTCGTTGGTGCGGGTGGTGTCCAACCTGGTGGCCAATGCCATTGCCCACACCCCGCCAGGAGGCAGCGTCGAATTGTCGCTCGGCGCCGATGACGACGGCGCATACGCGCGCGTTGACGACACCGGCGTCGGCATCGACGAGGCCGACCTGCCTCGGGTATTCGACGTGGCCTACCGCGGCTTTAACGGCCGGATCCCACGAGCAGACCCATCGCTGCAAAGCGGCTCGGGGCTCGGACTGACCATCGCAGCGGGTCTTGTCAAAGCGCACGGAGGCACGCTCACGGCGCGCAACCTGGCCACGGGCGCACGTTTTGAGGTCCGACTGCCCATCGACGATTCCTAAATGCACTGGGCCGAAAGCACTTTCGGCCTCGGCGCGTGGCCATGCAGGCTCGGCGCGTATTACCCGGCGTGTACAAAATTGTACCGGCGCGCCAGTGATACCTCACCCAGCGTGACCGCTTCGGCCAGCGTCGGCGCGAGTCGCGTTGGCTGGTAGCCGAGAGCAGGATCGCTGCGCCGATCGCGTTCGTCGCGGCATTGTTCACTTACTGTGTGGGCTATGGTTGTCGACCACAGCTCACCACACGGGCGCACGCAGGTACCGAGCACCGAGCGGGGCCGCCTCACCCGCGCGGCGATTATCGATGCCGCGACCACAATGATGTACGAAAATGGCGTCGCCACCACCTCACTCGACGATATATTGGCCGCCTCAGGAACCGGGAAATCTCAGCTTTACCACTACTTCTCCGACAAATCCGAACTTGTGGTCGCGGTCGTGGAGCGTCAGCTTGAGCGGGTCTTAGCAGCTCAGCCGGGCTTAGCCGACGTAGATTCCATAGAAGGTATCGAGCGCTGGGCGCGAGCAGTATTGCGCGCGCACCGACAGCCCGGTGGCCCGTTCGCTTGTCCGCTTGGTTCCATTGCCGCGGAATTGAAAAACGACCCAGCGTTTCGCCCGGCGTTGGCGGCTGCTTTCGCCCGATGGGAACGGCCGTTTGCTGACGGGTTCCGCAAAATGCAAAAACACGGCGAGCTTGATCGCCGTGAAAAGCCCGATCGGCTGGCGGCGACCATCGTGGCTGCCCTGCAAGGTGGCATGCTGTTGGCCCGGATCAGCGAAGACATCACTCCGCTACGCGACGCAATCAATCTGGCCGTGGACAATATTCGAAGCCGACTGGTCGACCCGGGCTCGCCCGCGTCGTGACCCGCGGTGTGTATCCGAGGCCGGGCGCGCGTTCGTGATGACTGCTGCCTCTGGGACCCACAACACAGCGGCCGATACATCGCCGTGGTGTGCTGCTGGATGCTGACTCGGCCTCGCGAATACGCGGTGCCGCCGTCGTCATCGGCGACCGCGTGGTGAAGGGGTTGATCGCAAATCCCTGCAGTGCATCACGCATTTCGCGTCGGAATCGACAGTAGTTGGCGGCTCGGATGACGTGTCATTTCATGCGTGGGGCACTGCGCAGACCAGGATGCGGCCCCGGCAGGTGCGGCCGTCTTCGCTGTTGGTGTGTGGACAGGATGTGCGGTCGCGGGGGTTAGGTGACGAGCCGGCCGATAGCTTGCATGGCGTGATCCTGTACGGCGGCGTCGCCGAGCTCGGGCATGATCGTGGCCTGATCGATGACCGGTCCGGTCAGGGTGGTGGCCGCACTGGCATAAAACACGCCGCTTCGCAGCGAGGGGTCGGTCAGCGCGCCGACTAACCTGCGTCCGCCGTCTTCGAGACTGTGAGCAGGTTGTCGTTGATGCCCCCAGAATCGGTGACGGATTACGCCGGTGCCGACGACTAGAGCCATTCTCGCAGGGGCCCTGAAATCAGTTGGCTGGCCACCTGTTTTCGTTGCAGTGCGCCCACGATCAGCGAGGTCGCAGAGAAACGAACGGCCCAAGCTGGCCAGGCGATAATGACCGCCGACAGCATCCCCATGATGGGGTATTGGGCGATGAGCTGATCGGAACTCCAATACGTCATCAACGTCAGCAGCGACCCCAACGCGGCGGGAAGGCTGAAAACACCGACTGTCAGGGCAATGCCCAAAGCGGTTTCCAGCAGCGGAATGGTCATGCCGAAAAGGCCTGGCCAGCTACCAAGCAGCCCGTCGCTGAAGGCTTTGAAGTATTCCGGCATCCGGCTATTGGAGTGAGCGCTGCCGGCCACCAGCAGGATGTCGGCCCGGCCGAAATGCGCACTGTACTTGAAAATGCCCTCGTGCAACCACAGCACGCCAAGACCGACCCTGATCGCGCCGAAAATGATCGACGCGACCAGGGCGGCGGGGGTCGCCCGGGTCACGACAGGGTGGCCGCGCCAAAGACCGCTTTGGCCTTATCGCAGTGAATCACGATGTTTGTGTAGGTGCCCAATTCCGCTCCGCCGGTCGAAAACTGTTGCGACGCCTTGTCGAAACTGATGGAGCCGAGCTCCTTGCCTGCGGCCACAGCGCTCTCGTCGGTGCCGTTGCTCAGGTAGATGTGCAAGTCCGGGCCTTCGTCGGAGGAAAAGCCGTTCAGCGCGATCTGTCCACCGGTAATTGTGACGGTTCCGGCGACGTGCTTGCCATTGAGGCCCGAGAAGGTGCCCGTGCGCGTGCTCGCAGAGCCCGCTACCGGTGACTGTGACATCGCCGGTGAGTGCGACATCGCCGGGGACTGTGACATAGTCGAGGACTCCGACATCGCCGGCGCCGAATGTGTCTCCTGTTTGGAGCTACAAGCCGTGAAGGACAAGGCAGTCGCGAGAAGAACGGTGCCCCGAAGGACCATGAGCCGCATGTAGTTCACCTTTCGTTTAACGCAGCAGAGCCGCGTACTGTACTGGTTGGTACAGAGATTACGAACCGGATCGGCTGCGTGGCGACCCTTCGGAAGTATTCGTCATACCTACGTCACAATTTGCATCCCGTGTGCGAGTGCGCGACACGGGCATCTCAGGGCGCCAACAGAACTTCCTTGATGACATGCTGTACTAAGCGGTACAGTCTCATGTCGGTCGTGGTGTCGTCGCTGGGGTGCACGAGGTGGTGCTGGCAGGCGACGGATCAATGGACGGTTGTGCTGGAACGGAACGGAGAGCCCGTGGACGTGCTGCGAACGCCCGAGGAGTGTTTCGACGACCTGCCGGGGTATGCATTTGAGCCTCATTATGTGGAGGTCAAGGGCGCCGGGGGCGCCTCGTTGCGGATGCACTATCTCGATGAGGGACCGGCCACGGCTTCGCTCGTGCTGTTACTGCACGGCGAGCCTTCGTGGTCGTATCTGTACCGCCATATGATTCCGGTGCTGACCGCGGCCGGGCTGCGCGCGGTCGCGATCGACTTGGTCGGATTCGGTCGTAGCGACAAGCCCGCCCACCGCGACGATTACAGCTACCAGGCTCACGTGGACTGGACACGCGCGGCAATCGACGCCATCGGCATAACTCACATCACGCTGGTCTGTCAGGACTGGGGCGGTCTGATCGGGTTGCGGTTGGTCGCAGAACAGCCTGACCGCTTCGCCCGCGTCGTGGCGGCCAACACCTTCCTGCCGACTGGTGACGTTCATCCGGGGGAGGCCTTTTTGGCATGGCAGCGCTACAGCCAAAAGACGCCCGAGCTCAATGTCGGCAAGATCGTTGACGGCGGTTGTCAAACAGATCTCGCCAGCGACGTTGTAGCCGCTTACAACGCGCCTTTCCCAAATGACGCATTCAAGGCCGGGGCGCGTCAATTCCCGATGCTGGTGCCCACCGACCCCTCGGATCCAGCGACCCCGGCCAACCGTGCTGCGTGGGACGCGCTCGGCCGCTACGCCAAGCCATTTCTCTGCGCCTTCTCTGACGCCGACCCGATCACTCGCGGCGGCGATCGGGTACTGGCGGCTCACATACCCGGAGCCCAGGAGCACCCACCGGTTACCATCACAGGCGCGGGCCACTTCCTGCAGGAAGACCAGGGCGCCGAACTCGCCCACGTCGTCGCTTCCTTTATCCGCGCAACGTCGGCATAGCTCTGGAGCTGCCCGACGTTTTGCAAATCCTGGGCGGCACCTCAGCCACGATGGACTTCAGCCAGGTACTCGACCCCGGCGCGGCGGCCAACGCCTTGGATCCCACTGCGCTGTCCGCGGAGTTGAGCACCTAAACCTTTGCGCGACAGCACCATCGGTAGCGCGTAATACTCGGCCCTACACGCCGAGCCGTCGGCGCCATCACTCGTAACGGCTCCTCGCTGCGCCGAGTGTCGGAGGCGCGATGCGGGTAATACGGTGCACCACAGAACAACCCACTGCATGCGCCGGGATGGTGCTAGCTTGTGGACTGCTTATCCGCAGCAGATCGCCGCCACCGAGCCACGCCGACCGCCCCGCGACCGAATCCTAGTAAATAGCAGTTCGTTCCGTCATGTCGATCGATTCCTGAACTCGCGGCCGCCGGCCTTAAACCGTGTTGAAGGTCATGGCGACGCCGTTCATGCAATACCGTAGCCCGGTCGGCCGGGGTCCATCGTTGAATACGTGCCCAAGGTGGCCGCCGCATCGACTGCAGATTACCTCGGTACGGGCCACGCCCAGGCTGCTATCCGGGCGCTCCACCACCGAATTATCCATTGCTTTCCAGAAACTCGGCCACCCGGTGCCGCTGTCGAACTTGGTGTCCGATCTGTACAGAGGCAAGGAGCAGCCCGCGCATTTGAATGCGCCCCGGCGGTGTTCGTCATTGAGAGGGCTGCTGAAGGGGGGCTCCGTGCCAGCGTCGCGTAACACATCGTATTGGGCTGCAGTCAAGAGTTTTCGCCACTCGGCGTCAGAATGGGCGACGGCGAAATCGGTGTCGGGCGGCGACGCGATACTTTTAGTGCAAGCAATCAAGGTGACCGTCGATAACGCAATCGCACCCTCGGCGATGAGGAACCGCCTTCTCGTCATGCCCATAACATCAATACCTGTCGCTCGCAGCGGGATTCGTGGCACGTAACTCTACCGCGGCGACCGGCAACCATAGCTGTTGACGCATTGTCGTCACACTTGCGTAAGGAATTGCGCCCTACGCGCTGCCGCGATCCGGGCGTCATCGATTCGTAAGAATCGCAGGCGCTCTGCGCCGTTAGTCTGAAGACAGTAGAAGTCCACTGTTGCAGCGCATTCACGGGAGTGCCATGCGAAAATTTCAAAAAGCTAACCTGATGCGCCTAGCCGCTGTCTTAAGCGTGTGCACCCTCCAAGTCGCCTCGTGCACAGGGCCGTTGTCGGCGATGGGCAGCGCCACAGCTGCAGTCAACCTTCCCCGGCCGGCGGTCGACGAGCCAGCGGCAGCACCGGGCGTTCATGAGACCGCATTGCTTGCCGGCGGCTGCTTTTGGGGTGTGCAGGGCGTTTTCGAACACGTTAGGGGAGTGGACCAGGCGGTGTCGGGATACGCGGGCGGCGGCGCATCGGCCGCTCACTACGACCTGGTGAGTACCGGCAGCACCGGGCACGCCGAGGCCGTGCAAATCACATACGATCCCCGCCAGATCACCTACGGCGAACTACTGCGGGTCTACTTCTCGGTCGTCCACGACCCGACCCAACTCAACATGCAGGGCCCCGATACCGGCACGCAGTACCGGTCGGCGATCTTCCCCCGGAACGACGCCCAAACGAAGATCGCAACGGCCTACATCGCTCAGCTCGACGACGCCAAAGCCTTCGCCTCTCCGATCGTTACCCGCATCGAGAACGGAGCCGCATTCTTTCCCGCCGAGGCGCACCACCAAGACTTCTTGAACTCCAACCCGACCTATCCCTATATCGCCGTCAACGACATGCCCAAGCTTGATGACCTTAAGCGCGAATTCCCCGAGATCTACCGCGACCAAGCGGTTCTCGCACACGCAGGCGGGGATTGAGATGGCAGCCGATCGGCGGCAGGTACCACCGAGTCAGCCGTGGCCGGCGCACAGGACAAGACGAGGGGCCCAGCCTCATCGCGTTGCGGGCCAGCATTATTGGGTTCAACCTGATCGAGGGCGGGCTCAGCCGACATGTTGACACTTATTGGCATCGGCCTAGTCGGCGGGCTCATTACGGGTATCTCGCCGTGCATCCTGCCGGTCTTGCCGGTGATCTTGTTTTCGGGCGCGCAGAGCGCACGTGCCGGGGTGGGAGCGGCCCACCACTCGGGGGCGGTCGACGTGGCGCCGGCCACGCCGTCGCGTTCGCAGCAGCTGAGGCCCTACCTGGTGATCGCGGGACTGGTGGTGAGCTTCACGGCGATTACCCTGGCCGGGTCAGCTTTGCTGGCGCTGCTGCATCTGCCGCAGGACGCCATACGCTGGCTGGCTCTCGTCGCCCTGATCGCGATCGGCTTGGGTCTGATCTTCCCGAGATTGGAAGCGCTGCTGGAGAAACCGTTCTCGTGGCTACCGCAAAAGCAATTCGGCTCCGGTAATTCCGGTTTCGGGCTCGGCCTGGCGCTCGGCGTCTTGTACGTGCCGTGCGCGGGACCTGTGCTGGCGGCCATCATCCTCGCCGGCGCAACCGGTTCGATCGGGCTGCCCACCATCGGGTTAACGCTCGCCTTCGCCACCGGCGCGGCGGTGCCGCTGTTGTTCTTCGCGCTCGCAGGCCGCCGGGTAGCCGAGCGGGTGAATGCCTTCCGCCGCCGTCAAAAAGAGATCCGCATCGCCGCCGGCGCGGTCACGATCCTGCTGGCGGTGGCACTGATGTTCAACGTCACGGCTGCGCTGCAGCGCGCAATTCCCGATTACGGTAACTCCCTCGAGCAGAAGGTCGGCACTGGTGTCGGCCAGCAGCTTAATCTCGCCAACCAGGTCAACGACCAGAATGCCGGGCTGTCGAACTGCACCGGTGGCGCGGCAAAGCTCGAAAACTGCGGAAGCGCACCGGAGATCAAAGGCATCACCGCATGGTTGAACACGCCGGGCGGGACGCCGGTCGACCTGAGCTCGCTGCACGGCAAAGTTGTGCTGATCGACTTCTGGGCCTACTCATGCATCAACTGTCAGCGCAGTATTCCCCACGTCACCGGTTGGTATAACGCCTATCACGACAAAGGACTTGAGGTCATCGGCGTCCACACACCCGAGTACGCCTTCGAACATGAGAAAGGCAACGTCGCGGCCGCCGCGACTCGGCTGGGAATCAGCTACCCCATCGCAATGGACAACGACTATCAGACCTGGCGGAACTACCGCAACCAGTACTGGCCGGCCCACTACCTCATCGATGCCAACGGCACTGTGCGCCACATCAAATTCGGCGAAGGCGACTACAACGTCACGGAAAACCTAATTCGACAACTACTTTCGCCGCAGAATAAGGTCTCTTTGCCGTCTGCGATCGACGCTCCCGACACCACCCCCGCCTCCGAGCTCACCCCGGAAACGTATCTCGGCACCGCCAAAAACCCACACTACGGCGGTGACGGACCCTATCGCTTCGGCGCCGCGACCTTCAGCCTGCCAGCCCGCCAGCCTGACAACAGCTTCGCCCTGCGAGGGCGTTGGACAGTGGGTGATGAGAGCATCACGGCCAACAACACCAACGCGACCATCGCCCTGAACTACCACGCCAAACGCGTTTACATGGTGGTCGGGGGCGCCGGCACTTTGACCGTGACCCACAACCAAAAGGCCACACCCACCGCGATCCACGGCCCGCCCGACATGCACGAGATCGTGGTCGACGGCACCGCTACAGCCAGCCGGGTTGAAATAGCACTGAGCCCTGGGCTGCAAGCGTTTTCGTTTACCTACGGCTGAGTCTCTTCTGTGCTCTCGGCGCAAAGCTCTGCACCGCCCGGATCGTTGCTGCCATGACTCGGCCCTAGGCTGTAGTTGTCGGCCCAATCATTCAGATGGGCAATGAAGCTGTGGCTTGCGTCTTATGCCGTCGACTCTCCGGGCATTCCGCGTTGAAGCAGCGACTCTCCCAGATCACGGGTAGCGGTTGCAGGGACCGCGCGACCCGCATCAAGTGGGATCTGCCGAAAAGGTGCCGCCCGCATCGGCCGCATAACTTTTCAGTGATAACCCAAGGTGAGGTGTCGCTCATCGATCATCCCTCTATTCCCTCAGGTAGCCATGCGTTCAAAGCGGTTTCACATTTATCGAAGTCAAACAACGTGAAGATATCGACGCCGTCTCGGCCTCCTGCGTTGAGCGCGCAATCCCGTTTGAGTGCGTCAGCGATTCGGGCCGTGCCGTCGAAAGAGCCGCCGATGTTGAGCGTTTCACGGTCAGGCGCTACGCCGCCTTCTCGCCCAAAAGGCTGATCGACGCGCTGCGTTCGGGCAGCCACATGGGCAAGACGAGTTCGGGCTTTCTGCAGTGACGCGGCACTTTTGTTGTCAACCGTGATGCGCGCATCGGGTACATCAAAGTAAGACCGCGGCCGACATCCCGGCGATCGACGACATCCTCGACGCGGTCCAATCAGCGGCCCGAAAAAACGCGCAGGGTCACACTCCGAGCTAGCCGACTTGCGCGCGGTCGTCACCATGGTTCCGAAATCCACAAGGCCGCCGTGCAGTTCTAGGGATCCGCCACGAAGATGAGAAAAACGCCTACGCCATTTCGATGAGAATTCTGCGAACGCCCAGGTAGGGGAGTCGGCATCCGCCACGCAGGATGAAAACCTCCAGCGACAACAACCTATACCCCCGGTGGCAGATTCACCTTCGCGCCGCCCGACACGGCAGTCGGCACGTTGGTCGCGCGCGCAAAGCACATGCAGCCAAATCTATTGTGGAGACGTGTTGGACGCGGTGCTCGGTGTCTCGATGATGCCAACCTCGGTCCGCACCGTCCTGGTAGCGGGTGCGAAGGTGGACGGCGTCGCCGTCAGTCACGGCAATCTCGACATCGCGCATGATGCGGACTTGCCGTCCGGCACGACGACTGAGCAGATTATCTCCACCATTCTGGTCGCCCGGGAAACGGCGGCCGGCGGCGGCTATCAGGTGAGATCAACCGGGGTGACCTGGATCGATGTGGCTGCAGCGACGGCTCTGCGCGAGGGTCTGGCGATGCGCAGGGTCGACAACGTCTTATTGGTGTCGCCGTTCGCTTCTGCGATTGCGTTGGCCCGCGCGGCAGCTGAGTCAGCCGGGCACGACCACACCGCACTGCTGTGTATTGAGCCGGACGTCGCGACGCTCGCAGTGGTGGGTGCGGCCGACGGGGTGGTCGTTGATGTGCGGCGGCGGTTTTTGCCGCACGACGACGATGAAGCAGTGGGCGCACTGGTCGAGATCGTCAGGGATACGGGTGCCATGGAGAGTGGCCCGCAGGGCGTGTTCGTGGTCGGCTCCGGTGTCGATATCCCGCTGGTCATGCCCGCACTGGTTGCGGCAACGTCGCTTTCAGTTAGCACGCCTGAGCAGCCCGAGACCGCGCTGGCCCGAGGCGCGGCGCTGGCATCGGCGAACACTGAGCTGTTGACCTCGTCGGCGATTGATTTGGCCCGCACGGCAGGCCGGTCTGCCGGTTACACGCACATCGCTCTGCTGTGTATCGAGCCGGATTCGGCGACCTCAGCGGTGCTGAACACCGATGACGAGTCGATCGCGGAGGTGCGTCGGCGGTTTTTGCCGAGTGACGACGCTGCGGCGCTGATCGCGCTAGTGGAGATCGTCAAAGGTGCGGATGCGATGGAGGGTGGCCCGCAGGGCGTGTTCTTGCTCAGTTCCGGTATCGACGTCCCGCTGATCATGCCGGATCTGGTTGCGGCGACGCCGCTTCCGATCAGCACGCCCGAGCAGCCCTCGGTGGGGCCGGCCCGGGGCGCGGCGCTGGCATCGGCGAACACTTCGTCATTGGCGTCATCCGCGGTTGCGCTGGCCCGCGCGGAAGGCGAGTCGGCTGGGTATGACAGCACGGCGTTGCTGTGCATCGAGCCGGACACCGCGACGCTTGCTGTGGTGGGTACGGCTGACGGGTTGGTCGTCGATCTGCGTCGGCGGTTCTTGCCCCATGACGACGACGAAGCCGTCGCCGCGCTAGTGGAGATCGTCAAAGGCGCGGGTGCGATGGATGGCGGCCCGCAGGGCGTGTTCGTGGTCGGCTCCGGTGTCGATATCCCGCTGATCATGCCCGCACTTGCCGAAGTGACGTCGCTTCCGGTCAGCGCGCCCGAGCAACCTGCGACAGCACGGGTCCACGACGTGACCCAGGCCCGCTCGCCGCTGTTCGCCTCGGCCACCGCATTCCTCAACGGAGGCAAACAAGGCACCACCGTCGCAGGAGACATGCCTGCGCAGGCCGCGAATTCAGGGCCGGTGGTCCTGGAAGCCCGCGGCCTGTCCAAATCGTTCGGCTCCGGCCCAACGGCGACACCGATCATCCATGACATCAATCTGCGGATCAGCGCCGGCGAATTCGTCGTCATGGTGGGGCCTTCGGGCTCGGGCAAGTCGACGTTGCTGAGCATCCTCGGGTTGCTGGAGCCTCCGACGTGCGGCGAGGTTCTGGTGAACCAGGTGAGCGTCGCCCAGTTGTCTGCTCGGGAATTGGCAGGCGTTCGCGGTCGCAGGATCGGGTACGTGTTCCAGTCGTTCAATTTGTTGTCGGGATTGTCGGTGGCCGAGAACGTGATGCTCCCCAGCCTGCTGGCTGGTCAGGCTGGGCGCACTCAGTACGACCGGGCCATCTCGCTGTTGGACCAGTTCGGGCTGGCCGGTATGGCCAAGCGGGTGCCCGCGGAGTTGTCCGGTGGTGAGCAGCAGCGCGTCGCGATCGCTCGAGCGTTGTTCATGGCACCGCAAGTCGTGCTCGCCGACGAGCCCACGGGCAACCTCGACACCATGAACGGCCGCCGCGTGATCGATGCGCTCTACAGCCTCAACGCGGCAGGCCAGACCATTGTGTTGGTCACTCATGATCGATCGATTGCCGACGAAGCTCCCCGGTTGGTCTCCCTCCTCGACGGCCGCATCGAAAGCGACGAGCGGCAAGTAACCCACGGTGGAGCGACATGGCGAGCACCGCACTAGCCGCGGCCGTTAGCGTCCTGCGGCTCATCAACCTCCGCGCTATCCGACGGCACACGCTTCGCGCGCTGCTGGCGTCGCTGTCCCTCGGCGGCGGAGTGGCCATCGTCGTCGCGGTCATGATCGAGACCAGCAGCGTTCGCGCCGCCATTGATGACGTCGGTTACCGGATCGCCGGCCCCGCGCCGCTGCGCATCGTCGGCGCCGCAACCCAGGGTGGGATCGGGCCGACGGTGATCAATACCGCCAGCCAGGTGCCGGGCGTAACGGTGCTCGCCCCCGTGGTGCGCGCGGCGACGCAGGTGCGCGACGGCGACCGCGACACGGTGGTGCTGGCGTTGGGAATCGACTGCTCTGCCCGCTGGATCATCGACCCGAAAGTGTGCGGCGCGGGCCAAAAAGAACCGCGGGTCATGGCGACCTCGACCACCTTCGGCCGCTCGTTGGGCAAGTCCGCGACGCTGGCCAGCGACACCGGTCAACTGACGATATCGGGACTCGCCCAGATCCAGCAGCTGGACGACGTCAACAACGGCCGCGTCATCGTGCTACCCCTCAGCGCGGCCAAGGTGCAATTCGCCCGCGACGATCGAGTGGATAGCGTCTACGTCACGCTGGCAGAGCACGCCGATATGGCCGACGTCCAGACCCGTATCGCCGACGCGCTGGACTCGCTGGGACCGGGGTACCGGGTCCTGACCCGCAACGATCCCGCTGCGGGATTCAACGTCAACGTCGTGCTGTTTCCGCTCCTGGCAATCTTCGCTCTGATCGCGGTCGGGGTCGGGGTGATCCTGATCGCCCAACTCACCCGGTTGTCGATTCAAGAACGTCGGCGCGAAGTCGCCATCGCCGCGGCTCTGGGTGCCTCGCCGCTGTCCACACTCGTCGGGTTCCTCGCCGAAGCTGCCCTGCTCGGCGCCGCCGGATCGGTCATCGGAGTGTTGCTCGGCGCCATCATTGCCAGACCAGTCGTCGCCAGCGCCAGTGACCTGACGCAGCAGTTCGTCGGAGTCAACGTTCCCGTGGTGGTCGAACCCGGTGTGGTCGTGGCGGGGCTGGGAATAGGCGTCCTGCTCGCCCTGCTCGCCGCCATCGTCCCCAGCCTCTCGGCATCGAAGACCGCGATCGCGACCGAGCTTTCCGGCCGCGCCGCTCACGAAGACGCCAAGTCGGCGCGCATCTGGCCCAAGGCGGCGGCGTTGCTCGCTACCGGCTTCGCAGGTGTCTTCCTGGTGTGGTCGGCAACATTGTCAGGTGGGCTCGCACCGTTGCAGGCCGCGATAGCCAATGGTTCGGTCGTCGTGGCAATCGTCGGATTGCTCTTGGCCGCAGCGTATTTCAGCGCACAAATCCTGGCGTCGATCCAACTACAGCCGGACCGCGCGCACAGTGCAGTCCTGGCGATCGCGTTCACCGGACTGCGCACGGACCAGACCCGGACCACCGCGATAGCCGGTGCCGTCGCGGTCCCCGTGGCCGTCGCCACGCTGCTATCGGGGTTCTTGGTCGCGATCGATCGCGGCGTCGAAAACGTGGCGCAGGCACAGGCGAACGATCGCCTGGTGGTGACCACCACCCGCTTCACCGACTGGGGATCGACGGACGCGAAGTTCTCACCCGACAGCACGACGAGGCTCGCGGCCCTGCCGGGTGTCGGCGCCCTCGAGCGAATGGCGGAAGTCGAGATCATCATGGCCAACGGATCGTTGGCCTACGTACGAGCCGAGGATCGGCCGACCTTCTCGTATCAGGTTTTCGCCGGACAGCCCCCCAGCGCAAGCGTCAACGCAGATCAACTCGTGATCGGCGGAATACTCGCCCGCCAGAACGGAATTCGCGTCGGCGACACCGTCCTGCTGGGCAGCGGACCCACGGCCCGCAGAATCCCCGTCGGAACCATCGTTGCCACCCCTGAAGTGGGCGGCCTCCGAATCCAGATGTCCTACCAGCTTGCCGAGCAGATCTTCGGCCGGCAGCCGCCCGGTTTGGTTTTCATCAAGCCGGCGGCGGGTGCCAGCCTTCGACGCATCGCCGACGAGATCAAGGCCGGCCACTTCTACCAGCCGCTCACCGTTGTCGACGCGAACGGATATCGAGTGTCGGTGGTCAATGGTGAATCCCGTTTTCTCGCACCGCTGAACACCCTGAAATACGGTTTGCTCGCGATCGCGTTCATATCGGTGTCGTCGACGCTGCTGCTGCTCGGAATTCGGCGACGCCGCGAGATCGCCCTGATTCAGGCGCTCGGTGCTACCCCGAACAAAGTTTTCGCGGTGACCACGTTGGAAGCCGTTATCGCGAGCGCGACGGGTGCCCTGCTCGGCGCGGTGGTGTCCGTTCCGATCATCGCCGCCGTCGGGCGGGCCGCGATCGTCGACGTGGGCTCGGTAACTCCACTGATCTTCCCGATGTCCGAGGCGATCGGGTATGCGATCCTGGCCATCTTGGCGGCAGTCCTGGCCGCGGTGGTCCCGGCGTGGAAGACCACGCAGGCCGCGCTGGCGCCCCAGCTGCGAGACGAGTAGCTGCCGTCAGAAACGGTAGGTCGTGCAGCCGACCTGAAGGCCGGAGCCGACGCTCACGATCAAACCGACGTCGCCCGCACTCACCAACCCGTGCTGCCAGGCGTGCTGCAGTCCGTGCGGCACCGACGAAGAAAACGGGTCGGCGTCGGTGGCGGGGGCGACGAAAAGCGAACTCGCAACGCCCAATCGGGTGGCCAGCTCTTCGCGGTCGGGCTGCGACAGATGCGGCGGAAACACGGCGGCGACGTCGGACGGTGCGATCGCCTCGAGCTTGAGCAGTTCGCCGACCGCATCGGCGATGATGTCCAGATAGTGAGCAGTCAAGTCCGGGTCGCGGTCGATCTCCAGCCACGTCCGGCCATCCGAGTGGCGGGTGTAGGTGGTGAGCGCTCCGGCGTACTCGGGGTAGTGACGGAACACGAAACGGCCAAATCCCTTGTTGCCGTTGGTCGGTGACAGGATCACCGCGGACCCCGTCTCGCTCAGGCCGTAGGCGGGGTGGGTGTCGCTGCCGGAGTTGTTCTCGGTCTCGGAGGCGACGACCATCGCGTGCCCGGTTTTTCCCGCGCCGATCATCTGGACGGCAACCTGGCAGGCGTTGAGGAATCCGACCGCGCCGTTGAACACGTCGAAGGCAAGAGTCTTGGGGCCGTCGGGGGACCGGATGTCGTCGTTCACCCCGAGTTCGCCGGCCACCAGTGCGGCGATGGCCGGCTCGCTGATGAACTCGTCTCGGTACACGCCGGCGTGGATGATCAAGCCGAGCTCGTCACGGTCGAGGCCGCTCTGATCGAGGCACTGCGCGGCGGCCTGGGTAGCCAGATCCACCGAGCCGCGCGACCCGGGCGGGCCGGCGGGGATGGTGCCGACCCCGGCGATGCCCACCGCGGGTGGCGGTGGCGGCTCCGGGGGTTGGGGATCGTGCGGTGCCTCGCGGTGGTGGTCTTCGGAACCGCGGCGCAGTCGGTCGGGCAGGTCGTCGAAGGTGTACAGCGCGGCGCCGACGGTCTGGCCGGAGCCGCTGATGCCGAAGACCGCGTTGTCGCCGGACCTGATCCGGTTGCTCAGGATGTGGTCTTTAATGGCGACGAAATGCGTTGTGCTGGCGGTGTTTCCACGCTCGGCCAGGTTGTAGATGGTGTTGCCCGGGTTGGCGGACCCTGCGCCGAACATCCGGTTCACTGCGCCGACGGCGTCGTTGAGCGACGACTCCGACGTCTGGTGCATGACGATGTGGTCGGAGTGCTCGGGGCGCCAGCCGTGGCGGCGCATCACACCGGCGACGTAAGGTACCGCGGCCTTCACCGCTATCGCGGTCGCCGCAATCGAGTCGACCGTCATGATCGCGCCGCCCTCCGGCCCACCGGTCGCTTTCCCGATGCACATGGGTGCGTAGCGGCTGAGCGTGGCGATGTCGATGTCGTGGAAGCCGGCGCGATTGTTGGGACCACGTTCCAGAATGACTGCGGCCCCGGCGTCCCCGACGGTCAGACACGCGAGTCGCGGATCCATCGGACCCTCGATTTCTCGTTGGGCGGTCTCGCTGATGTGGGTGATGTATTCGCCGCTGACCACCATGGCGCGGCCGACCAGACCGGTCTGCAGGAACGCGTCTGCGATGGCGATCCCGGTGAACATTCCGGCACACGCATTGGTGATGTCGAAAGCCAGAGCGTTGTCCAGGCCGCACTGATCCCGCAGCCGCGCCGCCGTGCTGGGCTCGAAGACGAATTTCTGGTCGGGCCCGTCGTATCGGGAAATGCTGCACGAGATCAGCAAGTCCATCTCCGCCGGTCGGTAACTCGACCGGGACAGGCAGTCGGCCACGGCTTGGCGGGCCAGGTCGATCGCGAACTCCCCGTCGGCCGCCACCCGTCGGCGCTTGATCCCGGTCAGCTTCTCCAGCGGTATGCCGATGTCGTCGACGCAGCCAGCGAGAAGATCCGTGGTCGACACCTCTTTGAAGGGCAGGTAGGTACCGATGCTTTCGATCACGGTGTTGCGGGTCGGCCGCTCCGCCGCGGGCAACGGCTGCGGTTCAGTGTCCGGCCTGATGTCGTAGGACTCGACGGTCCGCGCATCGGCGACATCGGCGCTGCTTTCGAGCGGCTCGCCATACTCCGCGGCCAATTCCGCCACCGTGCCGAACAAGAACACCGACTCCGGTTTCAGCGGCAGTCCGGCCGCCTCGGCCCGCACCGCGACCTCCAGGCTGTGCGTAGACGAGCCGCCGAGCGCGAAGAAGTCGTCGTAGACACCAACCCGTTCGACGCCGAGAACCTTGCACCAAATCGCGACCAAGACCTGCTCTGTCCGATTGCGGGCAGCGACGAACTCTCGGTTGCGTTGCGCTGTTCGGGCACCGGTCTCGGCGAGAGCCCGCCGGTCGACTTTCCCCCCGGAGGTACGCGGCAACTCGTTCGTCACGACGAAGTGGGCCGGCAGCATGGCCGCCGGAAGCCACTCGAGCAGAAAACGTCGAAGCTGCGCGGTGGTCGGCCCGGCCTTGGTGCCGGCCGCGACGTGGGCGGTCAGCTGGGTGTGCCCGCGCTCGTCGGTCGCGGCGACCACCACGGCCTCCGTCACGTCGGGATGCCGGCTCAGTGCGACCTCGACCTCACCCGGCTCGATCCGGACGCCGCGGATCTCCACCTGGCTGTCCTGGCGTCCCAGGTACTCGATGTTGCCGTCAGGTCGATAGCGGGCCAGGTCGCCGGTGCGGTACAGCAGCGCCCAGGGATCACGGGCGAACGGGTCGGCGATGAACCTGCTGGCCGTCGCGTCAGGCTGACCGGCGTAGCCGCGGCCTACGCCGGCTCCACCGATGTACAGCTCGCCGGGCACGCCCACCGGCACCGGCTGGAGATAGGCGTCGAGGAGATGAATCTGGACGTTGGCGATTGGCCGCCCGATCGGGATCGACGGGCCGGGCGCGCCGCGCTTGCAGTGCGCATAAGTGGCCGTGACGGCGGATTCGGCGGGGCCGTACTCGTTCCACAGTTCGGCGTCCGCGGTGTTCACGAAACGCTGAGCGAGGTCGTAGGGCAGCGCCTCGCCGCCGCACGTCACCCGCCGCAACGAGATGCAGTCCCGGAAGCCGGGCTCGGCGAGCCACGACTGCAGCATCGACGGCACGACGTGGACGATCTGGGTGATGCTCTGCTCGGCGATGGTCCGCACGAGGTAGGCGGCGTCGCGGTGCCCGTCGGGTTTCGCGACGACGAGACGCGCGCCGACGACCAACGGCAAGAAGATCTCCGCCAGCGACGCGTCGAAGGTCACCGGGGTGTGGTGCAGCACCCTGTCGCGGGCATCGAGCCGGTAATTCGCCTGCATCCAGAGCAGCAGGTTGCGCAGCCCACCGTGGGTGTTGAGCACCCTCTTCGGCACACCGGTCGAACCCGAGGTGTGGACCACGTAAGCCAGTCCGTCCGGCCGTGCGACGGGTGCGACAGCGTCCGTCTCCGACGGGGCGGCCGGCAGGTCCAGGCAGAGTCGATGACCGGCGAATCCCTTGACTAGCTGAAGGTTTCGCTCTTGTGTGACGACTGCCGGTGCGCCGGAGGCCTCGATCATCGCGGTGGTGCGGTTCGCGGGCTGTTTCGGGTCGAGCGGCATGAACGCGGCACCCGACTTTGCGACGCCGAGCAGCGCCACCACCAGATCCTCGCTGCGGTCCAGCAGGACGACGACGATGCGGTCCGGGCCCACGCCGAGGCCCCGCAGCCGCCTCGCCACATCGTCTGCGCGCCGGTCGAGTTCGGCGTAGGTCAGGTCGCGGTCGCCGAACGTCACAGCGATCTCCGCCGGACTGCGCCGGGCCACCGCAGTCACCATGTCGGGCAAGCTGTTTGGGGCTTCGAAGCGGACCTCGGTTTCGTTCCAGGCCGTCTGTCGCGAACGCTCCTCCTCGGCGCGGATCGGCAGCTTCGACAGGCCGACGCCTGGATCAGCGACGATCCCGCGGAGCAGCGTCGTGAAGTGCTCGGCCATCCGCTCGATCGTCACGTCGTCGAACAAGTCGGTGTTGTACTGCAGGGCGCAGAGCAACTCGCCGTCCTGTTCACCCATCAGCAACATCAGGTCGAGCGGCGCCCCGCCCTGGCCGATGTGGGTGGTCGTGAAATCCAATGTCGCCGGGCCGGATCCCGCGCCTTCCTTGAAGCGGCGCGTTTGTTCCCACGCAAACGAGACCTGGAACAGCGGCGTGTGGCTCAGATCGCGGGCAGGGTCCAGCCGTTCGACGAGCAGTGCAAACGGAAAGTCTTGGTGCTCGAGCGCAGCCAGAATTGTCGTCTTGACGCGGCTCAACAACGACGTAAACGACGGATCGCCGCTCAGGTCGGGTCGCAGAACCACGGGGTTGGCGAGGTAGCCGACCAGACTCGCAAGTCCCGCATGGTCGCGACATCCGAACGGCGAGCCGATCAGCAGGTCGTCCTGCCCGCTGTAGCGATGCAGCAGCGTGGCGTACGCCGCGAACAGGGTCATGTACGGGGTCGCGCCCGCGCCGCGGCCGACGTCCTTGAGCTGTGCGGTCAGCGCACGGTCGACGGTGAAGCGATGCACGGCGCCGCGGTACGTCTGAACCGCACCCCGCGGCCGGTCGATGGGCAACCGGAGCATCGGCGTTTCCCCGGCCAGCTGCTGGCTCCAATACCGCCAGAGTCGGTCGCCCTCGGCTCCCTCGATGGCGCGGGTCCGCTCGAGCGCGTAGTCGACGTAGCGCATCGGCGGAGGCGGCGGCGGAGAGCCGTGCTCCGCGGCGTACAGCAGCCGGAGCTCGTCGAGGATCAGGTCGATCGACCACATATCCACGGCGATGTGGTGCAGCGTCAACACGAGCAGGTGCTCGTCGGGACCCTGGGTGATCAGGTTGAACCGCACCACAGGACCGGTGCGCAGGTCGAAGGGGCGATCAAATTCGCGCCGCAGCCAGCGCTGCGTTTTTCCGGGGTCCAACTCGAGGCGGTTGACGCGCACCGGCAGCCGGGGGTGGACCAGCTGAACCGGTTGGCCATCACGTGTCGTGTAGGTGGTCCGCAAGATGTCGTGGCGGTCGACGAGCGCCTGGGCCGCGGCCTCCAGCGCGGCCACGTTGAGTTCGCCGCGGATCTGCCCGGCATAGGTGATCGTGTAGGCGGGGCTGCCCGGCGCGAGCTGGTACAGAAACCACAGCGAGCGCTGGCCGTACGACAGTGGATGCGCCGACGCGGAGGCTTCCGCCTTTTCCATCAGCAGGCGTGCCAGCAGTACACGTTTCTCTTCGGCGGAAAGGTCGGCGAGGTTATCCGTCATCCTGACCCTCCCTTGCCGCGAGGACGTCGCGAAGCAGCGCGTCGACGTCGTCATCCGAGATGTCGGGGAGTCGGCCCAGGACATCCATCCATTGCGGGTCAGTGCCATTGCCCCCGTTGACAGCGGGCGCGTCATCCGTCACGACGGGGGCGGGCTCCGCATTTGCGGGGGATAGCCGCTCGACGAGCCATCCGGCCAGCCCCGTCACGCTCGGACCGTCCAACAGGCGGACGACCGGCACGACAATGCCCAGGTCACGTTCGATCTGAGCGCGCAACTCCACTGCGACGAGCGAGTCGACCCCGAGTTGATGCAGGGGCGATTCGACGTCCAACTGCGACGACGCCAGACCGAGTTTGCCGGCTGCTTGGTCGCGCAGGTACGACTCGAGCTGCCGCCGACGCTCGCCCTGCTCGACGCGCAAGAGTGCGTCGAGCAGATTGTCGTGGCGTTCGGGGGCGTCGCCGGCCGCCGGTGCGCCGAGCAGATCCGCAATCAGCGACGGGGGGTCGGATCGCCGCGCCGGGTCCAGGCGGATGACGGCAATCTGGGGGGCCGATGACCAGAACAGTTTCGACAGCATCTGCACGCCGTCGGCGACCGGAATGGGGATCATGCCGTGCCGGTTGAGGTTTCGTTGCTGTTCCGGCCTGCCGACCAGACCGACCTCGGCCCACGGGCCCCAGTTGATGCTGAGCGCGGGCTTGCCTTCCGCCCGTCGATACCACGCCAGCGCGTCCAGGAAGGCATTGCCTGCGGCATAGTGCGCCTGCCCAGGTGAACCCAAAAGCGCTGCGGCAGAGGAGAAGAGCACGAAAAAGTCCAGCGCTGCATCGCGGGTGAGCGTGTGCAGATTCCAGGCGCCGTCGACTTTGGGCGCCATGACCTCGCGCAGCCGCTTGTCGTCGAGGCGGGTCAGGATGCCGTCGTCGAGGATCCCCGCCGCGTGGACCACGCCACGTAAGGGCGGCATGGTTGCGCGGAGCGACTCGAGCACCGAGGCCAGCTGGTCGGTCTGGGTGACGTCACCGCGGGCGT
>DATAZN010000450.1:0-5259 GCA_036272035.1 Mycobacterium sp. | reverse complement strand
GCGTGCTGGCCTACAGTCGGTGATCTACGCCATAGCTCCCGCGATTTGTGGCGTGCGCTGTCGCGGGCCGCTGGGTGACTACATCGCTGGCACGTCAAGATATTTCAGAGGAGTGGCAGTGTCTGACCAGCCCGACCGCGGTTCTGCGTTCTTCGGCGACAACGAGATGAAGTTGGGCACGTTCTGTTTGAACATCAGTGGCGGAATGATGATGTCCACCGCCGTCAAGAACACGTTGGACTGGCGGGAAAACGTTGCGGTGGCCCAGGCTGCTGACAGTGCGGGCTGGGAGTTCCTGTTGCCGTTGGGCCGATGGCGTGGACAGGGCGGGACGAACAATTCCAACGCCGAGCAATACGAGACGTTCACCTGGGCATCGGCGATTGCGGCGGTGACCGAGCGCATCCAGGTTTTCACGACCTGCCACGTGCCGATCTTTCATCCGATGCTGGCGGCCAAGATGGGCGCGACGATCGACCACGTCAGCGGCGGCCGGTTCGGGATGAACATCGTCGCCGGCTGGAACGAGCTCGAGTTCGGGATGTTCGGCATTGAGCAGCAACCCCACGATGACCGCTATGCCGCGGCCGCCGAGTGGCTCGACATCATCGAACGCCTATGGTCGGAGATCGATGAGCTCGATTATCAGGGTCGCTACTACACCGTCAAGCGCGGATACCTACAGCCCAAGCCGATTCAGTCGCCCCGCCCGGTTGTGGTGTCGGCGGGGACCTCGCCGACAGGGCTGGATTTCGCGCTGACGCATGCCGACTTCACCTTCCAAGGCGGCCCGGACTGGGAATCGTTGGAAGGTACGGCGCGGCGTACCCAAAACCGGTCCAAGGAGCTGGGCAGTTCCGCTGGGCTGCTGGCCTTCTCCTCGATCGTGGTCAAAGACACCGAGAAGGAGGCGCGGCGCTACTTCGAGTGGTATGTCGATGAGTGCGGCGACCTCGACGGTGCCCGAGCGCTGGTGGAGCGTGTCGTCAGCGGAGGCGCGCAGAGTATTCCCCCAGAGGTCATGCGTCAGCAGATCCGTGGCTGGGTCGCAGGATATGCCGCCCTACCGCTGATCGGGACAGCAGAACAGGTCGTCGATCAGCTAAGCCGTTATAAGAAGCTGGGATACGGCGGTGTCGCCCTTTCCTGGCTGGATTATTCGGAGGGCATCCAACGATTCAACGCCGAAGTGCTGCCGCTGATGAAAGAAGCCGGGCTACGCCGCTAACCGGAACAAGGGAGTCCGTGATGAATGAGGTTCAAGCACATCGCCTATCGGGGCGAGTGGCCCTGGTGACCGGCGGTGCCCGCGGCATCGGCGAGGCCACCGTTCGGCGGCTCATTGCCGAGGGCGCGCAGGTAGTGCTCGGTGACGTGTTGGTCGAAACCGGCGAGTTGCTCGCCAAAGAGCTAGGGGCTCAGGCGTCCTTCGTCGAGCTCGACGTCACCTCCGAAACGGACTGGACACGCGCCGTCCAACATTGCGTCGCGACGTTTGGGCCGCCGTCGATTCTGGTCAGCAACGCCGGCATCATGTGCGTCAAGCCGATCGAACAGTCCACGGTGCACGACTTCCGGCAGACCTATGAAGTCAACGCAATCGGAGCGTTCCTCGGCATCCGCGAAGTCGTACCGCTGATGCGCGCCAACGGGGGCGGATCGATCATCACCATGTCATCGACCGCGGGCAGCATCGGCGTCGAGGGGCTGACCGCCTACTGCGCGAGCAAGGCCGCCAATTTCACGATTGCACGCTGTGCCGCACTGGAATTCGGGCGAGACAACATCCGGGTCAACGCGGTCAATCCGGGAATGATCGACACCGCGATGAGCCGAAGCGACGCCGTCGCCGCCATCGACGCCAGCGACCTCTTCGCGGGCCTGCCACTCGCACGACTCGGCGCGGTCAACGAGGTCGCAGCGCTGATCGCGTTTCTAGCCTCCGACGACGCCACCTTCATCACCGGAGGCCAACACGTCATCGACGGAGGCCTGCTCGCCGGACAACTAATGTCCTGACAACCACACAAACCCCCTCAACACCACACCCAACGAACCCAAAAAGCTCCACCAACCCAGGCACGCCCCGGAGGTGGTGAGCACCTGCGGGCACCCAGACGAGATTTTCGGGCGCACCGCTGGATTGCCGGGCAGAATCGGTAACCAGCACGGTTCCCGGCCGCGCAAGGCCGGTGACCCGGCTCGCGACGTTCACCGGGCTGCCGAACCAGTCGCCGGCACGGTTGACCGCCAGTCCGGCCGCAGTCCCCGCGCGCAGCCGCGGCAGCCCTTGCGCCGCAGCGGCATCGATGAGTTTTAGAACCACCTCGACTAGGGGCGTCGTGTCCGGCGATACCAGCATCACGGCGTCGCCGATGGTCTTGACGAACACCACAGGCGGGACTACGACGTCCTGGGCGAGTTCTGCCAGCCGACGCGCGAGACCTTCAAGCTCCTCTGGCACAAGCATTTCGCCGAGATGCGTGAACCCGACGAGGTCGGCGAAGGTGACCGAGAGCTGGCGGGCGCCGGGTAGTGACCCAGTGGCGCGTTCGGCGACTCCGATCGCTTCGGCCTCAAACATGCGCCGATACTGCACGCGCAACAGATGCTCTAACATCGGCCCTGCGTGGGGGATAGCCGCCTGTGCCAACACCTCCGCGGCCGCAGCGATATCGATCTCGCTAGCACCGGGCTTAACCAGCAGCCGAAAAGCGGGCTCACGCATCATCGCGGCAAACCGTCCAAATCCCTCGGTCAGCACTTTCACGGCCGCAACCGCCTCGGTTGATTCCAGCCCGATGTCGAGAAGGTATTTGGCCTGTGCAACTGCTTGTCCATCCACCAGGGGCACCACGGCGGCGTCGGGGTCCTCGATTCTCGGAAGACCCGCGGCGCGCATCAGTTGTTGCAGCGATTCCAGCTCGATTCCGCTGAGCCGAGACATCTCACGCGGCGACACATGGACGCCGTGGTCACCCATCGCACGGTTGGCGGGCAGCATCATCGGAGTCAGCGATGCAGCTACCTGGTCCACCGTGAAGCCGCGATCCAGCAGCCACGCGATCAACTCCGCGCGATCGCGTCGCGCCTCGCCGACGAGCCCGTCCAGGAGAGCCTCAATGCCCACGTCCGCCGTGATGTGGGGGTCAGGTTGATCCTCGTCACCGGTCGCCACGAGTCCTCCCTTTCCTCTCCGTCGCGTGGCTTGACCCCGCATCGGTCACCATGACCGGCCGCGATGTCCGGCTACGCAGTGCGCCGCCCAAATCGAAGCCTGCCAACGTTGGCGTTGGGCCATGTGCCGCTCCCCCCAACTTCAAGTCCTTCTCCGGCAGATACCCCGGGTTGAGATTATCAACATAACTGTTGACTAGCTCCAGTGCCAGACCTATGCTGTGCATGCAGGCGGCTGGCGGGCACACCCCATTCGCGTGACCGGCCACCCGTCGTGGGTGCAACACGTATCAACGGTAGGCAGATAGACAAGATGCGACGACAACTCGTAGCGATGGTTACAGACGGAACGCTTGTGAGAGCGCAGGTGTCGTCGTAATGCGGATCCAGACTGATCACTCCAAGTGCACGGGCAATGGCTTGTGTGCCGGCACGGCGCCGACAGTATTTGATGTGTCGGAGGATGGTTACGTCGAAGTGCTGCAGGATGTTCCGGACGCGGATCTGGAACCGCTGGTGCGACGCGCGGCAATCAATTGCCCGACACGTGCGATTACGTTGATCGACGATGATCAGTAGGGCTGGTGCGCGGTCAACAGGTGAAACCCAATGGCGTGGGAGGTCGCAATGGCGGTCGATGAACTAATCGATCTGGTTAAGCTCGTGGAGCCCTCGTTTTATGAGAATCCCGTCCCGATCTATCAGCGCTTGCAGCAAGAGGCGCCCGTCTTCTACTACGAGCCATTGGACATGTACGTCCTGACCAAGCACGAAGACATCCGGTTCGCCGCGCAGCGTAAGGACATATTCTCGCCGACGGGCGGGCTGTTGCTGACCGAAATCATGCACACCGAGGACACGCTGCTCCGCGAGGAGTTCTTCGATCCGGCCGGAGAGTTGTTCCCCTACACCGATTCACCACGTCATCGGCAGCTTCGGCGACTGCTGACGCCGGCGTTCACGCCGCGCGCGCTGTCGACGATGACCGCGGAGCTGGAGGAGAGTTGCCGCGGGCTAGTGGACACCATCGATGCCAATCGGCCCATTGACTTCGTCGAGGCGGTGGCCTCGCGCCTGCCGATTCTGTTCGCGTCGCGTCTGCTGGGGACGACGTCGTCGGATGTGACGCGTATTCGTCGCTGGAGCGATCTGCTGGAGAACATCGGGTCCGGGACCCTGACCGCCGATGAACTGCACGACGTGGCGCAGGAATTCAAGGAGATGAGCGGATTCTTCCTCTCCGAGTTCGACCGTAAGCGTCAACACCCTGGTTCAGATCTGATGAGCACGTTGCTCGACGCGACGCTCGACGGCGAAAAGTTGTCTGAGGCCAAGCTGATCATGTATTGCACGCTGGTGCTTGCGGTGGGGACCGATACCACCCGCTCTCTTCTGACGGGGATGGCGATCGCCCTGGCGCGACACCCCGATCAATTGGCGCAGTTGCGCGCGGACCGCTCGCTGATGCCGACCGCGGTCGATGAAGCTTTGCGCTGGACTACGCCCGCGCGTGGGTTTGTGCGAACCTTGTTGACAGACACCGAGATTCGTGGGGAAAAGATCAGGGCCGGCCAGCGTGTCTATCTGTTCTACGCGGCAGCCAATATCGATCCGGATGTTTTCCCCGATCCGCTGACCTTCGACATCACGCGCGACCAGGACGTCTCGCATCTTGGATTTGGATTCGGGCCTCACATCTGCATCGGCGCGCAGCTGGTGCGGATGGAGGCGGCCATGCTCTATAACATGCTCCTCGACAGATTCAGTTCCTGGAAGCTCGCAGTCGAGCCACGACGACTGAGTCACATCTTGCGCAACGGCTGGCACAACGCGCCGTTGGTTTTCACCCCGGCCGACTCCGACACGCTCGCCGCCAACAGCGTGGCAGCTGCGACATCGTGACGTCGTCGTACCACAGATGCGCTCGTCGCCGAACTCGCGTGGGCTCTGCGTCCATCAATCAAACTCCGTGCAGCTACCGACTATTCGTTATCCCCGCCGGTGACCCGCCGGCCTGCCCGCTGCCCATCGCGAAATAGCTCGCGAGGGCTTCGCCGACTTGAGCATTGTGCCGTGCGCCCA
>DATAZN010000449.1:0-13097 GCA_036272035.1 Mycobacterium sp. | reverse complement strand
GGCGACGCGGTGCTCAGCGAAGAGGCCTACGACGACTTGAACCGATTGCGGGCCGACCGGGTCTGGATCGTCGATCCGCTGGACGGAACACGCGAATTCTCCTGGGAGGGGCGCGAAGACTGGGCCGTGCACGTGGCGCTGTGGCAGCGCCACGGCGGCCCCAATGGAGCGATCACCGACGCAGCCGTCGCCTTGCCCGCGATGGGGGAGCTGCATCGCAGCGACACCGTCAGCGCGCCCACGACAACGCATTCCGGGCCGATCCGGATCACCGCGAGCTCCAACCGGCCGCCCGCCGTGCTGTACTATCTGGCCCGGCAGCTCGACGTCGAATTCGTCCGAATCGGTTCGGCCGGAGCGAAAGCCATGTCGGTGGTGCGCGGCGACGCCGACGCCTACATCCATGCCGGCGGCCAGTGGGAGTGGGATTCGGCTGCTCCGGCGGGCGTGATCCTGGCGGCGGGAATGCACGCCTCGCGGCTGGACGGCTCGGAGATGATCTACAACCGTCCCGACCCGTATCTGCCCGACTTCCTGATGTGTCGCGCCGAGCTAGCGGACCTGTTGCTGGGTGCCATTCGGTTGGCGAGCTAGCTGACGCTTTACAGTCGACGGTATGCAATCCTGGCCCGCCGCACCGATACCGGCGTTGCCGGGACGCGGCCCGGAGCTGCGGCTGTACGACACTTCTGACCGCCAGGTGCGCCCGGTTGCGGCCGGGCCGACGGCCACCATGTACGTCTGCGGGATCACGCCGTATGACGCCACCCATCTCGGCCATGCCGCAACATATCTGGCGTTCGATCTGATCCACCGGCTGTGGCTGGACCTCGGACACGACGTGCATTACGTGCAGAACGTCACCGACGTCGACGATCCACTGTTCGAGCGGGCCAATCGCGACGGCATCGACTGGCGCGACCTCGCCGCCCGCGAGGTCGCGCTGTACCGCGACGACATGACCGCGCTGCGAGTGTTGCCGCCACGCGAATACGTGGCGGCGACCGACACGGTGGCCGAGGTCGTCGAGCTGGTCGAGAAGATGCTGGCCTCCGGGGCCGCGTACGTCGTCGACGACGCCGAATTCCCCGACGTGTACTACCGCGCCGACGCCACGCTGCAGTTCGGCTACGAGTCCGGCTACGACCGCGACACCATGCTGACGCTGTTCGCCGAACGCGGCGGCGACCCGGACCGATTCGGCAAATCGGATCAACTCGACGCGTTGCTGTGGCGTGCCGAGCGACCGGGGGAGCCGAGTTGGCCGTCGCCGTTCGGGCCCGGCCGGCCGGGTTGGCACGTCGAGTGCGCGGCGATCGCGCTCAGTCGGATCGGCAGCGGCCTGGACATCCAGGGCGGCGGCAGCGATCTGATCTTCCCGCACCACGAATTCACCGCCGCGCACGCCGAATCCGTCAGCGGCGAAAGGCGTTTCGCGGGGCATTACGTGCACGCCGGCATGATCGGCTGGGACGGCCACAAGATGTCCAAGAGCCGCGGCAACTTGGTGCTGGTGTCAGGTTTGCGTGCCGAGGGCGTGGATCCCGCCGCCATCCGGCTGGGCCTGTTGGCCGGGCACTATCGGGCTGACCGCGACTGGGGGCCGCAGGCGCTGGAGGACGCCAACACACGCCTGCAGCGGTGGCGAACCGCCACCGCATTGCCCACTGGGCCGGACGCAGCCGACCTGATCGCCCGGCTGCGCCAGTATCTCGCCGACGATCTTGATACGCCCAACGCGCTTGCCGCACTGGATGGTTGGACTACCGATGCGCTGGAATACGGTGGCCACGACGCTGAGGCGCCGCGGGCGGTCGCCGCGGCAGTGGATGCGCTGCTTGGGGTGGAACTGTCGTCACTGCGGCGCTAAGAGGTAGGTTGCCGCCATGACGTCAGTTAATTCGCAAGTCGTATTCATCACCGGCGCCGGCCAGGGAATCGGGGCCGAAGTGGCGCGCCGGTTGCGCGCGAAAGGCGCCAAACTGGTCCTCACCGACCTCGACTCGGCGGCGCTGGCGGAGCGGTCCGCCGAGTTGGGCGGCGACGAGCATGTGCTGACCGTGGTGGCCGACGTCCGTGATCTCGCCGCGATGCAGGCCGCCGCCGCGCAGGCCCTCGAGAAGTTCGGCGGCATCGACACCGTCGTCGCCAACGCCGGTATCGCCAGCTACGGCTCGGTGCTGAACGTCGACCCCGACGCGGTGAAGCGGGTGCTGGACGTCAACCTGCTCGGCGTCTTCCACACCGTGCGGGCCGCCTTGCCGTCGATCATCGAACGCCGCGGCTACGTCCTGGTCGTCTCGTCGCTGGCCGCGTTCACCGCGGCGCCGGGAATGGCGCCCTACGACATGTCCAAGGCCGGCAACGAGCACCTCGCGCACGCACTGCGGCTCGAAGTCGCCCACCTCGGGGTGGCCGTCGGCTCGGCGCACATGTCATGGATCGACACCGCGCTGGTCCGCGACACCAAGAAAGATCTGCCGGTGTTCCGTGAGCAGTTGGCGACGTTCCCGTGGCCGCTGAACAAGACCACCTCGGTGGACAAGTGCGCCGCGGCGTTCGTCGACGGCATCGAACACCGCCGCAAGCGGGTGTACTGCCCGGGTTGGGTGGGTGTGTTTCGCTGGATGAAGCCGTTCCTGTCGACCCGGTTCGGCGAGGGCCCGATCCTTAAGACCGCCGGCGGGCAGGTGGCTCAGATGGACGCCGAGGTCGCTGCGCTCGGGCGGTCGATCAGCGCCCACACCCAGCAGCTCGAGAAGTCTTAACGTCCGAACCCGGGACGGCGGCGGCGCAGGTAGCGCTCGAACTCGGCGGCCAGCGCGTCGCCGTCGATCTTGCCCAGCGCCTCGGTCATATCGACCTCGGCATCCCCGCGCTGCTCCAATGACTGCACGTACTCGGCGATCTCGTCGTCGTCGGAGGTCATCTCGGTGACCGCCTGCTCCCACTCCTCGGCCTGTGCCGGCAGATCGGCCAGCGGCACCTCGATGTCGAGCACGTCTTCGACGCGGCGGAGCAGAGCGACGGTCGCCTTGGGATTCGGCGGCTGCGAGACGTAGTGCGGGACCGCCGCCCAGAAGGTGACGGCCGGTATCCCCGCGGCGACGCAGGCGTCCTGGAACACACCGGCGATCCCGGTCGGGCCCTCGTAGCGGGTCTCCTGCAGCCCGAACCGCTCCGCCGACTCGGGGGAGTAGGCCGCTCCGGACACCGGCACCGGCCGGGTGTGCGGTGTGTCGGCCAGCAGCGCCCCGAGGATCACCACAGTGTCGACATTGAGCTTGTCGGCGACGGCCAGCAGCTCGGCGCAGAACGTGCGCCACCGCATGTTGGGCTCCACGCCGTGCATCAACACGATGTCGCGGTCGGCGCCCGGCGGCCGGCAATGCGAGATCCGCATCGACGGCCAGACCAATTCCCGCGTGACGCCGTCGACCTGGCGGATCACCGGACGGTTCACCTGGTAGTCGTAGTAGGCCTCGTCGTCGATCTCGACGATCGGATCTGCCTCCCAGATGGCGTCCAGGTGCTCCAGCGCGTCGCTGGCGGCATCACCGGCGTCGTTCCAGCCCTCGAACGCGGCCACGACAATCGTGTTATGCAGTTCGGGGAGGGAGGCGCTGACGTCCGGCGAGGTCACGACATTCAGCGTAGAGCCTGACCCAGGGCGTGGCGCGCAGAGCAAGGCCTGACTTTCCATAGACAGGCTATGCTTGTCCCAACGACTTCACCAACCGGCGCCGACGCGGTCGAGGCGAAATACGCTCGGCTGCAATCTGGTTAACCTTGGCGCGCTTACGACGTTGCCGAGAAGATCCGCGAGCTGGCGCTCAAGGGCACCGCAATCGTCAAGCGGGTCGGGTTGAGCTGGGCGTCCAGACGTCGGGTGACGACGTAGACTTTTGTGGTCGAGAGGCGTTGCAACGGGTCCGGGTCCGACCGGTATCCGCCACGCTCGGCAGAGTTAAGGACGCCTTCCGCTACGGAAGGAACCGACGTGAGCGCCTGGGAGCCGAACATCCGCCCCGACTGCACCGACGAGCTGACGGCTGCGCTCGGCCAGCGGATCATGGTGATCGATGGCGCGATGGGCACGGCGATCCAGCGTGACCGGCCGGACGAGGCCGGTTACCGCGGCGATCGGTTCAGGGAGTGGCCGACCGCCCTTCAGGGCAACAATGACCTGCTCAATCTGACGCAGCCGCAGATCATCGACGGGATCCACCGGGAGTACCTCGAGGCGGGCGCCGACATCCTCGAGACCAACACGTTCAACGCGAACTCGGTCTCGCTTGCCGACTACGACTTGGCGGAGCTGGGCTACGAGCTGAACTACGCAGGCGCTGCCCTGGCCCGCAAGGTCTGCGACGAGTTCAGCACCCCGGAAAAGCCCCGCTACGTGGCCGGCGCCATCGGGCCGACGACGCGGACCGCGTCGATCTCGCCGGAAGTCAACGACCCCGGAGCCCGCAACGTCTCCTACGACCAGCTGGTCGCCGCCTACCTCGAAGCTGCCAACGGCCTGGTCGACGGCGGTTCCGACCTCCTCATCATCGAGACGATCTTCGACTCGCTGAACGCCAAGGCGGCGGTGTTCGCCCTCGAGACGCTGTTCGAGGACCGCGGACGCCGCTGGCCGGTGATCATCTCGGGCACCATCACCGATGCTTCCGGGCGGACGTTGTCCGGTCAGGTCACCGAAGCATTCTGGAATGCGATCAGGCACGCGAAGCCGATCGCGGTCGGCCTCAACTGCGCTCTTGGCGCGCCGGAGATGAGGCCCTACATCTCCGAGATGGCACGGATCGCGGACACCTTCGTCTCCTGCTACCCGAACGCCGGCCTGCCCAACGCCTTCGGCGAGTACGACGAGTCCCCGGAGGGTCAGGCCGGCTACATCGCCGAGTTCGCCGAGGCCGGACTGGTCAACCTGGTCGGTGGTTGCTGCGGCACGGCGCCGCCACACATCGCCGAGATCGCCAAGGTCGTCGACGGCAAGCCGCCGCGCGAGCTTCCGGCGATCGCGGTGGCCACCCGGCTCTCGGGCCTGGAGCCGCTCAACATCACCGACGGCTCGCTGTTCGTGAACATCGGTGAGCGCACCAACATCACCGGTTCCGCCCGGTTCCGCAACCTGATCAAGGCCGAGGACTACGACACCGCCCTGTCGGTCGCCCTGCAGCAGGTCGAGGTCGGTGCCCAGGTCATCGACATCAACATGGACGAGGGCATGATCGACGGCATCGCCGCGATGGACCGGTTCACCAAGCTGATCGCGTCCGAGCCGGACATCAGCCGCGTCCCGGTGATGATCGACTCCTCCAAGTGGGAAGTCATCGAGGCGGGCCTGAAGAACGTGCAGGGCAAGCCGATCGTCAACTCGATCTCCATGAAGGAGGGCGAGGAGAAGTTCATCCGCGAGGCACGGCTGTGCCGCAAATACGGCGCCGCGGTCGTCGTGATGGCCTTCGACGAACAGGGTCAGGCCGACAACTTGGAGCGCCGCAAGAAGATCTGCGGGCGCGCCTACCGGATCCTGACCGAAGAGGTCGGCTTCCCGGCCGAGGACATCATCTTCGACCCGAACTGCTTTGCGCTGGCGACCGGTATCGAGGAGCACGCGACGTACGGGATCGACTTCATCGAGGCCTGCGCCTGGATCAAGGAGAACCTTCCCGGGGTGCACATCTCCGGCGGCATCTCGAACGTGTCGTTCTCGTTCCGGGGCAACAACCCCGTCCGCGAGTCGATCCACGCGGTGTTCCTGTTCCACGCCATCAAGGCAGGCCTGGACATGGGCATCGTCAACGCGGGTGCGCTGGTGCCCTACGACTCGATCGACCCCGAACTGCGGGACCGGATCGAGGACGTCGTCCTGAACCGTCGCGAGGACGCGGCCGAACGGCTTCTGGAGATCGCTGAACGGTTCAACAGCTCAGAGAAGGCGGAAGACCCGGTGGCAGCCGAGTGGCGCAGCCTCCCGGTCCGCGAGCGGATCACGCACGCTCTGGTCAAGGGCATCGACGCCGACGTGGAGACCGACACCGAGGAATTGCGAGCCGAGATCGCCGCGGCAGGTGGTCGGCCGATCGAGGTGATCGAAGGCCCCCTGATGGACGGCATGAACGTCGTCGGTGACCTCTTCGGCGCAGGCAAGATGTTCCTTCCCCAGGTCGTGAAGTCAGCCCGGGTGATGAAGAAGGCCGTGGCGTACCTGCTCCCGTTCATCGAGGCGGAGAAAGATGCCGCCGGTGCCACTGGAAGTTCGGGGAATAAGGACACCAACGGCACGATCATCATGGCGACGGTGAAGGGCGACGTCCACGACATCGGCAAGAACATCGTCGGGGTCGTCCTGCAGTGCAACAACTACAAGGTGATCGACCTCGGTGTGATGGTGCCTGCCCAGAAGATCCTGGACGCGGCGAAGGAGCACAACGCCGACATCATCGGGCTGTCCGGCCTCATCACCCCGTCCCTGGACGAGATGGTCAACTTCGCCGTCGAGATGGAGCGTCAGGGGCTCGAGATCCCGCTGCTGATCGGTGGCGCGACCACCTCGCGCGCTCACACGGCAGTGAAGGTGTCGCCGCGTCGCAGCGGTCCGGTGGTCTGGGTCAAGGACGCTTCCCGCTCGGTGCCGGTCGCTGCTGCGCTCCTCGACGACAAGCAGCGTCCAGCCTTGCTGGAGGCCACCGAGACCGACTATGCAGCCCTGCGCGAGCGGCACGCCCAGAAGAGCGAGCGGCCGATGCTGACACTGGAGAAGGCCCGCGCGAACCGGACGCCGATCAAGTGGGACGGCTACACGCCGCCGGTGCCCGCCCAGGGTCTCGGCGTGCGGGAGTTCCTTGACTACGACGTCGCCGAGCTGCGCGAGTACATCGACTGGCAGCCGTTCTTCAACGCCTGGGAGATGAAGGGCAGGTTTCCCGACATCCTCAACAACCCGGTGTCAGGCGAGACTGCCCGCAAGCTGTACGACGACGCCCAAGAGATGCTCGACACCCTGATCAAGGAGAGGTGGCTGACTGCGAACGGGGTGATCGGGTTCTTCCCGGCGAACGCGGTCGGCGACGACATCGAGGTCTACACCGACGAGACCCGTACCGAGGTGATGACCAGGTTGCACAACCTGCGTCAGCAGGGCGAGCACCGGGACGGCATCCCGAACCGGTCGCTTGGCGACTTCATCGCGCCCAAGGACACCGGTCTGGCTGACTACGTCGGCGCGTTCGCCGTCACCACGGGGCTCGGCAGCCAGGGCAAGATCGTCGAGTTCAAGGCAGCCAACGACGACTACAACGCAATCTTGCTGGAGTCGCTGGCCGACCGGCTGGCAGAGGCGTTCGCCGAACGGATGCACCAACGGGTCCGCAAGGAGTTCTGGGGATTCCAGCCTGACGAGCAGCTCGACAACGAGGCGCTCATCAGTGAGAAGTACCTGGGAATCCGCCCCGCCCCCGGTTACCCGGCCTGCCCGGAGCACACCGAGAAGGCAACGCTCTGGGAGTTGATGGACGTCCAGGAGCGGACAGGCATCGAGCTGACCGAGTCGATGGCGATGTGGCCCGGTGCTGCCGTCAGCGGCTGGTACTTCTCGCACCCGCAGTCGCAGTACTTCGTTGTCGGCCGGGTGGCCCAGGACCAGGTCGCGGACTACGCGAAGCGCAAGGGCTGGACCCTGAAGGAAGCCGAGCGCTGGCTCGGCCCCAACCTCGGCTACAACCCGGAGGACTGAGCCCTACGCTGGTTGAGTTCGCACCCGAAGCCAAGTATTTCAACGTCTACCTCCGACTGTCCGCGCGCGGACGGCGGTATCCTCTCGCCAGTCGAGACCCGACAGCATCGAAGGACGCCATGGCCGCTGACGACGCCCGCGGCCAGACGCCGTCGGCTCATCACGAAGACCTGCCCGTCGACAGCGCCGCCGCCCGTGCCGCGTTCTTGTCCGCCACTCGCTTCGCGACGGTGGCCGCGATCGGGGGACTGTGCTTCGGTTACGACATCTCGGTGACCAACCGCGCAGTCAAGGCGCTGCAGGCCAACTTTCACATCGGCAACGCGCTGTTGGGTTTCGCTGCCGCCTCGGCTGTGATGGGCGCCGCGATCGGGGCGGTGCTTGCCGGCCGAATCGCGGACCGGATGGGGCGGCGCGCGATGATGAAGCTCGCGGCCGTCTTGTTCTTCGTCTGCGGGCTCGGCGCCGGATTGGCAAGCAGCATTTGGATGTTCATCCTCTTCCACGCCATCTACGGCATCGGCATCGGCCTGTCCTCAGTTGCGGCCCCGGCCTACATCGCCGAAATCTCGCCCCCGCGGTTCCGTGGCCGGCTCGGCTCGCTGCAGCAGCTCGCGATCGTGTGCGGCATCTTCGGCGCGCTGGCACTGACCTGGTTGCCGTTTCACCTCGCCGGGGGTTCCGGTGAGCCGCTCTGGCTGGGTCTGGCCGCCTGGCGCTGGACCTACCTCAGCGAGATGGCACCCGCGCTGCTGTATGTCGGGCTACTCTTCTCAATTCCGGAGTCACCGCGTTATCTGGTTGCAAAGCAACAGCTTTCGCAAGCGCGACGGGTACTGTCCGCATTGCTCGGCGCCCGCGATGTCGAACCAACGATCAGTCGGATCGCCGACACTTTGGAGCAGGAACAGCCGCAGTCGTGGCGCGATCTGCGTAAGCCGACCGGCGGGCTGTACGGCATCGTGTGGGTGGGCCTGGGGCTGGCCGTCTTTCAGCAGTTCGTCGGCATTAACGTGATCTTCTCCTATTCCGATTTACTCTGGGAGGCAGTGGGCTTCGGCGAGAAGTCGTCGTTCACCATTGCCCTGGTGACCACCGGGGTCAACGTGCTCATCACCTTGGTGGCAATCGCGCTGATCGACCGGCTCGGCCGCAGGCCGCTGCTGCTGGCCGGGTCGGCCGGCATGGCAGTGATGCTGGCGACGCTGACTGTGGTGTTCGCCGGAGCATCCACCGTCAACGGTCAGCCGCAGTTAGGCGGAGCCGCCGGGGTGATCGCGCTGGTGGCTGCCGACTTGTTCGTCGTCGGGTTCGCCGTGTCCTGGGGACCGGTGCTGTGGGTGCTGCTGGGCGAGATGTTCCCCAACCGCATCCGGTCGGCGGCGCTGGGCCTGGCCTCGGGCGTGCAGTGGATGGCCAACTGGACTATCGCGGTGACGTTCCCGGGGCTGCGCCACGCGCTCGGTGTGGCCTACGGGTTCTACGCGCTGTGCGCGGTGCTGTCGCTTGTTTTCGTGTGGCGATGGGTCCGCGAAACCAACGGGGTGTCGCTGGAGGACATGCCCGACGAGGTGTCTCCGACTGCCGCGCCACCTGCCGCGGCCTGAAACCGCCGTGACTTTGCTTAGCCACCCATGAAACAATCGCTGGCCGTGAAGACCTTTGAGGATCTGTTTGCCGAACTCGGCGAACGTGCCCGCACCCGTCCGCCCGGCAGCGGCACTGTGGCCGCGCTGGACGGCGGAGTGCACGCGGTGGGCAAGAAGATCCTCGAGGAGGCCGGCGAAGTGTGGTTGGCGGCCGAACACGAGTCCGATGAGGCGCTGGCCGAGGAACTCAGCCAACTGCTGTACTGGGCTCAGGTGATGATGATCGCCCGCGGGCTGACCCTCGACGATGTGTATCGGAAACTCTGATGGCACCACACCACCGCAACGGGTCCACGCGACTGCGCGTGGCGGTCCCCAACAAGGGCGCGCTGAGCGAGTCGGCGGTCGACATCCTGTCCGAGGCCGGTTACCGGCGGCGCACCGATCCCAAAGACTTGACCGTCATCGACCCGCACAACAACGTCGAGTTCTTTTTCCTGCGACCCAAGGACATCGCGATCTATGTCGGGTCGGGTGAGCTCGACTTCGGCATCACCGGACGGGATTTGGCGCGCGAGTCCCGCGCGTCGGTGCATGAGCGGCTGGCGCTGGGCTTCGGATCGTCCAGTTTCCGCTACGCGGCCCCGGCCGGCAAGGACTGGAAAGTCGACGACCTGGCCGGCCGCCGCATCGCCACCGCATATCCCAACCTGGTGCGAGAAGACTTGGCGGCCCGCGGCATTGACGCGACCGTGATCCGCCTCGACGGCGCGGTCGAGATCTCGATACAGCTCGGCGTTGCCGACGCCATCGCCGACGTGGTGGGTTCGGGCCGCACCCTGAACTTGCACAACCTGGTGGCCTTCGGTGAGACGCTGTGCGATTCCGAAGCAGTCCTTATCGAACAGGTCGACCCCCGCGCCGCAGAAAGACCGGACGCAGCCGCTCGTGATCAACTGGTGGCCCGGGTGCAGGGTGTGGTGTTCGGCCAGCAGTACCTGATGTTGGACTACGACTGTCCGCGTTCGGTTCTCGACAAAGCCACATCGATCACGCCTGGATTGGAGTCGCCGACGATCTCTCCGCTGGCCGATCCCGATTGGGTTGCGGTGCGGGCGCTGGCACCACGCCGGGGCGTCAACGAGGTCATGGACGAGCTGGCAGCGATCGGGGCCAAAGCGATGCTGGCTTCAGACGTCCGGTTCTTCCGGTTCTGATCATGAACGTGCCGATGGTACTGCCGTCGCTGTGTTAGCGTCCCGCTAAAGCCGCGTTCGTTTTGTCGAGCCCTGAGGAGGGGTCGCGATGTCGCACATGACGCATTTCTATGTTCTGCTGCTAGCCCTGGGAATTGGTGTGATCGCCGGCCTGCGGTCCATGACGGCCCCGGCGGTCATCTCCTGGGCTGCCGCGCTGCACTGGATCAATCTGAATGGAACCTGGGCTTCGTGGGTTGGCAATTGGATAACCGTCGGTATCTTCACCGTGCTTGCGCTCGGGGAACTCTTTGTCGACAAACAACCTAAGACGCCGCCCCGCACGGCGCCGCCGGCGTTCATTGGCCGGATCATCGGCGGCGGGTTCGCGGGAGCGGTCATCGGCACCGCGTGGGCCGTAACCTGGAGCGCGCTCGGAGCCGGCATTGTCGGCGCGGTGCTCGGCACTCTCCTTGGCGCCCGGGCGCGAGGCCACCTGGCCGGGTCGTTTGGCCGGGATCTGCCGGCCGCTCTGCTCGAAGACGTCGTCGCCATTGGCGGTGGTTTCGCGATCGCCGCAGTCACAGCTGCTCTGTGACGCGGCGTTACGACGCGATCGTAGTCGGCGCCGGCCAGGCCGGACCCCCGCTGGTAGGACGGCTGACCGCAGCCGGTCACACCGTTGCGATGGTGGAGCGCAAGCTGATCGGCGGCACCTGCGTCAACACCGGCTGCATCCCGACCAAGACATTGGTTGCCAGTGCGCAGGCTGCACATATGGCCCGACGCGGCGCCGACTTCGGCGTCGACACCGGCGCGGTCAGCGTCGACATGCGAAAAGTCAAGGCGCGCAAGGACGCCATCATGCTGGGCGACCGCAAAGGCGTCGAAGACTGGCTTGACGGCATGGACGGCTGCAGCGTCATTCGCGGTCATGCCAGCTTCGAGGGTCCGCACACGTTGCGGGTCGGGGATGAGACGTTGAGTGCTGAGCGCATTTTCCTCAATGTCGGCGGACGTGCGGTGGTGCCCGACATTCCCGGGCTGGCCGATATCGACTTTCTCACCAATGTGTCGATCCTCGAACTCGACACGCTGCCCGAGCATCTCGTCATCGTCGGTGGCAGTTACATCGCCCTGGAATTCGCGCAGATGTACCGGCGCTTCGGCGCCAAGGTGACCGTGGTCGAAAAAGGTCCGCGACTGACATCGCGTGAAGATGAGGACACCTCGGTCGCAATCAAGGCGATCCTGGAGAATGAAGGCATCGACATCGTCGTCGACGCCACTGATATTCGGATATCTAAGCACGACAACGGATTCGAACTGACGCCGCGAGGTGGTGCGGCACCGATAGCCGGCAGCCACCTGTTAATGGCGGTCGGGCGGCGCCCCAACACCGACGACCTCGAGCTCGAGCAGGCCGGCGTCCGCACCGATGCCCATGGCTACATCGCCGTTGACGACCAACTGAAAACCAGCGCCGACCACATCTGGGCGATGGGCGACTGCAACGGCAAGGGTGCTTTCACCCACACTTCCTACAACGATTTCGAAATCGTGGCCGGCAACCTGCTCGACGATGACCCACGGCGGGTGAGCGACCGGATTACCGCTTACGCGCTCTACATCGATCCGCCGCTGGGACGTGCCGGCATGACCGTCGAGCAGGTTCGGGCGTCCGGCCGCCCCGCGCTGGTCGGTCAGCGACCGATGACCCGAGTTGGACGGGCAGTGGAAAAGGGTGAGACGCAAGGCTTTATGAAGGTCGTTGTCGACGTCGAGACGCAGCAGATCCTCGGAGCCGCCATCCTCGGCGTCGGTGGCGACGAGGCCATCCACGCCATCCTGGACGTGATGTCAGCCATGGCGCCCTATCGAACACTGGCCCGCACCATGCATATTCACCCCACGGTGTGCGAGCTGATACCGACAATGCTGCAGGAGATGTCGCCGCTGAAGTAGCCGGCGATCAAGCAGCCGGCTCGGCTTTGTGCTGCAGGACGGTGTCCGCGTTGCCTTCGTCGAGAGCCTCCGGCCAGCCCGGGTAAGGCGGCGGTGTACCGCCGAAGACCGGGCAGTGCTCGTGGTGCGCGCACCAGTCGCACAACCGCGAGGGCCGTGGCCTGAAATCGCCTGTGGCACCGGCGGATTGAATGGCGTGCCAAATCGCCATCAGCGTCTTCTCGAAGCGCAGTAGCTCGGCTTCGTCGGGGGCGTAGTCCAGCAGCTGGCCATCCGAGAGATAGATGAGCCGCAGTCGCGTCGGCAGCACGCCCCGCGAACGCAGTAACGCGACCGCATAGAACTTCATCTGAAACATCGCTTTGAACTCGGCCAGCGCCCGGGCCTCCGGTGGGGCCTTGCCGGTTTTGTAGTCCACCACCCGCAATTCGCCGGTGGGTGCGACATCGATCCGGTCGATGATCCCGCGCAGCAGGGTGCCGTCGGCCAGTTCGACCTCGATGCGCTGCTCGCAGCTCTGCGGATCGAAGCGGGTCGGGTCTTCCAGGCTGTAGTAGCCGGACAGCAGCTTGCGGGCCTCGTCGAGCAGCTGGTTCTGCTGCC
>DATAZN010000448.1:0-2451 GCA_036272035.1 Mycobacterium sp. | reverse complement strand
CGATGGCATGCAACCGATCATGGATCGATTGCTCATCGAACACGGCGGCGAACTCTGACCGCGACCACGACCACGACCACGCTCCGCGACATAGAACCCGACAGGTACCCTGTGCCGTTTCGTGCCGCCTATGTCGCGCCTTGGTGGGCGTTACTGGGATTGAACCAGTGGCCTCTTCCGTGTCAAGGAAGCGCTCTCCCACTGAGCTAATCGCCCCAACTTTGCGCTAGCTGCGTTGGTTGAGCACCCTTGTGTCAACGTTTTCCTGCCGAGGTTGGCTGCGTTGGTTGACGCCCGGACCCGCTGGTTACGGGCATTCCGCCTGTTGGTCAGGTTGGTTGTGTGGTCACTCTCGGCTGTGGTGTTGCACGACCGTTGCACGCCACCTCCTCCAATGCTTGCTGCTACTGCCTCTGGTGGTCATAACCCACATTGAAGGTCCCCGTCCAGTCCGCGGCAAGCGCCTGGACCAGCCGGAACCCAATTTTGGGAGAACGTTCTCCTGCGCGAAATGGGCCGCGGTCGATCACCAACGGGTTCGGCCAATTTCTAGATTCGGTCTCCTAACAGGTTGGGTAGGTCTCGGCGGTTTGTGATGTCGAGTTTTCGGTAGGCGCGGGTTAGATGGTTTTGCACGGTGCGGATGGAGATTTGTAACTGGGCGGCGATTGCGGCGTCCGGGTCGCCTGTGGCGGCGAGTAGCGCGATCTGTTGTTCGCGGCGAGTCAGCAGTTCGCTGGAGACTAAACCGCTTGCCCAAGGGATCGCGGCGTTCTCACAGTGGGCGTATAGGGCTGCGGCGCGGTTGCTGCTGCGGGCGGCTGCGTGGCCGTCGCCGCGGCTTTGGTAGATCCGAGCGGCGGCATGGTCGGCTTCGACGGCATACAGCAGTGTGCCGATACCTTCGAACCGTTGGCTGACTGAGCTCAAGGCCGGCGCATCGTTTGCGCTTCGGGCGCGCGCGAATGCAGCAATGCAGGCATAGAGGGGGTCCTCGACTCGCTCGGCTGCGGTCGCCGTGAGCGCGACGGCTTCCGGCGCGGCTGTGTAGCGGGCGGCGTGGAACGCCGCTATGCCCATCGTTGCCCATTGGCCGCGCGACGCTGCGTACTGGGCCGCACGAAGTGCGTGTTCGGTGGCGACCTGATAGGCGCCGTCAGCAGCATGCAGGGCGGCTTCGGCGATGATCCAATCGGCGTGGAACAGCGGGAAGTCTGGTGAATCAGCCGCCGAGTCAAGCGCTTGACGGGCCTCCTCGACGTCGCCGGCGAGCGCGGCTCCCCGAACGAGGTAGGAGACGTTGTAGCGGAGATATTGCCCGTCAAAGTTGTTGAGCGAGGCGACCACGATCCGAAAGAGCCGGGTCGCGGTGCGCGCTTGGCCACGGCGTAGAGCGACCACTCCCAAGGCTGACGCACCTCGGGGACGCAGCCATTCGTCGTCCTCGGCGAGCGCGCGGTCATACATTTGCCGACCGATCGCTTCGGCTTCGGCGAGGCGACCGACTTCGGCCAAACCGATCGCCGTCGCAACCATCAGCGTGCCCAAACCGAACGGGACTGTCACCACTGCGGATTCCGCCGCAGGTAGCGACTCACGCATGACCCGTTCGGCTTCGCCCGCTCGACCGCAGAATGCACCCCCAGCCGCGACCGTACAGGCGGCGAGCGTCTGGGTGACCGGGTCGGCTCCCTCATCAGCCAACAGCATCTCCACCACCGTCATCGCCTCGTCGACATGACCGCCGAGCATCAACGCCTGCCCGTAGATCGCCTGCAGTTGGAGCGAGTTGACCGTCGAGTCGACCGCGGTGCCCGTGATCATCGAGATCACCTTCCCGATCTCGCCTACCCGGGTGCGCCCCAACGCCTTGATGTAGGTCACCGACTGACGTTCCTCCGCTGCGAGCACGTCTAGGTCGAGGTCATCCAGAAGGACATCCGCTTCGGCGACGCGGCCTTCGACGATGAGAATCTCGGCCAACAGCACCACGGCCTCAACGGACCGGTCCAACGCCAGCGCGGCGCGCGCGAGTCGCTCGGCGGTCGAGGTGCTGACGGCGCGGGCGGAGCGGGCAGCGGCAATCAGCTCCGATCGAGTCGGCTGGTCACCGATGTCTAAACGCCACACCACCGAACGCAGCACATCGCGCTGGCTCGCAGCGGCACCGGCGAGCGCGGCGATCAGTTCACGCCGAAGGCGCCGCAGCCGAACGGGGGCGATGTCAGCTCGAAGCACCTCGCCGTACAGGGGATGTCCGAGAGTGAGAACCGGCCCGTCGACCGTGTCGACCAGCGCACCGACCCGCTTGTCTTCCAACGCCTCCATCAACGGCGCGCCGATGACCAACTCGGCCACTGCGAGGCCAAGCGGTTCGCCCACCGCCAGCAGCCGCGCTGCGGCCAGCTCGTCTGCCGTCAGCTCCCTGAGATTGCCGCGAATCATCTCCGC
>DATAZN010000447.1:0-3014 GCA_036272035.1 Mycobacterium sp. | reverse complement strand
CCGCCGAACCGGGACTCACCGAACCGGGACTCACCGAACTGCCCAGGACAGCCGGCTGTCCTTTGACCGGCGCCATCCCCACCACGATCTGCTCGCCGTCATCAACCTGCCGAGCCATGTTGAGCCCGATGGTGTCCGCGCCGTCGGTGCTGCCGCCGGCCGCCTTCAGCGCGTCGGCGATTCGCGCGCCGGGCGCCAGCGTGACCAGACCGGGCGCATGCACCAGGCCCACTACGCTGACCACCACCGGCTGATTGGGCCGAGTTGAGGGCCCGGGGCTCGGTCCGCGGCTCGCCGTGGCCGCCATGTCAACTGGAGGCAGTTTGGCCGACATCACCGGTGCGGGCTGCTCACGCATCAGCGTGAAGACGGTGACCAGCACCGCGATCGCCGCGATCGCCGCCAAAGCGAAAGCGCCCGCGCGGCCGGGGTCGGCACGCACCTTGGCCAGCCAGCCGCTGTCATGCTGCGTCGAACCGTCCGGGACCCAGCGTGGCAACAGCGAATTGGGGTCGGTGTCGGCATCGCTGTCGTCGTCATCACGCTCCGATGGCGCCACCGAGTCCGGGCGAGCGCCCAGTCGCCGGTGCAATCGTTCGGCGGGCAGTTCTGTTCGCATGGGCCGACGGTAGGGCCATCGACCGTCGCGAAGACGCTGTCAGACCGCTGATAGGCACTGCCTGTGGATGGGCCCGCGGCTGTGCACAAACTACCGAGCGCCGAGCCGCCTGACTGGTTGGTTGGGCAGCCGGATAACGTGCAACCCAGGACCGTCAGATCCAGCAGAGGAGACTGCCATGCAACTGGCGCTCACACAGGACGAAGTCGCCTTCCGCGACGAGCTGCGCACCTTCTACACAACGAAGATTCCGGCCGATATCCGCGAGCGGACCAGGTCAGGCGAAGGTCTCGACCGCGACGACATCGCCACCAGCCACAAGATCCTCAACGAGCACGGGCTGGCGGTGCCCAGCTGGCCGGTCGAATGGGGCGGCAAGGACTGGACGCCCGCCCAGCATCAGATCTGGCTGGACGAGATGCAGCTGGCATGTGTACCGGAGCCGCTGAACTTCAACGCCAAGATGGTCGGCCCGGTGATCGCCGAGTTCGGCTCGCAGGAGATCAAGCAACGGTTTCTGCCGCCGACGGCCAGCCTGGATATCTGGTGGTGCCAAGGGTTCTCCGAGCCCGAAGCCGGCTCCGACTTGGCATCGCTGCGCACCACCGCATTGCGTGACGGCGACAGCTACGTCGTCAACGGGCAGAAGACGTGGACGACGCTCGGCCAGTACGCCGACTGGATTTTCTGCTTGGTGCGCACCGACCCGCAAGCGCCCAAAAAACAAGCAGGAATCTCGTTTTTGCTCATTGATCTGGACACCCCCGGGATCACGATGCGCCCGATCAAGTTGATCGACGGCAGCGTGGAGGTCAACGAGGTGTTCTTCGAGGACGTTCGGGTACCCGCCGATCAGCTTGTCGGAGAAGAGAATCAGGGCTGGAGCTACGCGAAATTCCTGCTGGGTAATGAGCGGACCGGTATCGCCCAGGTCGGTCGCACCAAGGTTCGGCTGGCCGATGTGAAGAAGCGTGCCACCGAGAGCGGCCTGCTCGACGATCCGCTGTTCGCCGCGCGGGTCGCCGAAGCCGAAAACGATTTGCTGGCCCTCGAACTCACCCAGATGCGGGTCGCGTCCGGGTCGAAGGGCGGCAAGCCCAACCCCGCGTCGTCGGTGCTCAAGCTGTGCGGCAGCCAGTTGCAACAGATCGCCACCGAATTGCTTGTCGAGGTCGCCGGTCCGGATGCACTGCCGTTCGAAGCCGGTGACGACATCTTATCGCCGCGGTGGGCTCAGGGCAGCGCGCCGCACTACCTGAACTACCGGAAGACGTCGATCTACGGCGGCAGCAACGAAGTTCAGCGCACCATCATCGCGTCGACCATTCTCGGCTTGTAAGACAGAAACGAGGAAGAGACATGGACTTTCAGTTGAGTGACGAGCAGGTGCTGCTGCGCGACACCACCCGCGATCTACTGTCCCGCAGCTACGACGCCGAGAGCCGCAACAAGGTCATCGCCTCCGAGCTCGGCTGGAGCAAAGAGGTGTGGACGCAGCTGGCCGAAATCGGAATTCTCGGCCTGGGCTTCGACCCCGATGAGGCCGGGCAGCTCGAAGTGATCACCGTGCTCACCGAAGTCGGACGCCGACTGGCGCCCGAACCCGTTGTGCACGCGGCGCTGGGACCCGGGGCGATCATCGCCGAGGTAGGCAACGACGCCCAGAAGCAACTGCTTGACGAGGTCGCCGAGGGTCAGCGGCTGCTGGCGTTAGCCCACCTCGAGCACGGCGCGCGCTCCGCCTTCACCGAGAATGTCTCGACAACGGCTGTACAACAAGGTGATTCGTGGGTGCTGAGCGGACGCAAGAACCCGGTACTCGCCGGCGACTCCGCTGACACCTTGGTCGTCAGCGCGAAGTTGCCCGACGGCGGTGTCGGCTTATTCCTCGTCGACGGCGAGGCCGTGACTCGCCACCCCTACCGCACATTCGACGGCCAGCGTGGCGCCCAGATCGACCTGGACAACGCGACCGGCGAACCGCTCGGCGATGCGGTGGACGCATCAGCGGCCATCCGCAACGGCCTGGTGCGTATCCAGTCCGCGTTGTGCGCGGAGGCGGTAGGCGCCATGGAAGAGGCGCTGCGGCTCACGACCGATTACCTCAAGCAGCGCAAGCAGTTCGGCGTCACGCTGAACACCTTCCAGACGCTGACTCAGCGCGCCGCCGACATGTACGTCTCGCTGGAGTTGGCCCGCAGCATGAACCTCTACGCCGGGCTCTCCGTCGCCGACGGCAATTACGATCCGGTCATCGCGGCGCGCGCCAAGCTGCAGATCGGACGGTCCGGCCGCCATATCAGCCAGGAGGCGATCCAGTTGCACGGCGGTATCGGAATGACCGCCGAGTACCCGGTCGGCCACTACGCGGCGCGCCTGACCGCGATCGACCACA
>DATAZN010000446.1:0-22742 GCA_036272035.1 Mycobacterium sp. | reverse complement strand
GGTGCCGATCGCGGCGTGCCGCGAGTACGGCCTCGACGAGGACCTGGTCAACATCTACGGCAGCGGATGTAGCCTGGGCCACCCCATCGCTGCGAGCGGCGCGCGGATGCTGACCACCCTGGTGTACGAACTGGGCCGTCGCGGCGGCGGAATCGGTGTGGCGGCGATGTGCGCCGGCGGCGGCCAGGGCGGCGCCGTCGTAATCGAGGTCTAGCTCGTACGACCCTCGTCGATCAGCTGGCTGGCGTGACCGAGAAGGCAATTCAGGCCGTACTCGAAGTTGATGTCGTCGGCGACGCCGATACGGTGACCTTTCTCGGTCAGCTTGGCGATCAGCGGCATGGTCGCCGGGTCGATGACCGGGCTCCCGCCGTGGCGATACGGTTCGACTCCGCCGGATTTGTCTTGCAGCCGTTCCAGGACAGCCGCTCCCTGGGTGTGCACAGAGATGCTGGCGTAGGTGTCGTACGCGTCCTCGGGTGACAGGCCCGCCTCGACCAATGTGGCGACCGCGTTCTCCAGCTTCTGGAACGCCGCAAGCGTCGCCTCGCGGCCGAAGGTGCCGCGGATCAGGATCAGGTCGCACAGGATCGGGTTGTCCCGAAACGTCTGTCGCATCTTTCGCGCGTGATCGCGCAACGAATCCTGCCAGTCTTGGCCTTCGACAAAGGGTGTCGCGAAGTCGTACTGGCCGAGCGCGCGGTCGGCCATCGCGTTGAGCAGATCGTCCTTTTTCCGGAAGTACCAGTAGATGCTCGTCACGCCGACGTCGAGATGCTTGGCCAGCAGCGGCATGCTCAAGCCGTCGACCGAGACTTCCGCGGCGACGTCGAACGCGCCGTTGATGATTTCATCGACGCTGATCGATCCGCGTTCACGTCGCTGCCGCTTGTCCGCGACGGTTTGCCTCGCCAATTCGGGTACCCTCCGTGCACTCAGCGCGCATTGCAGCGCGCTATCGTCTCGAATATCGTAAGCCTTCTGGTAGGGGCTGCGGTCGAGAAGGGCAGCGGTGCTACACAGTCAGCAGCGGCGCCATCCAGGTCAATTCGGCCGGTAGCTGCGCGCTCCAGAACGACGCATCGTGGTCACCTGGAGAAAATCCGCCCGCCGGCGGGCTTGGCAACTGGGCGACGAACTGCTTGGTCGCGCTGTAGAACGGATCGCTGTTACCGCAATCCACCCGGATTGGAATGGACGCGAGCGCGGGCATTCCGAACACGGAGTTAGCCGCGAAATCGTCGGGGCCGTCGAACGCGCCCGGGGCGGCCGCTCCCGACGACATCCATAGCGCCGGGCTCACCGCGCAGATCGCCGCGGTGCGGCCCGCGCCGAGCCGGCCGCCGAGCAGCAAGGCCCCGTAACCGCCCATCGACCAGCCCAGAAACCCGACCCGGGAGGTGTCGAGGCCCTGGCCGCCCAGCATCGGGATGAGCTCGTTCAACACCATCGCGCTGCAGTCTTCGCCGGAAGCCCTTTTGTGCCAATAACTTCCGCCGCCGTCGACAGCCACTACCGCGAACGGGGGCAGGCCGGCGGCGACGGCCTGGGCCAGCCCCTGTTCGACCCCGCCCTCCATCACGGTGGCCGCACTACTGCCCTTGCCGTGCAGCGCGATCACCGGTCGAAGCGGTTTGGTCTGACCGGGTGGACGTGCGATGGCCCAGTTGGTGGCCACTTCGCCACGCGCCGCGGACACGAACGAACCGGTCACCATCGTCGGCGCGGGCGCCGGCTCCAGCGGCGGGTGCGGTGCCAGCGGAATGCCGGTGCCGGTCATGACAACTGGGGTCGCCACCGGAGGCCGGCCGAGAAGCAAGCGGTCCATCGCATAGGCGGCGAGCGCTCCGGCCGCTGCGCCGCTGCCCAGGCGCAACACGGCGCGACGACTCATCTCCGGCATGCGGGTCATCATAAAGTGCCGCTTTCGGCCCCCTCGCGGCTGCGCGACTCCTGGGTGTTTGTTCGAAAGGGCAATGCGGCACCAGCCTGGCTGGCACCATGTCCTAGGTGACTGCAGCTGTGGCTCCCGAGGGAGCCTTCGCTCCCCAGGTAGCTGTCGCTGCCAAGCAGGTCGTTGCCGCGCCGGGCGTAGCCACCGCGCCGACCATCGTCGCTGCGCCCGCTGCTGTCGCGCCGAAGGCGGTTGCGGCTCCTAAGGGTGCCGTCACCCCCAAGGGCGAACGTCGCCGGTATGCGCTGGTCAGCGCGGCCGCTGAGCTGCTCTATGAAGGCGGATTCGAGGCGGTCCGGCATCGCGCCGTGGCGCGCCGCGCAGGTCTTCCGCTGGCGTCGACCACCTATTACTTCTCCAGCCTCGACGATCTGATTGCCAGCGCGGTGGCTCATATCGGGTTGCTGGAGGTCGCGCAGCTACGTGCGCGGGTGGCCACGCTGTCGCGTCGGCGTCGCAGCTCCGACACCACTGCGGGCCTGCTGGTCGACCTGCTCGTCGGTAGCGAATCCGAAACGCGTCTGACCGAACAGCTGATTTCGCGTTACGAGCGGCACATCGCTTGTGCCCGTCTACCCGGATTGCGGGAAATCCAGCGCCGTAGCCTGCGCCAGCGGATCGACGCCGTCGCCGAGGTCATCGAACGGTCGGGACGCTCGGCGCGCCCCGAGCTCGTCGCGGCGTTGATCTGCACGGTTGACGGCGCAGTGGTTTCGGCCTTGGTCGACGACCGCCAGGATCCACGCACTGTCGCGCGGTCGACTGTGATTGATGTCATTGACGCGGTGGCGCCCTTCGATCGGGGACCCGTGCAGGTGTAATTCCGTTTCAGCTGAATTAGCCGTTCACACCACTCTTTAACGCAATATTGCGTGCTCTCGTAGCGCACCACCGATCGGCGCCGCGTCAAGCTAGCCGTCGAGCTGCCGCCGGATCGCGGTCAAGCCGCGCTGCGCTTCGTCGAGAAGTGCCGCTACGTGAGCCAGCCGCGCACGTAGGTCGTCGTTATCTGGCTGTGGCGCAGCGCGACGACGGCGGGCAGGTGCTGCATCGGGCGGCAGCGTCGGCGTGACGATATAACCGGTCGCGAAATCGCCGTACAGCGTCACGTCCTCTGGGCGGTGATACCAAAACAGCGCAACGTACGCGCACACCACCGCGTCGACCGGGTCCTCGTCCCGGTCGAGTTGTACCGGCCGGGTCGCAGCCTCGACGCGTTTGCGAAGCTCCACCCAGGAGACGTTGTGATTCACCCGCAGCCGGGGCGACACCTTGTCGAGGCCTTCGATCAGCGTCATCAAGTGCAGCAGCTCATGCTGACGTGCCTCGAAGGTTCCCTTCTTGTACTTGAGGGTTTTCTCCAAACCGAACAACGCGATAGTCGCTGGATGTGGATACACCTCGATCGCCCGCCGTGTCGACGTCGACGCGGGATTCATGTCGAGGGTGAGTGCTTCCGCGATCCGCGCGCCGCGAGGACTCTTGAACGCGGGATTCTCGGTGTTCGCCGGATGGGCGCCCGCCTCGAACGCATGAAAGTCGCGGTTGAGTGCCGTCTCGCAAGGCCGGGCTCCAGTTGGATTCCGCACGATCAACGGGGCGTCAATGGCCACCAGGCAGTCGTCGCTGACGAAGGGCTCCACCGCGGCTTCGATGCTTTCGTCGTCGTGCCCGGCGCCGACGTGCAGCAGCCGGCCGTCGGAGTCGACGACGGCGATGCCCGTGTTGTTCTTCTCGCCCCAGGCCAGATCGAGCCCAACAAAGTGCATGAGCCTTACTGTGCCTGATCCGCGCCCGGCGCGGCGCCGTTAAGCTGTGTGTTTGTGACAATCCCGAACGTCTTGGCCAACCGCTACGCCAGCGCCGAGATGGTGTCGATCTGGTCGCCGGAGGCCAAGATCGTCGCCGAGCGCCAGCTCTGGCTGGCGGTGCTGCGGGCGCAGGCGGAATTGGGCGTCGAGGTCCCCGAAGCGGCGATCGCCGACTACGAACGGGTGCTCGGCGATGTCGACCTGGCCTCGATCTCCGCTCGTGAGCGGGTGCTGCGCCATGACGTGAAGGCCCGTATCGAGGAGTTCAACGCGCTGGCCGGTCACGAGCACGTGCACAAGGGCATGACCAGTCGCGACCTGACCGAGAACGTCGAGCAGTTGCAGGTTCGCCGTTCGCTGGAGTTGGTGTTCGCGCACGGCGTGGCCGTGGTGGCCAGGATGGCTGAGCGTGCGGCGACCTACCGCGATCTGGTGATGGCCGGACGCAGTCACAACGTCGCGGCACAGGCCACCACATTGGGCAAGCGGTTCGCGTCGGCAGCGCAGGAGACTCTGGTCGCATTGACCAGGCTGCGGGAGCTGATCGATCGTTACCCGTTACGCGGCGTCAAAGGTCCGATGGGAACCGCCCAGGACATGCTCGACCTGCTCGGCGGCGACGCGGCGAAACTGGTCGACCTCGAACAGCGCATCGCTGATTTCCTTGGCTTCGCAACGGTTTTGACCAGCGTCGGGCAGGTGTATCCGCGTTCGCTCGACCACGACGTGGTGTCGGCTCTGGTGCAGCTGGGTGCCGGCCCGTCGTCGCTGGCGCACACCATCCGGCTGATGGCCGGCCACGATCTGGTCACCGAGGGCTTCGCGGCCGGACAAGTCGGCTCGTCTGCGATGCCGCACAAGATGAACACCCGCAGCTGCGAGCGGGTCAACGGGCTCCAGGTCGTGCTGCGCGGCTACGCCTCGATGGCCGCCGAGCTGGCCGGGGCGCAGTGGAACGAAGGCGATGTCTTCTGTTCCGTGGTGCGTCGAGTCACGTTGCCGGACAGTTTCTTTGCCGTCGACGGGCAGATCGAGACCATGCTGACCGTGCTTGACGAGTTCGGTGCCTACCCCGCGGTGATTCAGCGGGAGCTGGACCGCTACCTGCCGTTCCTGGCCACCACCAAGGTGTTGATCGCCGCCGTGCGCGCGGGAGTGGGCCGAGAAACGGCGCACGAGGTGATCAAGGAGCATGCGGTCGCTGCGGCACTGGCGATGCGTGAGCAAGGCGCCGAGCCCGATCTGCTCGACCGGTTGGCCGCCGACCCGCGCCTGCCACTGGATCGGGCCGCGATCGATGCCGCGCTGGCCGACCGAACAACGTTCATCGGCGCGGCCGGCGATCAGGTCGACGCGGTGGTCGCGGAGGTCGACGCGCTGGTCAGCCGCTATCCCGATGCGGCCAAGTACATGCCGGGCGCCATCCTATGACGCTGGCTGGGGCGCTCTCGCAGGTCGACTTCACCGACCTGGATAATTTCGCCAACGGCTTTCCGCACGAACTGTTCGCCGTCCATCGGCGCGAGGCACCGGTTTACTGGCACAGCCCGACCGAGCATACGCCCGACGGTGAGGGCTTCTGGTCCGTCGCCAGCTACGCGGAAACCCTTGCGGTGCTGAAAGATCCGGTGGCATTCTCCTCGGTCACGGGTGGGGACCGACCGTTCGGCGGCACGTTGCTACAAGATCTGTCAATCGCGGGCCAAGTGCTCAACATGATGGACGATCCGCGGCATACGCAGGTTCGGCGGCTGGTCAGCTCGGGGCTGACACCACGGATGATCTCCGCTGTCGAAGACGACCTGCGCGCGCGGACCCGTCGGCTGCTGGATGCGGTGGCGCCCGGTGAGCCGTTCGACTTCGTGATGGACGTCGCCGCCGAACTACCCATGCAGATGATCTGCATTCTGCTGGGAGTGCCTGAATCCGAACGGCATTGGTTATTCGAGGCCATCGAGCCGCAGTTCGACTTCGGCGGATCGCGCAAGGCGGCTTTATCGCAGCTTTCGGCCGAGGAAGCCGGCTCGCGGATGTACACCTACGGACTGGAGTTGATCACGTCGAAGCGTGCCCAGCCGACCGACGACATGTTGTCGGTGGTCGCCAACGCGGCCCTTGCCGACGACGCCCCGGCCATGTCCGACCTCGAGCTATATTTGTTCTTCAGCCTGCTGTTCAGTGCCGGCGCGGAGACGACCCGCAACGCGGTCGCCGGCGGGCTGCTGGCGCTGGCCAACCATCCGGAGCAATTACGCGAGCTGCGTGAGGATTTGGACACGCTGCCGACCGCCGTCGAGGAGATGGTCCGGTGGACGTCGCCGTCGCCGTCCAAGCGGCGCACGGCCACCCGTGACGTCACGGTCGGCGGCGCGTCGATTGCGGCGGGGCAGAAGGTGCAGATCTGGGAAGGCTCGGCCAACCGCGATGCAAGCGTCTTCGACGACGCCGACGAGTTCGATATCGTGCGAAAGCCCAACCCGCACCTTGGTTTCGGCCAGGGTGTGCATTACTGCCTGGGTGCCAACCTGGCCCGGCTAGAGCTGCGGGTGCTGTTCGAAGAGCTACTGTCGCGGTTCGGAACCGTGCAGGTCGTACGTGATGTCGAATGGACACGTAGCAACCGGCACACCGGCATCCGGCACCTCGTCGTGGAGTTGGTCTAACGCGGCCTGACCGCTATTCCCGCCGAACGCAATTCGAGGGCGGCGAGGCCATGGATAGCGCGGGGATCCGCGGCGCGCCATGCCCCGACCGGGTCGGGGGTGACAGCGGTGAGCCGGCCCAGCGGCCGGTTGGCCAATGCCCGCAACGCCAGTAGCTGTGCTCCGGCCGGGGTGGCGGCCAGCGCGCTCACGGTCAACTTGCGCCGGAGGAACCGAATGCGTAACGCCAGCCACGGCACGACCACCCCGAGAGTTGGCGGGGCCGCAACCGCCAAGGCCAGTACGACGGCCAGCCAGCTGGCGGTGCTGTCCAGGTTGTGGCCGGCCCCGGCGATGTCGAGGGCCGCCCTGCTGGCCGCGGTCAGCGGTTCGCTGACCGCGCCGCCGACCAGCGGGATGTGATCGGCGCTCTGACCGGCCGACTTGAGGCTGTCGGCGACACCGTCAGCGCCGCCCTGAACCTGCCGACCCACCTCGGCGATCGTCGACACCGCGCTATAGACGGCCAGGCCGACGAGCACCCAGAGGAACGTCCAGACGGCGACGACGATGTCACTGAACAGCTGAGCCAGCAGTCGGCCCGGAGTGGTGGCATAAGGGACAAACCGCGATTTCATACTCCCGATCCCAACACAGGGTCGGTCTGTAGGTCGTCGTTACGCCGACCGCTCGGTGGAATTTGCCGGGGTTCTCCTCAGGCCCTTCGGGCCCGCATCGTCGCCCATTAGGTTTGATGGCCGGGCTCCTCCTCGGGCCTTTCGGGCCCGCATCGTCGCCCGGCTACGCTGTCCCGATGGGTCGTCCCGCTCTGTCCGACTATCAGCACCTGGCCAGTGGCAAAGTCCGCGAGTTGTACCGCATCGACGACGGTCACCTGCTGTTCGTCGCGACGGACCGGATCTCGGCATTCGACTACGTACTCGACAGCGTGATCACCGATAAGGGACGCATCTTGACCGCGATGAGTGTGTTCTTCTTCGATCTCGTCGAGGCGCCCAACCATCTGGCCGGACCACCGGACGACCCGCGTATCCCCGACGAAGTCCTGGGCCGGGCGCTAGTGGTGCATGAGCTCGACATGGCACCGGTGGAATGTGTCGCCCGCGGATATTTGACCGGCTCGGGCTTACTGGACTACCAGGAGACCGGCAAAGTCTGTGGCATCACCTTGCCGCCGGGTCTCGTCGAGGCCAGCAGGTTCGCGTCGCCGTTGTTTACCCCTGCGACGAAAGCTGAACTGGGACAACACGACGAGAATATTCCGTTCGCCAAGGTGATCGAGATGGTCGGCGGAGTCCGCGCCAACCAGTTGCGTGACCGTACTTTGCAGACCTACGTCCAAGCCGCCGACCACGCGCTCCGAAAGGGAATCATCATCGCCGACACAAAATTCGAGTTCGGCGTCGATCGCCACGGCACCCTGGTACTGGCCGACGAGGTCTTCACCCCCGACTCGTCGCGCTACTGGCCTGCGGCTGATTACCGCGTCGGCGAGGTGCAAAACAGCTTCGACAAGCAGTTCGTCCGTAACTGGCTGACCGGTCCGGAGTCGGGCTGGGATCGCGGCGGTTCTAAGCCGCCACCACCGCTTCCGGACAGCATCATCGATGCCACTAGGGCGCGGTATGTCGAGGCCTACGAACGGATTTCTGGATCGCGCTTCGACGATTGGATCGGTCCGAGCGCATGACCGATACCGCGCCGGCGACGATGCAGAGCGAAGCGATGAGGAGGAGCGGCGCATGACCGACTCCGCACCGCCGATCGCCAAACGGGTCGACTCTCAGCGAGAGTTCCACGGTGACGTGTTCATCGATCCGTACGAATGGCTGCGCGACAAGTCGAGTCCCGAAGTGGTCGCCTACCTGGAGGCCGAGAACAACTACGCCGACCAGATGACCGCTCAGCTCGAGCCGTTGCGGCAGCGCATCTTCGATGAGATCAAAGCGCGGACCAAGGAAACCGACCTGTCTGTACCGGTCCGGCGCGGCGACTGGTGGTACTACGCCCGCAGCTTCGAAGGCAAGCAGTACGGTGTCCAATGCCGTTGCGCAATAGCCGATCCGACCGACTGGAATCCGCCGGTCTTCGACGAACACACCGAGATTCCTGGCGAGCAGGTGCTGCTCGACGAGAACGTCGAAGCCGAAGGGCATGACTTCTTCTCGCTGGGTGCCGCCAGCGTCAGCCCCGACGGAAATGTGCTGGCTTACTCCGTTGACGTGGTCGGCGACGAGCGTTATACGTTGCGGTTCAGGAATCTTCGCACCGCAGAGCAGTACCCCGACGAGATCGTCGGCATCGGTGCGGGGGCGACCTGGGCCACCGACAACCGAACCGTTTACTACATCACCCTTGACGCGGCATGGCGTCCCGATACGGTCTGGCGCCATCGCCTTGCGTCCGGCCTTCCCGCCGAGAAGGTGTATCACGAAGCCGACGAGAAGTATTGGCTCGCGGTGGGCCGAACGCGTAGCGACGCGTACGTGTTGATCGCAGCGGGATCGGCTATCACCTCGGAGGTCCGCTACGCCGACGCCGCCGATCCGCATGCCGAATTCGTCACCGTGTTGCCGCGCCGTGACGGCATCGAGTATTCGGTGGAGCACGCGATCGTCGGCGGGCAGGATCGGTTCTTGATCCTGCACAACGACAATGCGGTGAACTTCGCGCTGGCGGAGGCGCCTGTCGACGACCCCACGGCGCAGCGCACCCTGATCGACCATCGCGATGATGTGCGACTGGACGGTGTCGACGCGTTCGCCGGGCACTTGGTGGTCAGCTACCGCGGCGAGGCGCTACCGCGAATCCAGTTGTGGCCCATAGAAGACGGCGACTACGGAGATGCCGAGGAGATCGCCTTCGACTCCGAGCTGATGTCGACCGGGCTGGGCGCGAACCCGAATTGGGACTCGCCCAAGCTACGGGTCGGCGCGGGGTCGTTTGTCACCCCGGTACGCATCTACGACCTGGACCTGGTCACCGGCGAGCGCACGCTGTTGCGCGAGCAACCGGTGCTGGGAGATTACCGCCGCGAGGATTACGTCGAACGTCGCGATTGGGCGCAGGCGGCCGACGGCACCAAGATCCCGATTTCAATCGTCCACCATGCCGGCATCGAATTCCCGGCCCCAGCTTTGGTTTACGGGTATGGCGCCTACGAGATCTGCGAGGATCCGCGATTTTCCATCGCCCGGCTGTCTTTGCTGGATCGCGGCATGGTGTTCGTCGTCGCACATGTGCGCGGCGGTGGTGAGATGGGCCGGCTTTGGTACGAGCACGGAAAGCTGCTGGAGAAGAAGAACACCTTCACCGACTTTGTATCGGTTGGGCAGCATCTGGTGGACACCGGGCTGACTCGCCCGCAGCAGTTGGTCGCGCTGGGTGGTAGTGCCGGTGGCTTACTAATGGGCGCGGTCGCCAACATGGCGCCCGATCTTTTTGCCGGAATTCTGGCGCAGGTGCCGTTTGTCGACCCGTTGACCACAATCCTGGACCCGTCATTGCCGCTGACCGTGACCGAGTGGGACGAATGGGGAAACCCGTTGAGCGACAGCGATGTTTACCACTACATGAAATCGTATTCGCCGTATGAGAATGTCGAGGCGCAGAGCTATCCGGCCATTCTCGCGATGACCTCGCTGCACGACACCCGGGTCTACTATGTCGAGCCGGCGAAATGGGTTGCGGCGCTGCGGCACACCAAGACCGACGGCAATCCGGTGCTGTTGAAGACCCAGATGACCGCCGGCCACGGCGGTATCAGCGGACGCTACGAGCGCTGGAAAGAGGCTGCCTACCAATACGCTTGGCTGCTAGCTGCCGCCGACCGCGACCACTACGGCAGCGGTCAGGTAGACGATCTCCTCAGCGGTGCGCAGGGGTAGCCGAGTCGTCATCGACTTGGGCGGGTTGGGCATCCGTGCCGCGTAGATGTTGGCCGGGAACATCGCCAGCATCAACAATAGTAGGCAGACGACGGCCACGATCCGGGTAGCCGAAACCAACAGGCCCACCGCGCCGAGCAATTCCAGCACCCCGGTGAAGCTGACCAATAATCGCGGCGCCGGTCACCGGAAGCCTGGCCGCCCGGATCGTGGGCTGGCTCGGCATCGATTACGTCGACACCTAGCGGATCGCCGTGATGTTGTTCGAGGAGTAGTGCTCTAGACGGGCACCGTGGTCTGGCGGCGGCCAGGCGGCGGCGGCTTGTTGGGCAGAAACGCCGCCGGCAGCAGCGTCAGCGCGACAACGACGATCGACACCACCAAGACGAGTGTGTAGGCGTGGGTGAGGTCATGCATCAGCCGGATGGTGAAATCAGCGGAGACCTCGTTGTGCGATGACACCGGTGGGCCATGCTTCCCGAATTTGCCCCGGAGGATCCCGAGTTTCTCTGCGGTGCTGATGGTTTCGCTGCGATTGAACTGGCTGGTCAAGATCACCGACATCAACGCGGTGCCAACCGCAACGGCGACGTGTTGATTGACACTGAGCAGTGTCGACCCGCGGGCCACCTCATGGGGAGCCAACGTCTGTACCGCCGATCCGGACAGCGGTGTCAGGGTGCAGCCCAGGCCGATGCCGGTGATGACCAATCCCACCATCAGGATCGGCAGATATTCCGCCTGCTGTGATGCGCCGTAGGCGAATACGGTCAACCCGGTGGCGATCGCCGTGATCCCGACCAACAGGACATTGCGGGGTCCGCGTTTGTCCATCAAGGTGCCGGCCAGCGGCATGGTCAGCATCGCCCCGAGCCCCTGCGGGATCAGCTGCAGGCCAGACTGCAGCGGAGTTTCATGCAGCAGCTGCTGGAGATAGCTGGGAATGACCAGGACGGCGCCGAAAAACCCAACGGAGAACGCGAACATCGCGGAGTTGGACAGCGTCACCGCCCGATTCTTGAACAGCGCCAAGTCGATGAGCGGGTGGTCGGCACGATGCAGCGCGTGCAGAACAAACGCCGTGATCAAAACGATTCCGATGAGCCCCGGTATCCACACATGATTGTCGGTGAAGCTGTCACGCCGCGGCACCGAGGAAATCCCGAACAGCAGTGTCGCCAATCCGGGTGAAAGCAAGAGCATCCCGACGAAGTCGAAGGCCTCCGATGGGCGCGGACGATCTCTCGGAAAGATCAATGCCGCGAGCACTATCAGGATTACGCCGACCGGCAGGTTGATCCGGAAGATCCATTGCCAGCCGTAAGCGCTGATCAGCCACCCGCCGAGGACCGGCCCGCACATCGGGGCAAGCAGCATCGGGATACCGAGCACCGCCATCAACCTGCCGAGGCGTCTCGGGCCGGCCTCGCGCGTCAAGATGATCAGGGTCAGCGGCACCAGCATCCCGCCGCCAAAGCCTTGGATGACTCGAAATGCGATGAGCTGGGTGATGTTTGATGCCATCGAGCACAGCAGCGATGCCAAGGTGAACCATAAAGCCGCACCCATGAACAGCCGCTTGGTGCCGAATCGGTCTGATGCCCAGCCGGCTAGCGGAATCACGGTGGCCTGCCCGAGCGTGTAGCCGGTGATCGTCCACGCGACGACGGCCTGGGTGGATGCGAACTCCGCGATGAAGGTACGCTGCGCGACGCTGACGACCGTGCCGTCCAGAATCGCCATCACCGAGGCGAGAATGCAGACACCGGCGATGCGCAGCAGGCCGGCATCCAGCGAATCTGGGTACTCGGCGAGATCGTCGGCCGCAGGTTCGTCGTTGGCCGTCGGTACCGCGCGAGAAACCATGGCCACCAGCCTAACGAGGAAGTAGCTAGCTGATCAAATAATATGTCCTGGGGTAGCCTCCGGGTATGACTGTGACCGAGATCGCTTTGACCGGCCTTGATGGCGGTTCAATGTCGTTGGCCGACTACAACGACCGTGCCGTGCTGGTCGTCAACGTCGCCTCGAAATGTGGTCTGACGCCGCAATACGCCGCGCTTGAGCAGCTTGCGCGCGATTACGGCGAGCGCGGCCTGACCGTTCTCGGAGTTCCGTGCAATCAATTCATGGGCCAAGAGCCGGGCACCGCGGAAGAAATCCAGACTTTTTGTTCGACGACTTATGGTGTGACATTTCCGCTTTTGGCCAAAACCGAGGTCAACGGGCCGGACCGGCACCCGCTTTACGCCGAATTGACCAAGACGCCTGACGCCGCCGGCCAAGCCGGTGAGGTGCAGTGGAACTTCGAGAAATTCCTGGTCGCACCGGGCGGAGCGGTGGTCAACCGATTCCGTCCGCAAACGGTGCCTGACGCGCCTGAGGTGATCGCGGCGGTCAAGGCTGTGCTACCGAATTAGCTGGTCGGCGCGTCGAACTGACGCTTGCTGTCCGCGTGTATGTCACCATCTGGACATCTGACATCGTCAAAATTGTGATGTGTCTGGGAAACTGATCGTCTCGGTCTCCGGGATTTGCGAACGCACATTGGACGACGTCGCCGAATTCTGCGAGAAAATGGACAACCGGTCTGTACCGGTGTCGTTACTGGTCGCCCCGCGGTTGAAGAACGGCTACCGGCTGGATCAGGATCCGGTCACCGTCGAGTGGCTGGCAGGTCGGCGTGCCGACGGCGACGCGATCCTGCTGAATGGATATGACGACGCGGCCACCAAGAAGCGCCGCGGTGAGTTCGCCACGCTGCCTGCGCACGAGGCCAATTTGCGCCTGATGGCCGCAGACCGGGTGCTCGAACACCTCGGATTGCGCACCCGACTCTTCGCGGCGCCACGTTGGACCGCATCGCCAGGAACAGTTATTGCATTGCCGCGCAACGGGTTCCGTCTTCTTGCCGATCTGCATGAGATCACCGACCTGGCTCGGCAAACGACAGTGCGGGCTCGGGTACTGGGCATCGGCGAAGGATTCCTGTCCGAGCCGTGGTGGTGCCGGATGTTGGTGCTTTCGGCCGAGCGCGTGGCGCGCCGGGATGGCGTGGTCCGGGTCGCGGTCGCGGCCAGTCACCTACGCAAGCCCGGCCCGCTGCAGGCGATGCTGGACTCGGTGGATCTGGGGCTGTTGCACGGCTGCGAGCCCACCGTCTACCAGTGGCGGGCCGATCAGGCCATTCTCGACGCAGCCTGACCCCTCAGGTCGCTACTGTGTAGCGCCATGAGCGATACCCAAGCTGATGTCATCATCGTCGGGGCGGGCCTGGCCGGCCTGGTGGCCGCCTGCGAGCTGGTGGATCGCGGTAAACGGGTGCTGATCGTGGACCAGGAGAACGGCGCCAACCTGGGCGGACAGGCGTTCTGGTCGTTCGGCGGCTTGTTCTTCGTCGACAGCCCGGAGCAACGTCGGCTGGGAGTGCACGACAGTCACGAACTCGCGCTGCAGGACTGGCTCGGCACCGCGGCGTTCGACCGGCAGGAGGACTACTGGCCGCGGCAGTGGGCGCACGCCTACGTCGATTTCGCGGCAGGCGAAAAGCGCAGCTGGCTGCGCGCCAGGGGATTGAAGATCTTCCCGCTGGTCGGCTGGGCCGAGCGCGGCGGCTACGGCGCGCAGGGGCACGGCAACTCAGTTCCGCGCTTTCACATCACTTGGGGAACCGGGCCGGCGATCGTGGAGATCTTCGCGCGCCGGCTGGTCGAGCATCCGAAAGTGCGGTTCGCCCACCGGCACCAGGTTGACGAGCTGATCGTCGACGGCGCGGCGGTGACCGGGATTCGGGGCACTGTGCTGGAGCCGTCGTCCGAAGCGCGCGGCGTCAAGTCGTCGCGAAACGCGATCGGAAAGTTTGAATTTCGTGGTCAGGCGGTGATCGTCACCAGTGGTGGTATCGGCGGCAACCACGATATGGTGCGGGCGAACTGGCCGACCCGGATGGGCCCGACCCCCGAACGGATGCTCACGGGCGTCCCCGCGCACGTCGACGGCCGGATGATCGCGATTACCGAGAAGACCGGCGCCCGGGTGATCAACCGGGACCGGATGTGGCACTACACAGAGGGCATCACCAACTACGACCCGATCTGGCCGATGCACGGCATCCGGATCATCCCGGGACCGTCAGCGCTCTGGCTGGACGGCACGGGTAAGCGGTTGCCGGTGCCGTTGTACCCAGGCTTTGACACCCTCGGAACGCTGGAGTACATCGCTAAGTCGGGTTACGACTACACCTGGTTTGTGTTGAACGCCAAGATCATCGGCAAGGAATTCGGCTTGTCCGGTCAGGAACAGAACCCGGACTTGACCGGGCGCAGCGTGCGTCAGCTGATGGCGTCGCGGGCCGGATCCGGCGCGCCCGGCCCGGTGCAGGCCTTCGTCGACAAGGGAGTCGACTTCGTCACCGCAAACTCATTGCGCGACTTGGTGTCGGCGATGAACGCCCTGCCCGATGTGGCGGCGCTGGATTATGCGACGGTTGCCGACGAGGTCACCGCCCGCGACCGCGAGGTGGTGAACAAATTCACCAAGGACGGCCAGATCACCGCGATCCGTGCTGCCCGTGAGTATCTGGGCGACAAGATGGGCCGGGTCGTCCCTCCGCAGCCCCTGCTCGATCCGAAGGCCGGCCCGCTGATCGCGGTCAAGCTGCACATACTGACCCGAAAGACCTTGGGCGGGTTGGAAACCGACCTGGATTCACGAGTACTCACAGCCGGCGGAACCCCGCTCGACGGGCTGTACGCGGCCGGCGAGGTGGCCGGATTCGGCGGCGGCGGTGTGCACGGCTACCGGGCGCTGGAGGGAACGTTCCTGGGCGGCTGCATCTTCTCCGGTCGTGCCGCGGGTCGCGGTGCGGCCAGCGACATCGGCTAGAAGGTGACCGCGCTTTCTTCAGGCAGCACCTGGAAGTCCGTGCTGGTCATCTCGCTGAGCCGCCCGTAGTAGATGCCGCGCGCCTCCGGCGCGACGACGCCCTGGTGGATCGGCACCGCGTGGGTCGGCGCCACCGCCCGCAGGTAATCCACCGCCTCGGAGATCCTCATCCACGGTGCTGCCGCCGGAGTGGCCAACACGTCTATCGGCTCGTCCGGAACGAACAGCGCATCGCCGGGATGCATGAGGCGTGCGGTGTGCTCGCCGTCGCCGACGAGGTACGAGATGTTATCTATCACAGGGATTTCCGGGTGGATAACGGCGTGCCGACCACCGACCGCGCGGATCGTCAGCTCGCCGACCGACAGTTCGTCGCCGACGTGCACCGCGCGGCACGGCACGCTCAGTTGCTCGGTGGTCTGGGGGTCGGCGTAGAGCGCGACGCCCGGATTGCAGTCCAGCAGCGCGGGCAGTCGCTCCTGATCCACGTGGTCAGGGTGCTGATGGGTGATCACGATCGCGGATAGGCCGGTGATGCCCTCGAAGCCGTGTGAGAAGTTTCCCGGGTCGAACAGCACCGTGGTGTGGCCGAAGTCGGCGAGTACGCAGGAATGGCCGAAATGCGTGAGTTGCATGTCTACGATTGTGCGCTCATGGAGGCTCTGGCATGCGCCTAGTAGTCCTGGCGGCGACGCTGATCGCGAGCGGCCTGCTGGTGACGTGCGTGTCCTCGTCCGGTTTCGCCGTCGCGGACCCGGAAACCTGTCCACCGGTGTGCGACAAGATTCCCGACACGGCCTGGATCTCTTCGCCCGCGATACCCCTGAACGCCACTTACCACTGGCCGTCGCCGGCCGGGTCTGCCGTGCCGATGACGGGTGGCGCGACGCCCCGGTTCCGGTTCGAGGAGGTGTGCGCGACGCCGGCCTTCCCGCAGGACACCCGCAACTCCGCGGTCGCGAGCCGGGTGGCGGTGGACAAACCCCAGGGCCAATGGCAGCTGCGGGGCGAGGTGGTGCACTGGCGGGGTGACACCGCACGCGGGGGCCAAAGCGCGACATCGGTGTTCGACATCGCCGCGTCGGCGTTGCGCGGCTGCCAACTCGGTGCCTCTGGAGAGTCGCCGTCGGTGACCGTCGACGCGCCGAACCGGCTGTCCGCGGTGGTCAGCGGCCCGGTGATCATGCACACCTACCTGGTCGCGCTCCCGGAAAACAGCACGATCAGCGAGCTGACCCTGTGGGCGTCAGACCCCGTCCAGCTGCCCTGGCCGATCATCTCCGACGCACAGGCGCTGGACGCCATAGCCTCGTCGCTGTGCGCGGCCTACCTTGGCTCGTGCTAGCACGACGGCCGGGGTGCTGACCGGTAGAGTTGGCGCCGAGCAGCCAAGACAGTAGGAGGAGTGCGGGTGGCCCGGGTGGTTGTGCACGTAATGCCCAAGGGCGAGATTCTCGACCCGCAGGGCCAGGCGATCGTCGGCGCGCTGGGCCGGCTTGGACATGCCGGTATCTCAAATGTGCGGCAGGGCAAGCGGTTTGAGCTCGAAGTGGACGACAGCGTCGACGACGCGGCGCTGGCAGAGATCGCCGAGTCGCTGCTGGCCAATACCGTGATCGAAGACTGGACCGTAAGCCGAGAATCGCAGTGACGACGCGTATCGGCGTCATCACCTTTCCCGGAACGCTCGACGACGTGGACGCTGCCCGTGCAGTGCGTGCCGTCGGCGCCGAGGCGGTCAGCCTGTGGCACGCCGACGCCGATCTCAAGGGTGTCGACGCGGTGGTGGTGCCCGGCGGGTTCTCCTACGGCGACTACCTGCGCTGCGGCGCCATCGCGAAATTCGCCCCGGTGATGGGAGAAGTCATCGCTGCCGCAGACCGCGGATTGCCGGTGTTGGGAATCTGCAACGGTTTTCAGGTGCTCTGCGAGGCCGGACTGCTGCCCGGTGCGCTCACCCGCAACGCCGGTTTGCATTTCGTCTGCCGCGACGTGTGGCTAAGGGTGGCATCGACGTCGACGGCATGGACGTCTCGGTTCGAGGCGGACGCCGATCTGCTGATCCCGTTGAAGTCCGGGGAGGGCCGCTACGTGGCCTCCGCCGACGTGCTCGACGAGCTGGAAGGCGAAGGCCGGGTGGTGTTTCGCTACCACGACAACCTCAACGGGTCGCTGCGCGACATCGCCGGAGTCAGCTCGGCCAACGGCCGCGTGGTCGGGCTGATGCCGCACCCCGAGCACGCGATCGAGGCGTTGACCGGGCCGTCCGACGACGGGCTGGGCCTGTTCTATTCGGCGCTGGACGCCGTCCTCGCCGCCTGAGCCGCGGCTAGCGCAGCGCGTGCTCGGCCATCAGGCCGACCGTGCTGTTACCGACCGAAAGACCTGCGGCGCTGCGTAGTTCGCTGAACGCCGCACTCAGTGCATCGGTTGCCTCATGCGGGTCATTGAACGTCTCGTCGTCGGTGAGCACCGCGATGCCGAGCTGGTCGACATAGCTCCACACCGTGATGTTGACCGGAGCTCCGGGTGACAGCACACCCGTCGAGTAGATCTCGCTCACCGGGGCGCCGCCGAAGTGGCCACGCTCTCGCGGCCCAAAGACGCTGGACACCGCGACGTTCATCATCTTGTTCGGTGCATCACGCTGCCCCAGCCACCGGAATGCCGCCGGGGCGATCGCCGTAGGTAGGTAGCCCATTATCTGCCCGTACAGGCGGGGGCCGAGGATCTCGTGATCCTCCTTGGCGATCTTGGTTGCCAGCGCGACCAGCTGCGCGCGTTCGGCCGGATCGGCGACATGCACCGGTAGCGAAATCGACAGACCGCTGATCTCGTTGCCGGTCACTCGCTCGGACTTGTCGGTGGCGGTCGGTACCGACGCGATGATCGGACGGTCGGCCTTGCCGTCATAACGCAGCAACAGCTCCCGCAGCCCACCGGCAGCCGTCGCCAGAATCAGATCGTTGAGCGTGATACCGAGGGCTTTCGCGGTCGCCTTGACGTCGGCCAGCCGAAGTGCGGCGGTGGCGAACCGGCGCTGCGGCGACACCACGTGGTTCAGGAAGGTCGGTGGTGCGTCGAAGGCGTCCGCGAGGTCCGGATGATCGCCGCGCTCGCGGGCGCGCCTGCGCACCCGGCTGAATCCCTTGGCGGCGTCGCTGACCAGCCCTGGGAGCTCAGCAATTTGGCGGAGGTGGTCGCGTCCGGCGGCGCGCAACAGGCCCGCCGTCGTCGGGGTGACGCCGCCCTCGTCGTTGTCCTGTTCATCGGTCGGAGCGTCCTTGAGGTCCATGGCGCGGGCCAGCAGATTGACCGAGGCGACGCCGTCGGCCAGGGCGTGGTGGATCTTGCCGATCAGGGCGAAGCGTCCACCGGACAGGCCCTCGGCGACGTGGAACTCCCACAGCGGCCGGCTGCGGTCTAGCGGCGTGGACGCCACCTCGCCGATGACGGCGTCGAGCTCGCGGCGCCCACCGGGTGCGGGTACCTGCACCCGGTGCAAATGGTAGTCCAAGTCGACGTCGCAGTTCTCCAGCCACATCGGATGGTGCAACCGCCAGGGGATGTCAACGAGCTTGTAGCGCAACGGTTCCAACAGATGCAGACGCCGGCGAAGGTGGTGCCGGAAGGCGTCGAAGCTGAACTCGCCGTCGCTGCCGGACGGATCGACGATCGCCACCTTCAGTGTGTGCGTGTGCAGGTTGGGCGTCTCGCTGTAAAGCAGCATGGCGTCCATGCCGTTGAGTCTTTTCACGCCCACCTCCGTGCCGACGTGTTCATGCAAGCACCAACGAGATGGTGTATTCGCCGAAATGGCAGATTCGGCGTCGGCAGTTCAGGAGTCGGACATCAGCCCAGAATCGGGAACCGGCGCTGCTTGGCCAGCCGATCGAGCGCGGCCTGCATCGCCGAACGGACGTACTCGTCCACCGCGGCGACGTCGGGGTCCTTGCCGAATTGCGCAGTGATATCGATCGGCTCGAGGACCTCGGTGACAATCTTCGATGGCAGCGGGACATTCGGCGGAAAGATCACGCTCAGGCCGAACGGAAAACCGAAACTCATCGGCAAGATGTCCATTCGAGCCTTGGTCAGGCCGAGTTTGCGGGCCAACCAGTTGCCGCGGGTCAAGAACAGCTGGGTTTCCTGTCCGCCGATCGAGACCGTCGGCACGATCGGCACGCCGGCTTCGATGGCGGTCCGGACGTAGCCGGTGCGGCCGTTGAAGTCGATGGTGTTCTCGCTGAACGTGGGGCGGTAGGAGTCGTAGTCACCGCCGGGGAACACCAGCACCACCGCACCCGAATGCAGTGCGATGGCTGCATTCTCGCGACTGGCTTCGATCACCCCGAGGCGACGCAGCCAGCCGTCGAGTGGGCCCATGAAGATGCCGTAGTGGCCCAGCGTGTAGACGGGACGGTCGTAGCCGAATTTGCCGTAAAAGGCCGGCGAAAAGACGAAGACGTCGGGGGTCAGCATGCCGCCGGAGTGATTGGACACCACCAGCGCTCCACCTGATGACGGAACGTTGTCGATGTTGCGCACTTCGGCGCGGTGGTACTGCTTGATCAACGGTCCAATGGTGTTCGCGACTTGCTTGGTAAATGCCGAATCCCACTGCGCGGTCTCGCGATGCTCTGGCGTGTCAGAGCTGCTGCCCGCCATTCGTGAGCCCTCGAGTTTTCGCTGGTCGTCGTCGGCCAATGTTTCCTGCGAGACGCAGTATTCGTGCAATGGCGCCCGCTACGAGCATGATACTCTCATTTTCGGAGAATGTCATATCCGCTGTTGGGGGCCAACCTGAATTGGGGACGATGACCGAGAAGGTTCTTGTCACAGGCGGTTTCGGCCTGGTCGGATCGCAGACCGTGCGCCGACTCGTCGACGACGGCCACCGCGTGGTCGTCACCGACCTCGGCACTCCCGCTCAGCGCAAAGCCGCCGCCTCGCTGCCCGCCAACGCCGAGGCGCACTGGGCAGACCTGACCGACCAGCGCGAGGTCGACCTGCTGGTCGCCGAAGTCTCGCCGACGGTAATCGTCCACTTGGCCGCGGTGATTCTGCCGCCGGCCTATCGCCACCCCCAACTCGCGCGTCGCGTCAACGTCGAGGCGACCGCGGCGCTGCTGCGCGCCGCAGAGGCAAGCGCACATCCGCTGCGCTTCGTGTTGGCCTCCAGCAACGCGGTCTACGGGTCCCGCAATCCGCATCGTCACCCCGACCGGCTGCGCGCCGACTCCCCGCTGCGGCCGGCGGACCTCTATGGCGCCCACAAGGTGGTGGCCGAAAACCTCCTCCGGGCTTCGAGTTTGGAGTGGGTGATCCTGCGCCTCGGCGGGGTGATCAGCGTCGAGCCCGGCGTGATGCCGTTCACCGGCGACGCCTTGTTCTTCGAAAGCGCGCTGCCGACCGACGGGCGTATCCACACCGTCGACGTCCGGGATGTCGCGGCCGCGTTCGCCGCCGCAACGACGGCGGACGTCGCGGGCGAAACTCTGCTGATCGCCGGCGACGATTCGCATCTGCTCCGGCAGAAGGAGGTCGGGTTGGCGCTGGCCGCGGCAAGGGGGTTGTCGGACGTCCTGCCCGCCGGCCGCCCCGGTGATCCGGACAGCGAGGAAAACTGGTTTGTCACCGACTGGTTGGATACCACCCGCGCACAGCAGGCGTTGTCGTTCCAGCACCACTCGTGGCCGGACATGCTCGCGGAGATGCGGGCCATCGTCGGGTGGCGGCGCTATCCGATGTTCTTCGTCGGCCCCGTCGCGCGGCAGTTCCTGAAACGCCAAGCGGCGTATCGGGACGCGCCGGGCCGCTACGCCGATCCGTGGGGTGCGATCAGATCCCGGCTCGGCGAACCTCGGCCCGACAGTAGCGACCACGCTGACTGATCGATCTGGACCGGGTATCCCGCGCTCAGCACTGCCACCGTCGACGGTGGGGTGAGCACCGACGCGGAACCCTCGACCGGCTTCGCCATCAGTCGTCGATACGTATAGGCATCTTCGTCGAAGACCGCGAGGTGACCGCCCACGATCGCGGCCGGTCCGTCGTCTGTGTCGACGAATACCCCGTCGGGCAGGGCAGTCCACGGCATCCGATGCGACGCGGCTCGCTCGCGGTGCAGCACATTGTCCATGTCCGTGGCGTAATGCATTGCGCCGCTGTTGGTTCCATGCCACATCTTTCGGTAGGCGTTGTAGTCGCTGCGGCGGCATTCGGCGCAGGGTCGATGACCCGCGGCAAATGCGACCGCCTCGTCGAGAAAGAACAACTGGGTGTAGTGATTGGGTGCCCACTGTTCGGAGTGCCGTCCTCTGAACTCCAAGACGCAGGTGATCCAAGCCTTGCCCCGAGAGTTCCTGACGATGTCGCGGGCGCCGCGTCCTTCGTGCAGTCGACCCCGATTGCCCATCCATGCTCCGCGGCCCGTGACCGCGACGATGCCACCGCGAGGCGAGACCCGGTTGCGAGCGGGCGTCATCCGATGCCTTCCAGATCCAATAGCGCGCGTTTGGCGGTCGGTCCGCCGCGGTAGCCGCCCATGGTGCCGTCCGAGCGGACCACCCGGTGGCATGGCACCACGACGGGGATCGGGTTGGTCGCGCAGGTCGTCCCCACGGCGCGAACGGCCTTGGGTGAACCCGAAAGTCGGGCCAGGACGCCGTAGCTGGCAGTGGTGCCGTAGCCGATGTCGACGGCCAGGTGACCGAGGACCACGCGGCGAAATCCTTTGGAGAGCTGCCAATCCAGCGGAACGTCGAAGGCGTGACGACGTCCGGAGAAATACTCGTCGAGTTGGTGCGCCACGGCGTCCAGGCGGGCCGGGGCGCGCAGTAGTCGGGAGCTGATCCGGTCGGACAGGTTCTGCAGGACGGCGTCGTGGCCCTCGTTGCTGAATGCCACGCGCACCAGCCCGACCGGCGTCGCGGCGATCAGCAGCGAGCCGACCGGGGAGTCGACCGTCCGATAGGCGACGTCGAGGAGGTCGTCGTCTTCAGCGGCAGCCGCCAGACGGGCGTGCAGGCGGGTGAGGTCGTCATCGTCGACCGGATACGCCGCGGCGAGGTCAATGGTGGTCATCAGCGAACTCCGTTGTGAGGTTATGCGAATAGGTGCGCCGCAGGGTGGCGATGCCGTCGGCGGCCGCGCGGCGCGCGGCGGCCGCGCTGCTGTCGAGGAGCGCGGCGATCTCGGCGTAGGGCAGCCCGGCCAGGTAGTGATAGGCCACCGCCTGACGTTGCTTGGTGGGCAGCGCGGCAACCGCTTCGGTGAGCTCGAAGTGGTCGTCGTCGTGATTCGGCATCGGCCTGTCCGGTGTGTCCGGCACGGGTATGGCCCGTCGCGCCGAGGCGCGGGTGATGTCGATCGCCTTGCGGTGAGCGATCGTCACCAGCCACGCCTCGACGTTGGCGTCAGCCGGCAGGTCGGGGTAGGCCTTCATCGCCGCCAGGAAAGCCTCCGACCATGCGTCGTCAGCGTCGGCGTGGCCGAGGACCGCGCGCACCACCCGCAGCACGGTGGCACCGTGCTGGGCTAC
>DATAZN010000445.1:0-1901 GCA_036272035.1 Mycobacterium sp. | reverse complement strand
TGGCCGCCAACGCCGCCGACGACGTCGCCAGCGCAGCAAAGCCTGCCTTCTTGAAAATGAGGGCGGACAACCCGTCCCACGGGTTGGGCATCACGAAGGCTTCAGGTTGCTGGTGCAAAGCCAGGAGCCGCTCGTAGTGCTTGGTCTGGGTCACGATGCCCTCCTGTCGCTCGTGTCACCGTCAGCGTCGACGGCGCGCGCAGGTATTCCCCGGCGCTGTCAAGATCTTCAGTATCTAACTGAGCGGTGACACGTCGACTTGATCAGGGAGTTCAAGACCGAGAACGGAATAGGCCAAAGTCTTGCAATCCGCCAGGCACGGCATAATTCTTGGTGCAATGACCGCGACGATCGACAGTCTCGATGTGGCCACGCTTCCGCTGGCACCGAAAAACCCGCTGCCCATTCGGCAGGCGTTGTCAGCGGCGCGGGTTTTGCACACCGGACTAGTACTGCTGAGCGAGGCCGGCGGCCCGGTGACCCGCTTCGTACCGCTGCCAAAGTTGTTTGCCCCGGCCCTTGTGCTGGTCACCTCGCCCGGCGGGGTGCGCGATGTGTTGGGACGCGCGGACGGACTCACCGAGCGATGCCAGATCCACCAGGAAGTGCGGAACGTGGCGGGCGACAACCTCTTTGTCCTGCCCAACAGAGAATGGGCTCCGCGCAGACGCGCACTACAACCGGTGTTCACCAAACAAAACGTCGACGGCTTCGGCAGACACATGACGCAGGCGGCGCAAACGTTCGCCGATCACTGGCGCGAGGTAGGTGACGTGGACCTCGACGTGGAGTGCCGCCGACTCGCCATGCGGTCGCTCGGCCGCTCGATCCTCGGTGTCGACGTCAACGAATTCGGTAACGAGATCGCACAGAACATGCACGTGGCATCGGCCTACGCGACCGATCGTGCATTACGGCCGCTACGTGCGCCGCGGTGGCTCCCGACGCTGTCACGCCGTCGTGCTCGCGCCGCGGTTGCGACGATGCGCCGGGTGACCATGGACGTCCTGCAGGCATGCCGCGCAGATCCGACCCGCGATGCACCGCTGGTTCGAGCGTTGATCGCGGCCACCGACCCAGACACCGGCCGGCCGCTCTCCGACGACGACATCTGCAACGAGCTGCTGATCTTCATGCTGTCCGGCCACGACACGACGGCGACGATGCTGACCTACGCATTGTGGGAACTGGGGCACCATCCCGACATGCAGGACCGGATCGCCGCCGAGGTCGCCGAGATCGGCGATAGAGAACTGACGCCCGGCGATGTCCCCCGGCTCGAATACACCGCCCAGGTGCTCAACGAGTCGTTGCGACTGTGCCCGCCGGCCGCCGGGGTCGGCCGGGTGGCGCTGCGTGACATCGCGGTGGACGGGTACCGAGTGGAAGCGGGCAGCATTGTGGCCGTGGGGATTAATGCCCTGCACCGGGATCCGGCCTTGTGGGAGCGCCCGCTGGTTTTTGACCCCGATCGGTTCAGCGCGGAGAACTCCAAGGACCGGGACCGCTGGCAGTTCATCCCGTTCGCCGCCGGGCCACGTTCGTGTATCGGTGAACACTTCGCGATGCTGGTGACAACCCTCGCGCTCGCCACCATCGTCGGGTCTATCCGGATCCGTTCGACGGACAAGGACTTTCCACTCGAATCGCCGTGCACCACTGTCGCAAAGGGGCCCATCCCGGCCCAGGTCGACGCGCGGTGGTGAAATCGGTTCACACGTGGGCATGAAAACAGCCCCGGAGTGATCTACGGGGGCTGTCTCAGGGCAGCAGCGCGACGTGGCCTTCGGGCGGCTCCGGTGCAGGCTGCACACCACCACCGCTGCTGCCGCCACCGTCGATGCCGCTACCCGTGCCACCCTTTCCTTGGCCTCCCTGCGACCCCTGCGAGGGCGGGGGGA
>DATAZN010000444.1:0-4771 GCA_036272035.1 Mycobacterium sp. | reverse complement strand
CCAGCCCGGAGCGGCGCCCGGCGGCCGGGGTGCCCCGGTTGCCGATGGCGCCAACAGCGTGCCGTTGCAGCGCGGACACCACGAGCGTTGCTTGTCGCGGACATTCCAGCGTGTGCCGCACTGGGAGCACACTTGGATCATTGGCGCCGCTCCTCCACATCGCTGCGCTCTGCATCGTCGCCGACGCGGATCATTGGCGCCGCTCTCCCAAGCGAGCGGGTGGTACCCCCACCTCATCGCTCGCTGTCGATTCGTCGCCGACGCCGATCATGCGATCAGACTAACCGGGCGGTCGAAATCGGCTGCTAGCGGCGACGGCGCAGCCGCTCACACGACTCCGGGCCCGCCGTCGGCGGCGATCACCTGGCGGCCCGCTTCGGCCCACGCCAGCATTCCGCCGTTGACGTTGATCGCCTCGTACCCATGGTGGGCCAGCAGCTGGGCGACCTTCGCCGAGCGCCCGCCGGCCTTGCAGATGACATATAGCGTGGCCGACCGATCGATCTCGTCGAGCCGGGCCGGCACCTCACCCATCGGGATGTGCCGGGCCGCGGCGGCGTGGCCGCGATTCCACTCGTCGTTTTCGCGCACATCCAGCAACACCGAGCCGGGTCCGAACTCGGCGGGCAGGTCGTTGACGGTTAGCTGTGCGATTGACGGTTCTCCATCCACGGTGTTGATCTTGGCACGCGCGGATGGGCCGCGCTAAGACCGGCGTCCAGCTATCAACGGGTATCCACAGTTTCCACAGGTTTATCCACAGGCCGCCTCGACGCATTGACGCGCAAGCATGCGCGTCACGCGGCCGAGGTGGGCGGGTAGTTGTGGATAACCCGCGTCCGTTACCGCTTCGTGATCGACAGCCCGACCCCGCATTCAGCGAATTCTTAGCCAGTCTCACGATTCCGCCATACTCGCCGCTATGGCGGAAGTCACAGCGCGTCTGCGCGCGTCGCTGTCAGCCCGCAGAAGCGCGAGCCCGGTTATTCGGCACACGAAAAACAACGTCTCCAGCAACAAGACGCTGGTCAGCGCGCCGTAGTCTGCTCAATTTTTCAGGGGGTACATAAGGGGCTATGATCGCCATCACTGAAATCTTTTGTGACTCATCTCACTGGGGGGAACAGTTGGACAGGCAGGCCGGGAACATTCGATGACAACGCAACCGATCGGACCGCCGTCGGCGACTTCTTCGCCGCACTGGTACACGACGTCGGCGACGTGTAATCGCTCCTACTTGCTTGCCGGATTGCGCGCCGGCTTGATCGCGCTGGTTTTGCTGGCGGTGCTCGCCGTCATCATCTGGTTCTAAACTCCCGCCGCCGGGTATCCCGACGACGCACTCGTTCTTGCGGTGCGCGTGGCGATGGAGCAGGGTTACCTACGACAGACCCACGTCGCGAACAGCCTGCGAGTGGAGCGAGCGTAAGAGTTAGATCGGAAACGATCATCACCAGGAAGGAACCTCGTGCCTGATTACACTTTGCCCGATTTGGACTGGGACTACGGAGCGTTGGAACCCCACATCTCGGGCGCGATCAACGAGCTTCACCACGACAAGCACCACGCCACCTACGTCAAAGGGGCCAACGACGCGGTCGCGAAACTCGAAGAGGCGCGGTCGAAAGACGACCACTCGACGATCCTGCTCAACGAAAAGAACTTGGCTTTTAACCTGGCCGGCCACGTCAACCACGTGGTGTGGTGGAAGATCTTGTCTCCCAACGGCGGTGACAAGCCGACCGGTGATCTGGCCGCAGCGATCGATGACGCGTTCGGCTCGTTCGACAAATTCCGCGCCCAGTTCAGCGCTGTCGCCAACGGCATTCAAGGCTCGGGCTGGGCTGTGCTGGCCTATGACAGCCTTGGGGACAAGCTGCTGACATTCCAGGTGTATGACCATCAGACGAATTTCCCGCTAGGCGTCGTCCCGATCTTGCTGCTCGACATGTGGGAGCACGCTTTCTACTTGGACTACAAGAACGTCAAAGCGGACTACACCAAGGCGTTCTGGAACGTGATCAACTGGGACGAGGTGCAATCTCGTTACGCGGCAGCGACCTCGCAGGCCAAGGGGTTGATTTCCGCCTGATCGCAAGCTTGCCTCGGGGCGTCGCGCGTTTCGCGTGGCGCCCCGAGCGGGGCGTCGCGCGTTTCGCGTGGCGCCCCGAGCGCTATTTCGGCCGTGTTTCTTTTCGACTTCGTTGCCGCTGATTGCCCGTGTCAGCTTGCAGGCGTTGCCAGGCTGCCGCATGCTGATCGGATCGACCCACCGGCGTATCGCTGAATACCCGAACGGAGGGCGAAATGGAAACTGGCTCAGGCCGGGCCATCGAGGTGGCCCCGTTCCATTCCCGTGGTGCCCTGAAAGGGTTCGTGATTTCCGGGCGCTGGCCCGACTCGACCAAAGAGTGGGCACAATTGTTGATGGTCGCGGTCAGGGTGGCGTCCCTTCCCGGATTACTGGCAACCACAACGGTATTCGGCGTTCGCGAGGAACTACCGGACGCGCCCGCGCCGGGCACCGTGGGCCTGGTTTTGGCAGAGGGTCCGGTGGTGGGCGAATCCGCCATTCAGCCAGGCTATTTCGCCAATCACCAGCCGCCGGCGTTGTTGATGCTGCATCCACCGTCGGAGACAATGCCGTCGCTGCCGGAATGCAGTGGCGCCGCGTCGGGGTGTGTGCTGCTGCCCGGTCTGCCCTATCTGGGACTCGAGCACCGCGCGGCCTGGGTGGAGGCCGAGGCCGACGGCACCATCACCTCGATGGTCAGCCGAGTCGGCGTCGACCCGATCAGCCACCCCGACACAGCAATCTTGGCAATGCTGCTTGCCGCATAGCTAGTCCGACAGCCGGACGCCGATCGTAGGACGGCGGGCGGGTCTTCTGACTCCTCGACCGTGTTGACCGGGGATCTGGACGGCACTCCAGCATGTGCCTAATATCGGCGCGTGGCACGTCGGCGAAAACAGGTTCACAGCCGACTCCATGGCGCTCTACAGCAAATAGGCTTTGCGCACGGTTGGCGCGTTACACAGGTTGCCATAAGTAGACACGCTCGCGACCAGCGAACTGTCAATAGTCCTTGAAGCGATGAAACTTCACACAATTCCCTTAGAATATCATGTGTATTGACTGGATAAGCGGGTTCCATCCGCCGCGACAATAGCCCATGCTGTCATAAATACCATTCCCGTTAATTTTCTCAAAGTTTGCACTTGGTTGCGGAGATAAGTCTGGCTACGATAATCAGCAAATACTTAGAGAGAGTCACTCGATCTACCAACCCGGTGGAGGTCATATCGATGAGCACGACGTTTTCCGCCCGCCTGAATCGCCTGTTCGACTCGGTCTACCCGCCCGGACGGGGTCCGCACACCTCGGCTGAAGTGATCGCGGCGCTCAAGGCGGAGGGAGTGACGATGTCGGCTCCATATCTATCGCAGCTACGTTCTGGCAACCGCACCAACCCGTCGTCCACCACTATGGCGGCGCTGGCCAACTTCTTCCGGATCAAACCCGCGTACTTCACCGACGACGAGTACTACGAGAAGCTCGACAAGGAGCTGTCGTGGCTGCTGGTCATGCGCGACGAAGGAGTTCGACGGATTGCGATGGGCGCCAGCGAGCTGTCCCCGGAGGCGAGGGAGGACATCGTTCATCGCGTCGACGAGCTTCGCCGTAAGGAACACCTGGACTCCTGACGGCGGTCGCCGTAACCGGCCCGGTTAGGGTTGGCCCATCGATGCCGCACAGGCATCGCGATAGTCGACGAGATTCCGGGGAGGCGGCCGCGAATGGGCCTGTTCGGCAAGCGAAAAACCCGCGCGACCCGTCGCGCCGAAGCTCGCGCGATCAAGGCCAAGGCCAAGCTGGAGGCCAAGCTGTCGGCGAAGAACGAGGTTCGCCGCTTCAAGGCCGAACATCGGGCCGAGACGAAGGCGCTCCGCGAGAAGTTGAAGGCGCAACGCACCACCGACCAGACCGCGCTGAAAGTGGTCGAAGCCAATCTGAAAGCCGCGCGCGAGGGTGCGCTGCTGTCGCCGACCCGGATTCGCCGGCTGCTGACGGTGTCTCGGTTGCTGGCTCCGATCATCGTGCCGGTGGCCTACCGCGTCGCTACCGCGGCGCGCGGGCTGATCGACCAGCGCCGCGCCGACCAGCTCGGGGTGCCCTTGGCCCAGATCGGTCAGTTCTCCGGCAGCGGCGGCCGGTTGTCGGCCCGCATCGCCGGCGCAGAGCAGTCGCTGCGGACCGTGCAGGACAACAAGCCCAGGGACGCCGAGACCAAACAGTTCGTCGCAGCCATCTCCGAACGGCTCGCAGACCTGGCGGCCGCCGTCACCGCCGCGGAGAACATGCCCGCCGCGCGCCGTCGCGACGCGCATGCCGCGATCTCCAGCCAGCTCGACGAGATCGACGCCGACCTGATGGCTCGGCTCGGATTGACCTGACCCCCGGCCCTTTCCAGACAGGAACTGCTACCCCGATGCTCTCTTCGCGCAGGATCATTCGACGCAGCCTGATCGGAACCGCGGCTGCGGCGATCCTCTACCTCGGGCCGGCTGCGGCGATCACCACGGCGTCGGCGCACGTTCAGGCCAGCAGCGACGACGCCACCCGCGGCGGCTACGCGACGGTCAGTTTTCAGGGGCCCAACGAGTCCACCACCGGTGCGGCGACCACTGCGCTGACGCTCGACTTGCCCAACGTCTCGGCGGTGCGGACCGAAACAAAACCCGGATGGGCCGTCAAGATCAACCGCGACGG
>DATAZN010000443.1:0-47266 GCA_036272035.1 Mycobacterium sp. | reverse complement strand
CCGGTCGAGCCGGGCGCCGACCTGTCAGTGTGGCCGCCTGAAGGCGCGTCTCCCGTCGATGTGAGCGACGGCTACCAGCGGCTGGCGGCGCGCGGCTACCAGTACGGCCCGGCGTTCCAGGGGTTGACCGCGCTGTGGCGTCGCGGCGAAGAGTTCTTCGCCGAAGTAACGCTGCCGCAAGCGGCCGGCGGTGTCAGCGGATTCGGCGTGCATCCGGTGCTGTTGGATGCGGCCCTGCACGCGGTGGCGGTGACGTTCGACACGGCCGAAGTGGCCCTGCCGTTCTCGTGGCAGGGCGTGTCGCTGCATGCGGCGGGGGCGTCGTCGGTGCGGGCTCGGATTGCGCCGTCGGGTCCGTCGGCGGTCTCGGTCGAACTGGCCGACGGGCTGGGGCTGCCAGTGCTGACGGTGACATCGATGGTCGCGCGTCCGATTTCCCAGCAGCAGTTGATGGCAGCGGTTTCCGGCTCTACCGGAGATCGGCTCTTCGAGCTTGCGTGGTCGCCCACATCGGCCGCCTCACATACCGAGACGCCGGCGTACGAGGTGTTCGAGTCCGTATCGTCGGCCGGGGATCCGGTGTCGGCCAGCTACGAACGCGTCCACGAAGCTCTGGCGGCGCTGCAGTCGTGGTTGACCGAACATGATTCCGGCGTTTTGGTGGTGTCGACGCGCGGGGCGGTGGGGTTGGCGGGCGAGGACGTCGCCGATCTGGCCGGCGCCGCGGTGTGGGGGTTGGTGCGTTCGGCCCAGACCGAACACCCCGGCCGGATCGTTCTGGTGGATTCCGATGCGCCGTTAAGTGATACGACCGTGACACGGTTGCTGGCGGTTGGTGAGCCACAGCTGGTGGCGCGGGGCCAGACGATTCACACCGCGCGAGTCCGCGGCTGCCGCGCGGTGGACGGCGTGCTGGTGCCGCCCACCGACGGGCCGTGGCGGCTGGGTCTGTCGACCGCGGGCACCTTCGAGAACCTGCAACTGGAGCCGGTTCCCAACGCCGACGCGCCATTGGAACCTGGCCACGTTCGGGTGGCGATGCGCTCCATCGCCACCAACTTCCGCGACGTCATGATCACGCTGGGCATGTTCACCCACGATGCGCTGATCGGTGGTGAAGGCGCCGGAGTCGTCGTCGAGGTCGGCCCCGGGGTCACCGAATTCGCGGTCGGCGACGACGTTTACGGATTCTTCCCGGACGGCAGCGGCACCCTGGTCGCCGGCGATATCCGGCTGTTGCTCCCAATGCCATCGGACTGGTCGTACGCCGAAGCCGCTGCGATATCAGCCGTTTTCACCACCGCCTACTTCGCCTTCATTCACCTCGCCGACGTCAAACCGGGCCAGCGGGTGCTGGTGCACGCCGGTGCCGGTGGCGTGGGAATGGCCGCAGTGCAGTTGGCGCGGCACCTCGGACTGGAGGTGTTTGCCACCGCCAGTCGGGGCAAGTGGGACACATTGCGGGCGATGGGCTTTGACGACGACCACATCGGTGATTCACGCACGCTGGAGTTTGAAGACAAGTTCCGTGCGATCGTCGGCGATCGGGGCATGGACGTCGTGTTGGACTCGCTGGCCGGTGAGTTCGTCGACGCCACACTGCGACTGGTCGCTGCGGGCGGGGTCTTCCTCGAGATGGGCAAAACCGACATCCGCGACCCGGGAAAGGTCGCCGAAGACTATCCCGGTGTGCGCTACCGCGCCTTCGACCTCTTCGAGCCCGGCCGCAACCGCATGCACCAGTACATGCTGGACCTTGCCGAGCTCTTCGACGCCGGCGTGCTGCGGCCGCTGCCGGTCACAACCTTCGACGTGCGGCGTGCACCCGCGGCGCTGCGGTATCTGAGCCAGGCTCGTCATACCGGCAAGGTTGTGTTGACGATGCCGGATGCCTGGACGCAGGGCACCGTGGTGATCACCGGCGGTACCGGCATGGCGGGTTCGGCGCTGGCCCGCCACGTCGTGGCCAATCATGATGCGCGGCATCTGTTGTTGATCAGTCGACGCGGCCCCGATTCGGCCGGTGCTACGGAGTTGGTTGCGGAGCTATCGGCTGCGGGCGCCGAGGTGTCGGTGGTCGCCTGCGACGCGGCGGATCGTGCGGCGCTGGCCAAGGTGATCGCGGACATTCCGGTGCAACATCCGCTGTCGGCGGTCATTCATGCCGCGGGTGTGCTCGACGATGCGGTGGTGACGTCGTTGACGCCGGAACGGGTCGACGCGGTGTTGCGGGCCAAGGTGGACGCGGCCTGGAATCTGCATGAGCTGACTCAAGATTCGAACGTGTCGGCGTTCGTGTTGTTTTCGTCGATGGCCGGTCTGGTGGGATCGTCGGGCCAAGCCAACTACGCGGCGGCCAACAGCTTCCTCGATGCGCTGGCCGCTCACCGCCGCACACATGGTCTGCCGGCGATGTCGTTGGGCTGGGGTCTGTGGGACCAGGCCAGCGAGATGACCGGCGGGCTCGACGACGCCGGCCGGGCCCGGCTGGCGCGCACCGGCGTGAAGGCGCTGTCGTCGGTGGACGCGCTACAGCTGTTCGACACCGCGATGGTCGTCGACGAGCCATTCCTGCTGCCCGCCCACATCGACACGGCCGCCCTGCGGGCCAACGCCGCGGTGGTCCCACCGATGTTCGTCGATCTGATCAATGCGCCGGCTCGTCGGCGGGTCGACGACTCGCTGGCTGCCAGCAAGTCCAAGTCGGCTCTGGCGCAACGCATCCACGGCCTGCCCGAAGCCGAACAGGACGCGGTGCTGCTGGATCTGGTGCGCTCGCATATCGCGACCGTGCTGGGCAATACCACTCCGGAGGCCATCGATCCGGACAAGGCGTTCCAGGAGTTGGGCTTTGACTCGCTGACCGCCGTCGAAATGCGCAACCGGCTCAAAGCGGCCACCGGGCTGGCGCTTTCGCCGACGTTGATCTTCGACTACCCGACACCGAGCCGGCTGGCTTCGTATTTTCGGACCGAACTCGCGGGTGTGCCGCAGGAAGTCAAGAACGTCCCCGCGGTGCGGATCACCGGAGACGATCAGATCGCGATCGTCGGTATGGCCTGTCGTTATCCGGGCGGAGTCAACTCCCCGGAAGATCTGTGGGACATGGTGATCGAAGGCCGCGACGTCGTCACCGAATTCCCCGGTGACCGCGGCTGGGATCTGGCCAACTTGTACAACCCCGACCCTGACGTTTCCGGCTCTTGCTACACGCGCACCGGCGGCTTCGTCGAAGGCGTCGGGGACTTCGACCCTGCATTCTTCGGCATCGGCCCCTCAGAAGCGCTGGCGATGGACCCCCAGCAGCGGATGTTCCTCGAGCTGACCTGGGAAGCGCTGGAGCGGACCGGTATTGACCCGACCATGTTGCGAGGCAGCGCCACCGGCGTGTTCGCCGGGGTCTATGCCCAGGGCTACGGCATGGGTGCCGCGCAAGCTGCGGAGGGCTTCCGGCTGACCGGACAGTCGTCGAGTGTGGCGTCCGGGCGGGTGTCGTACGTGTTGGGGCTCGAGGGCCCGGCGGTGTCGGTGGATACCGCGTGCTCATCGTCGTTGGTCGCGCTGCACATGGCCACTCAGTCATTGCGGTCGGGGGAGTGCGATCTGGCGCTGGCCGGTGGCGTCACCGTCAACGCCACACCCGACATCTTCGTGGAATTCAGCCGCATGCGCGGGTTGTCCACCGATGGGCGCTGCAAAGCGTTCGCGGGTGCCGCCGACGGCACCGGATTCTCCGAGGGCGGCGGGATGCTGGTGGTGGAGCGGCTTTGCGACGCGCGACGCTTAGGGCACCCGGTATTAGCGGTGGTAAGCGGTTCGGCGATCAACCAGGATGGCGCGTCCAATGGACTGACCGCACCCAACGGTCCTTCCCAGCAGCGAGTGGTCCGCTCGGCATTGGCCAGCGCGGGATTGGCCGGGGCGGACGTCGAGGTGGTCGAAGGCCACGGCACGGGCACCACGCTCGGCGATCCGATAGAGGCCCAGGCGATTTTGGCGACCTACGGTCAGGATCGGCAGTCGCCACTGTGGTTGGGGTCGATCAAATCGAACATGGGTCACACCCAGGCCGCCGCGGGCGTCGCGGGTGTGATGAAAATGATCCTGGCGATGCGCCACGAGGTGCTGCCGGCGACGTTGCACGTGGATGCGCCCAGTCCGCATGTGGATTGGTCGATGGGCTCCGTGCAACTGCTGACCGATCAGCAGCCTTGGCCGGCGAACGGTCGGGCGCGCCGGGCGGGGGTGTCGTCGTTCGGCATCAGCGGCACCAACGCGCACGTGATCATCGAAGCGGTCCCGCCGGTCGAGCCGGCCGCCGGGGCAAGCCCGGCAGCGCCGCCGGCACTCGTTCCGTGGGTGGTGTCGGCAAAGTCGACGGCCGCGCTGGAGTCGCAGGCTGCGCGGTTGGCCGGATTCGTCGGCGTGCGTGACGAACTGCCCGCCGCAGACGTCGGTTGGTCGCTGGCAGGTCGCGCCGCGTTCGAGCGTCGCGCTGTGGTGCTGGGCGCTGACCGCGACCAGTTGCTGACCGGATTGGGCGAGCTGGCCGACGGCGAGCCGGGTGCGTCGGTGATCACCGGGACCGGGCTGGCCGGCAAAACCGTGTTCGTCTTCCCCGGCCAGGGCTCGCAATGGCTCGGCATGGGCTTGGGCTTACACGCCACCTATCCCGTCTTCGCCGAAGCGTTCAACACCGCGGTCGGCGAGCTGGACCGCCACCTGTTGCGCCCGCTGCGCGAAGTGATGTGGGGCTACGACGAAAGCCTGTTGAACACAACAGAATTCGCTCAGCCGGCACTGTTCGCCGTCGAGGTTGCGCTGTACCGCCTGCTGGAGTCGTGGGGAGTGCGGCCCGACTTCGTGATGGGCCATTCGGTCGGCGAGTTGACCGCGGCGCACATCGCCGGCGCCCTGTCGCTGGAGAACGCTGCGCTGCTGGTGGTAGCCCGTGGCCGCTTCATGCAGGCGTTGCCGTCCGGCGGCGCCATGATCGCGCTGCAGGCCACCGAGGACGAAGTGCGTCCGCTGCTGACCGACAACGTCGGCATCGCGGCGGTCAACGGTCCGGCGTCAGTGGTGGTGTCGGGAGACGAGCACGCGGTGACCGCTATCGCGGACCAGCTGCGCGGCCAAGGCCGGCGAGTCCACCAGCTGGCGGTCTCGCACGCCTTCCACTCGCCGTTGATGGAACCCATGATCGGCGAATTCACAGCGGCGGCACGCGAACTGGCCGTCCATCCGCTCACCATTCCGGTCATCTCCAACGTGACCGGGGAGTTGGCCGGAGATGACTTCGCGACATCCGACTACTGGACCCGCCACATCCGGGCGGCGGTCCGGTTCGCCGACAGCATCCGGCACGCGAATGCGGCCGGCGCCAGCCGATTCATCGAAGTGGGGCCCGGCGGCGGCCTGACCTCGTCCATCGAGGAATCACTGGCCGAGGCCGACGTGGTGTCCGTGCCGTTGTTGCGCAAAGACCGTCCCGAACCGAACAGCCTGATGACCGGTGTGGCCCAGGCCTTCGTATCCGGCGTCGGCGTCGATTGGCATGCCACGCTGCCCGGCGCCTCGTTTGTCGAGCTGCCCACGTACTCCTTTGAGCGACAGCGCTTTTGGCTGTCCGCCGACGAGGCCACGGTCGACGCCGCGGGCCTGGGTTTGGCAGCCAGCGAGCACGCACTGCTGGGTGCGGTGGTGGAGCTGCCCGGCTCGGGTGGCGTATTGCTGACCGGGCGGCTTTCGTCGGCAGCGCAGGGCTGGCTGGCTGATCACGCCGTGGGTGGCGTGGTCATCTTCCCGGGTTCGGGCTTTGTCGAGCTCGCGATCCGCGCCGGCGATGAGGTCGGCTGCACGGTCATCGATGAACTGATGTTGGCTGCGCCGTTGGTGATTCCGGCAACTGGGTCGGTGTCGATGCAAGTCGTCGTCGGCGGCGCCGACGAATCGGGCAACCGCGCGGTGTCGATATATTCACGCGGCGACGCGCACTCGGGCTGGACTCTGCACGCAGAAGGTGTTGTGCGACCCGGCGCCGCCGAGGCGAGCGCTGACATGTCCACCTGGCCACCAGTGGGTGCGACACCGGTCGACATCGACGGGCTGTATGACCGGTTGGCTGCGCGCGGGTACGGATACGGCCCAGCCTTCCAGGGTTTGACCGCGATGTGGCGCCGCGGTGACGAGGTGTTCGCCGACGTGTCGCTGCCTGATCACGCCGGTGTGTCACCGACCGGCTTCGGGGTGCACCCCGCGGTGCTGGACGCTGCCCTGCACGCCGTGATCGTGGCCAGCGAGGCCGAACACGACAGCAAAAACGGTGTCCTGGTGCCGTTCTCGTGGCAAGGCGTGTCACTGCATGCGGCGGGGGCGTCGTCGGTACGGGCGCGCATTGCGCCGTCTGGACCGTCGTCGGTGTCGGTGGAGCTGGCCGACGGGCTGGGGTTGCCGGTGCTATCGGTGGCTTCGATGGTTGCCCGGCCGGTGTCGCGACAGCAGTTGATGGCCGCCGTGTCGGGCTCGGGCCCCGACCGGATCTTCGAAGTCGTCTGGTCGCCTGCGGCGCCCGGATCGCACGCTGAGACACCGTCGTACGACGTGTTCGAATCCCAGCCCGCCGACGACGATCCGTTGGCCTCGACATACGCGCGCACCCACGACGCCTTGGCCGCGCTGCAAGCCTGGCTCTGCGGGAACGACTCCGGAGTGCTGCTGGTGTCGACGGGCGGTGCGGTCGGATTGCCGGGGGAGGACGTTACCGATCTGGCCGGTGCCGCGGTGTGGGGACTGGTGCGCGCGGCCCAGACCGAGCATCCCGGCCGGATCGTGTTGGTGGATTCTGATGCCCCGCTGAACGATACGGCCATCGCGGCGGTACTGGCAGTCGGTGAGCCGCAGGTCCTGGTACGCAAGGAAACGGTGTACACGGGTCGCGTGCACGGCAGCCGAGCGGTGGATGCGCTGTTGGTGCCCCCGGGTGACGAGCCGTGGCGACTGGGCATGTCCAGCAAGGGCACGTTCGAGAACCTGGTCCTCGAGCCCATTCCGGACGCCGACGCACCGCTGCAGCCCGGCCAGGTCCGAGTCGCGGTTCGCACCATGCCGGCCAACTTCCGCGACGTCATGATCGCCCTGGGTCTGTACCCCGACGAGGACGCCGTCATGGGCATCGAGGCGTCCGGCGTGGTGATCGAAACCGCACCGAATGTCAGTCGTTTCGCCGTCGGTGACCGGGTGACCGGACTTTTCCCCGAAGGCACCGGCACCATGTCGATCACCGACGCTCGCCTGCTGATGGAGATTCCGGCCGGTTGGTCGTATGCCGAAGCCGCCACGGCGCCGGTGGTTTTCGCGACGGCCTACTACGCCCTGACTGCCCTGGCCGACGTCAAGCCTGGTCAGCGAATCCTTGTGCACGCCGGTGCCGGTGGTGTGGGTATGGCCGCAGTGCAGTTGGCGCGACACTTCGGGTTGGAGGTGTTTGCCACCGCCAGTCGGGGCAAGTGGGACACGTTGCGGGCGATGGGCTTTGACGACGATCACATCGGTGATTCGCGCACGCTGGACTTCGAGAAGAAATTCCGTGCGGTGACCGCCGGTCGCGGCGTGGATGTGGTGCTGGACTCGCTGGCCGGTGAGTTCGTCGAGGCCTCACTGCGACTGGTCGCTGCGGGCGGGGTCTTCCTGGAGATGGGTAAGACCGACATTCGCGACCCCGAAGAGATCGCCGAACAGTATTCCGGTGTGCGCTACCGCGCCTTCGACCTGTTCGAGGCGGGGCCCGAACACATCGAGCGCATGCTCACCGAACTGTTCGCGATGTTCGACGACACCACGCTGCGGCCGCTGCCGGTCACAGCCTTTGACGTGCGGCGGGCGCCTGCGGCGCTGCGGTATCTGAGTCAGGCGCGTCATACCGGCAAGGTCGTGTTGACGATGCCGGATGCGTGGGCGTTGGGCACCGTGGTGATCACCGGTGGCACCGGCATGGCGGGTTCGGCGCTGGCCCGCCACGTGGTGGCCAATCATGGGGTTCGCAACCTGGTGCTGATCGGTCGGCGTGGCCCGGATGCGCCGGGTGCTTCGGAATTGGCCGCCGAGTTGTCCGCTACCGGGGCCGAGGTCTCGGTGGTCGCCTGCGATGCGGCGGATCGTGCGGCGCTGGCCAAGGTGCTGGCCGACATCCCGGTGCAGCATCCGCTGTCGGCGGTGATTCACACCGCGGGCGTGCTCGACGATGCGGTGGTGACGTCCTTGACGCCGGAACGGGTCGACGCGGTGCTACGGGCCAAAGTGGACACCGCCTGGAACCTGCACGAGCTGACCAGGGATTCGAACCTGTCGGCGTTCGTGCTGTTTTCGTCGATGGCCGGTCTGGTGGGATCGTCGGGCCAGGCGAACTACGCGGCCGCCAACAGCTTCTTGGACGGCTTAGCGGTGCATCGCCGTAGGCATGGCCTGCCGGCAATCTCGCTGGGCTGGGGTCTATGGGACCAGGCCAGCAGCATGACCGGTGGACTGGAAGCCGTGGACTTGGCACGATTCGCCCGCGACGGCATCACGGCGATGTCCTCCACCCAGGCCCTGCAACTGCTCGACACCGCGATGGTGATTGACGAGCCGTTCCTGGTGCCCGCGCACATCGACACCACCGCGCTGCGGGCGAAGTTCGACGGCGGCACCCTGCCGCCGATGTTCGTCGATCTGATCAACGCAACGGCACGGCGTCAGGTTGACGACTCGCTGGCCGCGGCCAAGTCGAAGTCGGCACTCCTGCAACGCCTCGAAGGTCTGCCGGACGACGAGCAGCAGGAGATCCTGCTGGATCTGGTGCGCTCGCACATCGCGACCGTGCTGGGCAACACCAGCGCGGAGGCGATCGATCCGGACAAGGCGTTCCAGGAGTTGGGTTTCGACTCGCTGACCGCCGTCGAGATGCGCAACCGGCTCAAAGCCGCCACGGGGCTGCCACTGTCGCCGACCCTGATCTTCGATTACCCGAACTCGGCGGCACTGGCGGGTTACTTCCACCAGGAGTTGGTCGGCGCCTCGGCCGAAGCCGCGCCCAAAGCCGCACCGGGTGAGGAGGAGATCCAGCGGGTCGTGGCGTCCATTCCGGTCAAACGGCTCAGGCAGGCCGGGGTCTTGGAACTGCTGCTCAACCTGGCCAATGAGGCCGAGGGTGGCGACGCGGATATGAACAGGGAAAAAGACCTCGCGACAATGGATCTCGACGATCTGGTCAATGCCGCGTTCCTCGACGACGACGACTAGTCCGATGAGGTTTGAGGTTCGCCCGTGAGGATCGCCGTCACCGGGGCCAGCGGAGTGATCGGTCGCGGCGTGGTCCTGCGGCTGCTCAGCGCCGGCCACGACGTCGTCGGCCTGGCCCGTCATCGGCCCGAAAGCTGGCCCAGCGAAGCAACCTTCGTGCGCGGCGACATTCGCGACGCGGCCACGGTACAACGAGCGGTAGCCGGCGCGGAGGTCGTTGTGCACTGCGCCTGGGCGGTCAACCCGAGTTCTGGTCAACCGGTCGATCGCGAGGTCAATATCGGCGGGACAGGCAACGTCCTTGATGCAGTGGCGCGCAGCGGTACCCGCCGGATCGTGTTCGCTTCGTCGGCACACGTCTACGGCGCCGATCGAGACGCCGCCACGCCATTAACGGAAGCCGACCAACTGAAACCGGTTTCGATGCACGGGCAGGACAAGGCCCGCGCCGAAGAGATGGTCGCGGCGTGCGGTGCCGAGTGGGTGGCGATCCGAAGTGCGGCGATCCTCGGCCGGGGCGTGGACAACTGGGTGCGAAAAGCGTTGTCATCGGCGTTCTTCCCCGATGTGGGTGACTCGGCGCGTCGCATCTTGCAGGTCGTGCACAGCGACGACGCGCATCGCATTTTCGTCCGCGCGGCAGTCGATCCGGGCGTCGACCGCGGGCCGGTGAACCTCGCCGCACCGAGAGAACTCACCTTCGGTGAGATCGCCGCGGAGCTCGGGCGGCCCCTGGTGCGGGTGGGACGACTGCTTCGCGGACTGAGCTCGGCGCCCGAGCTTGACCTGCTGCTGAATGCGCCGTCGATGAATACCACACTGCTGGCTGACAAGTGGAATTTCACGTCGGCCTGGACCGCACCGGAATGCCTCCAGGACGTCGCGTTGGCGGTGCGCGGCCGGATGAGCGTCGGCTCGTGGTCGACGTCGCTGCCGTGGCGGCTCATTCCGGTTCAGGAGATCCCGGCGGTCGATATACCGGCGGCCGACGGAGTGTCGCCGGTGCTGGCCGGCCCGGACGGCGGCAACGGCGAATTCGACACTCCGATCGACCCGCGTTTCCCGACGTATCTGGCCACCAATTTGTCGGAGGCGCTGCCGGGCCCCTTCTCGCCGTCATCGGCGTCGGTAACCGTCAAAGGGCTGCGTGCGTCGGGCGCGGTCATCGCCGGACGTCTGCGGCCGGGCGGATTGATCCAGCGCGAGATGGCCACGCGCACCGTCGGAGTGTTCGCGCACCGCCTGTACGGCGCCATCACGACCGCCCATTACATGGCCGAAGTCGTGCCATTCGTCAAGCCCGAGACGGTGGTTCGGCAGAGCCAGTACTTCGGCCCGAGCGCGGCGGCCATGCCGATATACGGCGATCAGCAGTTGCCACGCGAATCCGGCGGTGCGCCAGGTCTGTTGCGCACGATCCGCGACCTGGGCGTGTTCGGGGTGAACCTGGCCGGCCTGACAGTCGGCGCGCCCCTCGACACACGTGATTTCGTCGTCGACGTCGACCGTCTGGAAAAGTTTGCGGTGGAGGACCTTTCACAACTCACCGACGAGCGACTGCAGAGCTTGATCTTGTTGGCCCGCGACCATGTGATCGAGGGCTGGGTGCTGGCCTCCGGATCGTTCATGGCGATCGCCGCCCTCAGCGTGGTCCTGCGTGGGCTCAACGGTCGTGACATGACATTGCCGGTTGGCCAGGAGTTGGCCAGCGCGGGGCCGTTGACCGCCGTGTATCGACTGGCGGATGCCGCGCGCCGCGACCCCAACGTCCGCCGCATTCTGGCCGGCGGTGGCGACCATCTCGACGAGCTGTCCGCCCAGGCCCCGGAGTTCCACCGGGCCGTGCTCGCCGAGCTGAAATCGTTCGGACACCGCGGTCCCGGAGAGCTGGAGATGCGGTCGTTCAGCTATGCGGACGACCCGGAGTTGCTGCTCCGCATGGTCGCGAAATCACTTGACACGCCGGCGCGCCCGGAGGGAAGTCGCCCGGTGATCCGGCTACGCGCCCGACCGGTGGCTTCGCTCGCCGCCCATCACGTTCGGGACCGCGAGGTCCGTCGAGACCGCATGGTGCGCGCGATCTGGTTGCTGCGCAGCCTACTTCGTGAGCTCGGACGCCGGCTGGTCGATTCGGGGGTGATCGAGACGGTCGACGACGTGTTCTATCTGCTGGTCGACGAGCTGGACGCGCTTCCGGCCGATGTGGCCGGGCTGGTTGCGCGCCGCCGCGCCGAACAGAGCAGGCTCGCGGACGTGGCGCCGCCCGCCGTCTTCAGCGGCGATTGGCGGGCCGCCACCGTCGATGTAACTGTGCTTGTCCCCGGGCAGGCGCTGACGGGAGTCGGCGTCAGCGGCGGCCGAGTCCACGGACGGGTCCGGATCGTCAGGCCCGAAACCATCGACGACCTGGAAGCCGGCGAGATCCTGGTGGCCGAAGTCACCGACGTGGGCTACACCGCCGCGTTTGCCTACGCGGGCGCCGTCGTGACCGAACTGGGTGGGCCGATGTCGCACGCCGCGGTGGTGGCACGCGAATTCGGTATCCCGTGCGTGGTGGATGTTCACGATGCGACGCGGCGTCTGGCGCCAGGGGCGCTGATCGAGGTCGACGGCACCAGCGGGACGATCCAGGTCCTCGAACCCGACCTGCCGAGCGCGAGCCCTTGACGTTCGCTACCGTCAGGTGATGCATGAGCACACCGTCCGCGTGACGACTGCCACCGGCACCGTCGAAGGTTTCACCCGCGACGGCGTGCACCGGTGGCGATCCATCCCGTACGCCCGTCCGGCGGTCGGCGCGCGGCGATTTCGAGCACCCGAGCCGGCCGAACCGTGGCCGGGTGTGCGCTATTGCCACGGCTTCACCAAATGCGCACCCCAAGAACGCCGATACACCCTGCTCGGAGTCGGCAAATACCAGCCGGTAGGCGAGGACTGCCTGACGCTCAATGTCGTTGCACCGGACGCCCCCGAGAGCGAGTCGCTTCCGGTCATGGTCTTCGTGCACGGGGGTGGATACATCCTGGGTAGCTCGGCCACCCCGATCTACGACGGGGTGGCGCTGGCTCGCCGCGGGTGTGTCTACGTCTCGGTCAACTACCGGCTCGGCGCGCTGGGCTGTCTCGACCTGTCGGCGCTGTCGACCAAGGACGTCACCCTCGAAAGCAACCTGTTTCTGCGTGACATCGTGCTGGCCTTGCGCTGGGTCAAAGACAACATCGGAGCTTTCGGCGGCGATCCGGACAATGTAACGGTGTTCGGCGAGAGCGCCGGCGCACATGCCGTCGCCGCCTTGCTGGCGGCGCCAGATGCGGAAGGGCTATTTGTCCAAGCGATTTCGGAGAGTCCGGCGAGCGGCATGACGCGGTCGAGCGAGGTGGCCGCGGAATTCGCCGCGCGGTTCGCGACGTTGGTAGGTGCCCGCAAGCAGGACGCCGCCCACGCACTGCTGAAAGCGTCGCCGGCGGAACTGGTGGCTGCGCAAAATCGCCTGATCGACGACGGCGTGCGCGACATGCTGGGTGCCTTCCCGATCGGCCCCGTCTTCGGTGATGACTACCTGCCACTGGACCCCGTCGAAGCGATGCGGCAGGGCAAATCGCATCGGGTTCCCCTCATCGTTGGCACCAACGCGGAAGAAGGACGCCTGTTCACTCGATGGCTGCAATTGCTGCCGACCACCGAACCGATGATCGAGGCGATGCTGGCCGGGGTGGAACCCGCTGCGCGGGAACGCATTACCGGCGCCTATCCCGACTACCCCGAGCGGTCTGCATGCATCCGGCTGGGCGGCGACTTCGCGTTCAGTTCGGCGGCCTGGGAAATCGCCGAGGCGCACAGCAGGCATGCACCCGCCTATCTGTATCGGTACGACTACGCACCCCGTGTGCTGCGCTGGTCCGGGCTGGGGGCCACCCACGCCACTGAACTGCTCGCAGTGTTCGGTGTCTACCGCACCAAGCTCGGGGCGCTGCTGACCGCGCCCGTTGATCGGCGCTCCGCCCTGCGGGTCACCAACGAAGTACAAAGGCGCTGGGGGGCATTCAGCCGCACCGGCAACCCAGGTGACGACTGGCCGGTTTATACCGATGCCGACCGCGCGGTGATGGTGTTCGACCGCAAGTCACATCTGGAGTTCGATCCGCACCCGGAGCGGCGGACGGCGTGGGAGGGTTTTTCCCTAGCGCGATGACCGCAGATGTGATTTCGTGGACGAGCCATGACACCGCATACCGACAACGTCGTCGAACGGCCGGCTGACCTCACCGCCGCCTGGCTCACGACAGCCATTGGCGCCGACATCACCGACTTCACCGTCGAGCGCATCGGCACGGGCCAGATGAGTGAGTGCTACCGGGTTCAGCTGAGCTACGCCGACACTGCGCCGCGCAGCGACAGACCCGCCTCCGTAGTGCTGAAGGTCGCGGCCACCGACCCAATGAGCCGTCAGACCGGGATGACGCTGGGGCTCTACGAGCGCGAAGTGTGCTTCTACCGCGATATCGCGCCACGGCTGCAGGGCCCGGTCTCGTCGTGCTACCACACCGGTTTCGACGCGGCGTCAGGGATTTTCGATGTGCTGCTCGAGGATGCGAATCCTGCTGTCGTCGGCGATGAAATCCAGGGCGCCACAACGGCGCAGGCTCAGATCGCTGTCACCGAGCTGGCCCGCCTGCAGGGGCCGTTGCTGGGCGACGCCACGCTCGCCGATGCGCCGTGGCTGAATCGCGACGCGCCGATCAACCAGGCGTTGATCGCCGCGCTGCACGCCGGCTTCGTTGATCGCTATGGCGACCAGATCGCGCCTGCACACCGCATGGTGTGCGAACGGCTGGTCGGAGGATTCGACGGCTACCTGGCCGAGGAGGCAGCCGCGGGCCGGATCCATGGTCTTGTGCATGGTGACTATCGGCTGGACAACATGCTGTTCGGCGCGGGCGGTGCCGCGCGCCCGCTGACCGTCGTTGACTGGCAGACGGTCACCTGGGCCCCCGCGATGACCGATCTGGCGTATTTCCTCGGTTGTGCTCTGCCCGTGGAGGACCGGCGCGAAAACTACGACGCGCTGCTAGCTGACTACCAGCGGGCACTCGGGCCGGATGCGCCGATCACCTTGGCGGATGTCCGCGAAGGTGTGCGCAGGCAAAGCTTCTTCGGGGTGATGATGGCCATCGTGTCGTCGATGCTGGTGGAACGCACCGAACGCGGCGACGCGATGTTCATGACCATGCTGCAACGGCATTGCGAGCACGTGCTCGACACCGACGCGCTGGCCATCGTGCCAGCACCGGCGCCCGTCGAGCCGCTGTGCCCGTCGACCGATGACGAATCGGCTCACACCGCCAACGATGAGCCGTTGTGGAGCGAGAGCTGGTATGCCGACTTCGCCGATGCCGCACAGGGATTCGGCGGCTGGCTACGGCTCGGGCTGATCCCTAACCAGCAGACGGCCTGGCTGCACGCCCTGCTGTGCGGTCCCGGCCTGCCGACGGTCGCGGTAGTCGACTTCGAGGTTGCGCTGCCCAGCGACCCGTGGACGGTGCACACGGGCACAATCGATTTCACGCATTCGGCCGATGAACCGTTGCGCAGCTATCGGATGGCGCTGCGGGGACAGGGCCAGTCCTACCAGGACCCGGCCGGATTGCTGCGGGTAGAGCCGGGCACGCCGGCCGAGGTAGAGCTGGATCTGGAGTGGACCACCGACGGCACGCCGTATCAGTACAGGATCGCTACCCGGTACGAGATACCCTGCACCGTAACAGGATCCGTCACCATCGATGGCCGCCGCTATACCCTCGACGCGGCGCCTGGGCAGCGCGACCACTCCTGGGGAGTGCGGGACTGGTGGTCCATGGACTGGATCTGGAGCGCGCTGCATCTGGGCGACGGGACGCACCTGCACGCGGTGGGTATCAAGATACCGAGCGTTCCGCAGGTCAGTATCGGATACATCCAGGACCGCGGTGGAAGGGTCACCGAGTTGCAAACCATCGCTCCAGTGCAGACATTCGACGCGGATGGATTGCCAGTCGGCGCGACGCTGGCGGTGGAGCCCGGGGGTATCACGGCAACCGTCGACGTGCGCGGACATGGACCGCTACGCCTGGTCGCCCAGGACGGGCGAGTCAGCCAATTCCCACGGGTGTGGGCCACCGTCACCACCGCCGACGGGCGAACCGGCGTGGGCTGGCTGGAGTGGAACCGTAATCAGCCAACGCAGTAGCGTGCGCGCTGAAAAGCCCTATCCACCAGGCAGATCTGTCGTGGTGATGGGCGTCTCCGGATCTGGTAAGTCGACTGTGGGCGCGGCGCTGGCGCGTCGGCTCGGCGTTCCGTTTGCCGATGCCGACTCGTTTCACCCGGCGGTCAACGTCGCGAAGATGGCCGAGGGCACGCCACTCGACGACGACGACCGCCGTCCATGGCTGGACGCGGTAGGGCAGTGGCTGGCCGACCATGACGACGGCGTGATGAGCTGCTCGGCGCTCAAACGCCGGTACCGCGACCAGTTACGTTCGCACAGAACGGATATCGCGTTCCTGTATCTGACCGGCTCACCGGAGCTGATCGGTGCCAGGCAGGCCGGCAGACCGGGCCACTTCATGCCGTCGTCGTTGCTGATGTCCCAATTCAAGGCGCTGGAACCGCTGGATCCTGACGAGAAGGGGATGGTCATCGATGTCGGGCAGAGCGTCGACGCCATCGTCGAAGCGTTCGTGAAGTTTTTGGCGGTCAGCCCTTGACTACCTGGGTGCCGCCGGCCAATTCGTCGTGCTTGCCCTGCTTGGTCGGGCTGCCACTGATCGTCACGGCGATGACGACGTAGGCGATGAACGCTAGCAGCGGGCCGAGGTAGGGCACCACGGCCAGCAACGTGAACGAGTTGCGGATGGCCGCCTGGGTGGCGTCGGGCCTCGGTGCTCCGCCCGGGCCGTGGACCGTCAAGCCCAGCAGCCTCTTCCCCAGGGTGGCGCCCTGCGTGACTTCCAGCAGAACGAAGTAGCCGAACATCAGGACTCCGGAGAACAGGCCGGTGACCAGCCACCAGTATTCGCGATCGAACAAGAAGACCGACAGCACGAACACCACGATGTTGATCAGGATGCCGTCGATGAGCCGGGCGAAGAAGCGCGCGCCGAGCCCGCCGGCTTGGCCATGCGGCGAACCGGCCGGGGGATAACCGTATTGCGGGTCGAAGTCAGCTGATGTCATGAGAGGGCTCCTAGCGGCGGTGGCCGCCAATCTACCCCGCTAGCTGGGCCTCGTCGATCGCCCGATCAGTGCCAATGACGAGCTTTGACCCGTCCACGACGAGCCAGTTCGCCGCCGCGGTCGTGGGCCGTTTCGGCCAACTCGCTGCCGCGCTCATACGCGCGTTCACCGAATTCGCCGCCCCGCTCGCGAGCGATGTCGGCCAACTCGCTGCCACGTTCGCGTGCGGTGTCGGCCCATTCGCCGCCGCGCTCGCGTGCGGTATCGGCCAACTCGGCTCCATGTTCACGCACTGCCTCCGCCAGCTGAACACCGCGCTTGCGGGCCTTCTTGCGTGCCTTCTCGACCACGGGTGCGCTCTTTTCGGCGGCTGTGCTGGCTAGCTCGCCCCCCCGCTTGCGGGCGGCCTCGACCAGCGGCGCGCTGCGCTCGGCCGCCGTGCTGGCCAGCTCGCGGCCGCGCTCGGCGCCCACGTGGAGGCCGTGGGCGATCCGATCGGCCAGCTCGGAATCGAGCACTGAGTCGTCGGGCCCGTCTAGTGGGAGCGCCCCCGATACGGCCTCGGAGATGCGGCCCGCCGCCCGCCGACCGCGCCAACCCAGGGACGGCTTGCCGGCGGTGTCGGCGGCGGCAATGATCAGGCCGCCCAACAGGCTCAGGTCGGTGAGCAGGTCGCGGCGTTTCTGGGCTTTGCGTTCCGGATCGCTTTCAGTCCAAAACAGGTGCCCGCCAAGGCTGCCCGGTATCACGGTGAACGCCAGCGCAGCCGAAGCGATGCGCGGCATTTTGCCGGTGGCCAGCAGTAGGCCACCGCCGATTTGGACGGCCGCGTTGATCCTCGCGGCCGTTTCGGGATTCGACGGAATCTTGTCGCCATACGGTTCCGGCAGGTTGCGTAGCGCCGCGACCGTCGGCTCGGTCGCTTCGAGGGTGATCGCCGGGTTGCGCAATGCCTCGACACCTTGGCCGATAAATGCCGCGGACAGTAGGGGGCGAGCGATTCTGCGAATCAACATGGCAGGTGTATTCCCAGGTTGCCCACTGTGCAAACCGGGCCGGTGAACCGCAGCGGCGGTGTTTACGGGTCTGGTGGGGGTGCCTCGTGTCGCGCCCACAGCGGCAACAGCACCCAGAAAAAGAGTTGAGCCACGAACGCGCAAGCCCCGGCGATGGCACCGGTGACCGGACCGGCCACTGCGCCGAAGATGACCACCGCGACGCCGGTAAGGGCTGCGCCCATCAGCAACAGTCCGCTATAGGCAAACCGGTGGGCCGCGGAGACCAGGAACTGAGTTCGATGCCGACGAAACAACAAGCGATGCATCGCGACCGGAGCTTCCAACAACACCGTGGCGGCGATCGAACAGCCCACCGTCGCCAAAAAGATCACGCGCATGGTGGCGCTCAGCCCGTCGAAGCGGGTCTGGAAGGGCAACGTCAACAGAAAACCGGTGAGCAGTTGGACGCCGGTCTGAACGACTCGCAACTCCTGCAGCAGACTGATCCAATTACGGTCCAGCCGTTGGATTTCAGTCTCGGATCGCGCCGTGCTATCCCAGGTCTGATCGCGTTCGGGATGGTCGACGACGTCCATGGGCGTTGATCATGCCAGCCTGCAACCGGCTGCTAGGGCTTCTCGTGCAAGAGAAGCCGCGCCGATACCTCCAGCCGATTGGCGATCTCGGTGTACGAGGCATATCCCATGCCGGCGCGCACCAGAGCCCCCGCGTAGAGCAGCTCGAGTGATTCGACCAGGTCGGGGGCGTGACCAGGACCCAACGCGGTGACCAGGCGTTGATGGATCTCACTGCCGATGCGCAACCGCAGATGCTCGACCTCGGGATCCTTGCTCAGCAAGGCATTGGTCACCGCGCCGGCCAGTGTGGGTTCCTCGGCCACCAGCAACGCGATGTGACGCAGCACCGCGATCACTCGTCCGGTCGAATCCGGCGAATCGGTCGGCGGAACCGGGCTCGATGCCAACCGTCGCCAGAAAACTTCCGCGACGAGGTGCTCTTTAGACGAGAAATAGGTGTACGCCGTGGCCGCGCCGACTCCGGCTTCGGCCGCGACCATACGAATCGTCAATCCGGAGAAGCCTTCTCGGCTCAGCACGCCGATCGCGGCCTGGCCCAGCCGGTCAACGGTATCGGCTTGCTTGGCGGTCAATCGCCGTCTGGTCGATTCCCGAGCTAACGGGTTGGACACGTGTCCGGACACTACTACACCGACCCAGGTGGGGCAACCGGCTGCGGACGCCTGTGCATTACCGTTCAGGTGATGACGCCCTCCCCGGATCGCACTGCTCACGACGAGCTGACCAGTCGCTTGTTCGCATTGGCCGAGCAGGTCATCGGCTTCATGCCTGCTGACGAGGGCCGCGCTCTGCACGATGCGGCGCTGAGCTACCTCGATGGCGGTGTCGCAGTAGAGATCGGAACATACTGCGGAAAGTCGACGGTGTTGTTGGGTGCGGCGGCGCGCGCGCGTGACAGCGTTCTCTATACCGTCGACCACCACCACGGCTCCGAGGAGCATCAGCCCGGGTGGGAGTACCACGACACGTCCATGGTCGACGCCGTCACCGGCCGTTTCGATACCTTGCCAACGTTGCGGCACACGCTCGACGAAGCCGGCTTGGACGACAACGTGGTGGCGGTGGTCGGCAAGTCGACGGTGGTGGCCAAGGGCTGGCGCATGCCGCTGCAACTGTTGTTCATCGATGGAGGCCACAGCGAGGACGCCGCGCGCCAGGACTACGACGGCTGGGCGAAGTGGGTGAGTATCGGCGGCGCGCTGATCATCCACGACGTCTTCCCGGACCCGCGCGACGGCGGGCGGCCGCCGTACGAGATATATTGCCGCGCATTGGCAAGCGGTGCGTTCGTGGAGAAGTCTGTCACCGGGTCGATGCGGGTGCTGGAGCGGACGGCAGGCGGGGCCGGGGTGGCGGTCTAACGATCGGACTGGCTGGCGGCACACTCGCAGTCGTAGTCGCTCTCCAAGCCGCGTGGCAAACCGGTGCCGCGGAAGATGCCGCTGCCCGCGGTAGTGGACGACAGCGCGTCCGCGGCGAGAATGACGGCCGCTCCGGTCCACGTGGTTCGCTCGACGGGCCAACGCTTTCCATCGCTGAACACCAAACCGGTCCAGTAGGAGCCGTCCGTCTCACGCAGGTGCTGCATCGCGGCGAACTGCTGCAGAGCCGCCTGCCGGTCGCCCATCGCTTCGAGTGCCAGTACCAGTTCGCAGGTCTCTGCGCCGGTCACCCACGGCCGGTCGTCGACACACCTGATGCCAAGACCGTCGACGACGAAATGTCCCCAGCGTTCCGCGATTCGGTCTTGTGCGGCGCGACCGCGTAGCGCGCCGCCCAGGATCGGGTAGTACCAGTCCATCGAGTGATGGGGCTTCTCGGTGAACGCCGAGGGGTGGTCGGCGATTGCGTGGCCCAGCCGGCCGAGCGCGAACTCCCACTCAAGTTGTGGTTCGTCGACCAGGTTCGCCAGGGCCAGTGCACAGCGAATGCTGTGAAAAATGCTCGCGCACCCGGTCAGCAGCGCCTCCGTCAACGGGCCCGAAGGGCTGCGCGCCCAACAAATTTCGCCGCCCGCCAGCTGCAGCTCCAAGATGAAGTCGATTGCGGCGCGCACCGTCGGCCACATCGAGGCCGCAAAGGCGCGGTCACCGGTGACCAATACGTGGTGCCAGACACCCACTGCGACGTAGGCGCAGAAGTTGCTGTCGCTGTTGGCGTCCTCGACGACCCCCGCACGCAGCTGGATCGGCCATGAGCCGTCCGCCCGCTGCTGGTAACGACACCAATCGAAAGCGCGCCGCGCCGGTTCGATCAGGCCCGCCGCAGTAAGGGCCATCGCGCATTCCACATGGTCCCACGGGTCGGTGTGCCCACCGTCTGACCAAGGGATCTCACCCGACGGCTGTTGAAGTGCCGCAATCGATTCCGCCGTCTGACGGCATTGCGCGGGGGAGAGGGCGCCTGCGACGCTCGGCACTTTAGACGAATTCAACGGCAGGTACCGGTTTCTCGAAATACAGCGCGACGCTCTTACCGATCAGCGGGTTCAGTGTCGATTCGGCCACCCGGGTGAACAGCGGTCGTCGCATCATGTCCCACACCAGCATCTTGTGGTAGGCGGCGACGGCTGGGTGGTCCGAGTTGTCAACGCCGATAACACATTTCAGCCACCAGAATGGCGAGTGCAACGCGTGCGAGTGGTGGGTGTGGGTGAAGGTCATGCCGCGGCCGGCGATCTTGCCGCGCAACTCATTCGCGCGGTAGATGCGAATGTGGCCGCCCTCATTGCTGTGGTAGTCGTCGGACAGCAGCCAGCAGACTTGTTCGGGCAACCATCTCGGGACCGTGACGGCCAGCTGGCCGCCGACCCTGAGTACCCGAATCAGCTCGGCGATGACCGCATCGTCGGCTGGGACGTGCTCGAGAATCTCCGATGCGATGACGCAGTCGAACGTTCGGTCGGGATAGGGCAACGCCCGTGCGTCACCGACGACGGTTTCCGCGTGAGCTGACGGCGGGGCCTCCCGGGCATCGGCCATGGCCCGGAACAGAGTGTCGACCTCACCGAGTTCGGCCGCATTCTGGTCGAATGCCACGACGTCGGCGCCCCGTCGATACGCCTCGAAGCTGTGCCGGCCCGCCCCGCAGCCGACGTCGATGACTTTGCTGCCGGCACCGATGCCGAGACGGTCGAAATCGACTGTCAGCACGGCTCGCCCACTGCGTGGCGCTGGTCGCGGGTCGGCGCTGTCCGCGTGATGGCCTGCTCGTAGACCCGTACGGTCTGCGCCGCCACGGATTCCCAGCTGAACACCTCGACAGCACGGCGGCGACCGGCCGCGCCCAGTCGTTTGAGCTCATCGGGGGAGTCCAGCAATTCACCGATCACCCGCATCAGCTCAGCGGCATCTCCGGGACGCACCAGCCTGGCGCAACCGTCGTCGGGTCCGAGCACCTCGGGCAATGCGCCGGCACGGCTGGCCACGATCGGTGTCCCGCTGGCCATCGCTTCTACGGCCGGTAGTGAGAAACCTTCGTAAAGCGATGGGATGCAGGCGATCTCAGCGGAGGCGAACAACCGGGCCAGGTCGGCGTCGGAAAGTCCATTCGAGATGTGGACGATGTCGGAGATTCCCAGCTCGGCGATCAGCTTCTCCGTCGGGCCATTGGGTTCGAGCTTGGCAACCAGCTGGAGCTCCAAATCGTGTTCGCTCCGCAGCTTGGCCACCGCCTGCAGCAGGTGCCCGACGCCTTTGAGCGGCCGGTCGGCGCTGGCAATTGCGATGACGCGACCGGGAATTCGCGGCTCGGTCGACGGCGCGAACATGGCCGTGTCCACGCCGAGCGGGACGACATGAAGCTGGTCGGGGTGCACGCCGAAGTCGGTGGTGATGTCGGTGGCCGAGGACGACGAGACGGTCAACAATTCCGGGATGCTGCGAGCCACTCGCTCTTGCATCTTCAAGAAGCCGTACCACCGGCGCACTGACGGTTTGCGCCACCAGCGCGCCGCGGCGAGATCCACCACCCGGTCGCGGGTGATCGGGTGGTGCACAGTCGCGACCACGGGCATACCGGTCTCGGCGATTCTCAGCAGGCCGACACCCAAGCTCTGGTTGTCGTGCACAACGTCGAAATCGTCCTGCCGATCGGCCAGCAGGCGCGCGGCACGCAGGCTGAAGGTGCGCGGCTCGGGGAAGCCCGCTGTCCACACTCCGCCCAACTCGAGCAGGTCGATGCGATCCCGGATCTCCCGGGGATGCGGTATGCGGAAAGGGTCGGGTTCGCGGTACATGTTGAGGCTGGGTACCTCGGTGAGCACCACTCGAGGATCGAGTTCCTCAGGGTAGGGCTGACCAGAAAACACCTCGACCTGGTGTCCGAGGTCGACCAGGCCCCGGCTGAGATACCGGACGTAAATCCCCTGGCCGCCGCAGTGCGGCTTGCTGCGATAGGACAGCAGCGCAATCCGCATACTCACGCCCGATCCGGTGTGTTGGTGCCTAGAGACATCACGGTGAGAGGCTCGGACGAGGCGTCAGCGAACTTTCTGGACACGTGTCTGGACTATAGTTTGACTAGCTACCTGATGCAACGCGCAGCTAGCGGCGTTAACTTTGCCGACCTTACTCAGACCAACGGTCGCGCCTGACACGGGTACGGCTTCTGGCGGCGATACCGTGGTGTCATGCGTGCGCTGATCGTGGCCGACGTTCAGAACGACTTTTGCGAGGGCGGCTCACTCGCGGTGCCGGGTGGGGCGGCCCTGGCGGGCGCTATAAGCGCGTACCTGGCCGGCGGGGCCGAGTACCGCCATGTGGTGGCCACGCAGGATTTCCACATCGATCCCGGTGACCATTTCTCCGATCATCCGGATTACCTCTCGTCGTGGCCGCCGCATTGCCGTGCCGATACCGCCGGCGCGGAATTCCATCCCGATCTCGACACCGGCCGGTTCGAGGCCGTCTTCCGCAAGGGGGCCTACGACGCCGGTTACAGCGGGTTCAGCGGGCTCGACGAGCGTGGCACCCCGCTGGCCGACTGGCTCCGACAACACGACGTCGACCAGGTCGACGTGGTTGGCATTGCCACCGATCACTGCGTGCGCCGGACCGCGGAAGACGCGGCGAAGCAAGGGTTGGCGACCCGGGTGCTGGTGGGCCTGACCGCGGGGGTAGCGGAGGAGTCCACTGCCGCGGCCATCGAAGCGCTGCGCGCAGCGGGCGTCGCGATTGTGGCCGGAACATGACGGGCCCGGCGGAGCAGACGTTGCTGGCGGCGGTGGAGCGATCACCGCAGGCCGCGGCGGCGCACGACCGGACGGGCTGGGTTGGCCTGTTCACCGTGGACGGCCGTGTCGAAGATCCGGTGGGTTCGCGGCCACACGCGGGGCCGGTCGAGATCGGCCGGTTCTACGACACCTTCATCGGCCCGCGCGATATCGCGTTTCATCGCGATCTCGACATCGTCCGCGGCTCGTCGGTGATCCGAGATCTCGATCTCGAGGTGGCCATGGGGCCCGCGGTCACCATGACGATTCCGGCGTTCCTCCGATACGACCTGCGTGACGTCGACGGTGAGTGGAAGGTCCTGACACTACGCGCGTACTGGGAGCTGCCCGCGATGGTGTGGCAATTCCTGCGCAACGGGGTATCCGCCGTGCCGGCCACAGTTCAACTCTCGCAAGGTCTGATCCGCAATCAGCGGCTGCGGGGTACCGCCGGATTCGTAGCCGGCTTTCGCAGGGTGGGATCTCGGCAGAAAACATTGGTCGACACGTTCGTGAACGCGGTGGGACGAGGCGACAGATTCGGCGCGCTGCAGGCATTGTCATCCGGTGCGACAATCACTTTCGGCGATGACGAGAAAGCCGACGTCGCCGAACTCATCGAGCGATGTTCCGGCGCGAGCGCCGCGAAGTTGATTGCCGCGGACTCCACCGTCGCCGCCTCGGTCGCGTCGGGGAAGCGCCGCGGCGTTCTGTTCGCCGACGTGGCCCGGCGCGGCACGGGGATCCACCGGGTCCGTTACTTCCCCCGGTGATCACCGATTCGACGATTGCTTGCAGCCAGGAACACCACAGCCGGACCGACTACGAAAGAACAACATAACCATCACTGCGAGCCGGAGACCCACCACGAACACCAGCCTTGGTTGCGGTCAGCCCTTCGATCGGCGGACGCTGCTTCGCGGCGCCGGTGCACTCGGCGCCGCGTCGCTGGCGCTGGGGCCGACGGCATGCAGCTCTGACGACGATGCGCTGACGTTCTTCTTCGCGGCCAACCCCGAAGAGGCAGATGCCCGGCTGCGCGTTGTGGATGCATTCCAGCGCAGGCATCCCGACATCAAGGTTCGGACGTTGTTGTCCGGACCGGACGCACTGCAGCATGTGTCGATCTACTGCGCCGGCGGTAAATGTCCGGATGTTCTGATGGCATGGGAATTCACTTACGCCGGACTGGCCGAGCGGGGAGTGCTGCAGGATCTCAACACGATGCTGGCCCACGACAAGACGTTCGCCGCTGAGCTCAGAGCGGACAGCGTCGCGTCGATGTATGAGACATTCACCTATAACGGTGGGCAGTATGCGTTTCCGGAGCAGTGGTCTGGAACTTTCCTGTACTACAACACGAAGTTGTTCGCCGAGGCCGGGGTGCGTCCACCACCCGGGCGATGGGACCAGCCGTGGAGTTTCGGCGAATTCCTCGACGCCGCCAGGGTGCTCACCAAACGCGACCGCTCGAGCCGGGTCAGTCAGTGGGGATTCGTCGACACCTGGGTCCCTTATTACTCTGCCTTGATGTTCGGGATGAACAACGGAGTCCCTTGGTCGGATCCGCGGATGAATCCGACGCACCTTAATTTCGACGACGCGGCGTTCATCGAGGGCATCCAGTTCTATGCCGATCTGAATACCAAGTACCGGGTTGCGCCTACCGCGTCGGAATCCCAGTCGATGTCTCAGACGGACCTGTTCACCTCAGGTCATGCTGCGATGGCGCTCGGCGGGCATTGGAGATATCAAACGCTTGAGCGGGCCCCGGACCTGGATTTCGACATCGCTGTGCTGCCGACCGGCCCGAAAGGGCATGCTGCCCACTCGAATATCGGTACCACCGGGCTGGCCATCGCATCGAGTAGCCCCCGCAAAAAACAGGCGTGGGAGTTCGTGAAATTCGCCACCGGGCCGGTGGGCCAAGCCGTGATCGCTGAAACGGGCCTGTTCGTACCGGCGCTGCGGTCTGCGGTCCGATCGCCCGATTTCGCCAAGGCGCATAACAGGATCGGCAATATGGCGGTGCTGACCGGCGGGCCGGCACATGCCGAGGGCCTGCCCATCACTCCGGCGTGGCCCAAGATCGCCGCGTTGATGGACCGCAACATCGGCCCGGTTCTGCGCGGCTCGCGGCCCGCGGCGTCGCTGACGGACGAACTGACACCCAAGATCGACGAGGTACTCCGGACACCATGACACCGATCGATGCAACCGCCGGGGCGGTAGCCCGCCGGCGCGGGCCGTCGAGGCGGCGCGCCCGGGCCGGTCGCATCTTCGTCGCGCCCAATTTGACGGCGGTCGCGGTGTTCATGCTGTTTCCGCTCGGATTCTCGCTGTACATGAGCTTTCACGATTGGGATATGTTCAGCCCGGCCAAGTTCGTCGGTTTGGCGAACTACCGCAGCCTCTTTGCCGAAGACCCGCTGTTCAATATCGCGTTGCGCAACACGGTCGTTTACACCGTGGGCACTGTCGTGCCCACGGTGCTCATCAGCCTCGCCGTGGCCGGTGTGCTCAATCGGAAAATAAAGGGAATAGCCATATTTCGGACAATCATCTTCCTGCCTCTGGCCGTGTCGTCGGTGGTGATGGCCGTCGTCTGGCAATTCGTGTTCAACACCAACAACGGTCTGCTCAACATCATCCTCGGCTGGATCGGTATCGACCCTATTCCCTGGCTGGTCGATCCGAAATACGCCATGGCCTCGCTGTGCATCGTCAGCGTATGGCGCAGCGTGCCTTTCGCGACGGTCATCCTGTTGGCTGCCATGCACGGCGTGCCGGAGAACCTCTATGAAGCGGCCAGACTCGATGGCGCGGGGGAGTTGCGTCAGTTCGTGTCGATCACCGTGCCGCTGATTCGCAGCGCCGTGTCGTTCGTGGTCGTGATCTCGATCATCCATGCATTCCAGGCATTCGATCTCGTCTACGTTCTGACCGGACGTAACGGGGGACCCGAGACGGCGACGTACGTTCTGGGCATCATGCTGTTCCAGCATGCTTTTGCCTTCCTTGAGTTCGGTTACGCCTCGGCGCTGGCGTGGGTGATGTTCGCGATCCTGCTTGTGCTCACCGTTGTGCAGTTGCGGCTTGGGCGTCGTCGGGCCGCGCAGGAGGAACGATCGTGGGCGTAGCGCAGCGGGCGTTAAGGCCCAACGTTCTCCGTGGTGTCGTGCTGTATGCCACGCTGACGGCAATCGCGACGTGCGCATTGTTCCCGATCCTGTGGGCGATGTCGGGATCGTTGAAGACAGCGGGCGAGGTGACCATGCCGACGCTGTTTCCCGCACATCCGCAGTGGTCCAATTACCGCGACGTGTTCGCCGTCATGGACTTCTGGCGAATGTTTTTCAACTCTGTGCTGTATGCGGGCTGCGTCAGCATCGGGCAGGTGTTCTTCTGCTCACTGGCCGGATACGCTTTCGCGCGCCTACGTTTTCGGGGCCGGGATACATTGTTCGTCTTGTATCTGGGGACCTTGATGGTGCCCCTGACCGTCACGGTGATCCCGCAATTCATCCTGATGCGCGTCGCCGGGTTGACCGACACCCCGTGGGCCATGATCGTGCCGGGGTTGTTCGGCAGCGCATTCGGCACCTACCTGATGCGCCAGTTCTTCCGGACCCTGCCAGACGAACTCGAGGAAGCGGCGATCCTCGACGGCTGCTCTCCGTGGCAGATCTACTGGCGGATACTGCTCCCGCACGCAAAGCCTGCGGTGATGGTGCTGGCGGTGCTCACCTGGGTCAACGTCTGGAACGATTTTCTGTGGCCACTATTGATGATTCAGCGGAACAGTATCGCGACCCTCACTCTTGGGCTGGTTCGGATGCAGGGCGAATACACGGCCAGGTGGCCCGTGCTGATGGCTGCGTCCATTCTGATTCTGCTGCCGTTGTTATTGGTGTATGCGGTCGCGCAACGAGCCTTCATCCGTGGCATCGCGGTCACCGGGCTGGGGGGATAGCCAATGGGGTCAGTGACTTTCGAGCAGGCCACCCGGCGTTACGCCGGCGCGGGTCGGCCCGCGGTCGACCGCTTGGACCTGAGCGTCGGTGACGGCGAGTTCGTCGTGCTGGTCGGACCGTCCGGGTGCGGGAAGACCACGTCGCTACGCATGATCGCGGGGCTGGAAACGGTCGATTCCGGACGGATCCTCATCGGCACCCGAGATGTCACGGACGCCGATCCCAAAGACCGCGATGTGGCAATGGTTTTCCAAAACTACGCTTTGTACCCGCATATGAATGTCGCCCAGAACATGGGCTTCGCCCTCAAGATCGCCGGGCTAGCGAAAAGTGAGATCCGGGAACGGGTATTGGATGCTGCTCGGTTACTCGACCTCGAGCCGTACCTGGATCGCAAACCGAAGGATTTGTCCGGCGGCCAGCGCCAACGGGTGGCGATGGGGCGTGCGATCGTTCGTCGACCGCAGGTGTTCTTGATGGACGAACCGCTGTCCAACCTGGATGCGAAACTACGGGTACAGACCCGCAATCAGATTGCCCGACTCCAACGGCGACTGGGCATCACCACCGTCTACGTCACCCACGACCAGGTCGAGGCAATGACCATGGGTGATCGCGTCGCCGTGTTGCGCGACGGTGTCCTGCAGCAGTGCGCGGTTCCACGGGAGCTGTATCGGAGTCCGGTGAACATGTTCGTAGCGGAATTCATCGGCTCGCCGGCGATGAACCTTGTGACTCTTCCCGTCGTCGAGCACTCTGTCGCACTGGGCGACTGGTCGATCCCCGTCCCGCGCGAGATTACCGATACCACAGCGGGACTGGTGATCGGCATCCGGCCGGAGCATCTCGACGTCGGCGCAACCGGTGTCGAGATGCAGATCGATGTGGTCGAGGAACTCGGTGCTGACGCCTATCTGTACGGGCGAATCGCCGGGCCCGACAACACCTTCGGTCAGCCGATCGTCGCGCGTGCCGACGGGCAGGACCCACCGCCGCGGGGTAGTCGCGTGCGCCTACATCCGCAGCCGGGCCACCTGCATTTCTTCGGTGTCGACGGTCATCGATTGCTGTAGCGCACGGTGGGCTACTTGGGAATCGAGGCTGCCATCTGGTCGGCTATCTGACTGGCGATGTCGGTCGGGTCGCCGTTCTGGCAAACCTTGGCGGCCAATAGGACGTTGCTCTGCGTGCGGAAATCGAAGGCGCAGCGCCAAGCGCCTTGTTGACCGTTGGTTATTCCGATCGACGCCCACTGAGCCTTGTTGTCTGCTACATGTGGGGTCTGGAGTTGGAACTGGACATTGCTTCCCGTCTCGCCGGGCACGAGCGCTCCGTCGCATCCATTGAGCCCACTCAACGCATTGTGGAAGTTGCGGTCCGCATCTCGCGCGTCGGGGTATGTCGCAACCTGTTGATCGACGATGTGCTGGTAATTGTCCTTCGCTTCCCGGTAGTCGTAGCCGCGATATGCGGTGTAGTCGACATCTATTCCGAACGAATTTGAGTCTGGCCCTTCCAGCGGACTGCAGTTGGACTTGTCGCCGAAATCTCTGGGAGCCGGTGGATACAACACGGTGGTGCTATCGCCGAGGTTGGTGCCGAGGATCTTGCTCGCCTGTGGCACGTCCACGATCACGGATTTGATCTTGTTCGGCGCGAGAAAACCTGCAGGTGCCGGAGGAGCCGGCTTGTCCGGAGGGGGTATCCGGGCGCTGATCTGATCGACGGCGGCCGCGGCAGCGGAGGCTCCGTTGGCCCATGTGCACATTGATGCCTCGACTATGACGTTGTTCTTGACGCGTGCCTGGTGGTCGCAGCGCCAGCCAAGTGGTTGGTTCTTGTCGGTGAATTGCAGGGCGCCGAATGTCACCGCATCGCCGTTGAACGGACCCGGGGCCAGGATTTTCCAGGTAGCGGGGTTGTTTTTCGCCGCGATCGTGGCGGAATTACAGTGGCCCAGTGTCGCGTACGCTTTGTGAAAGATTTCGCCGGCCTTGTCGGACGTTTCGAAAGTGGCGAAGTTCTGCGAAAACATCCCAATAAGGCTGTCATCTTTGGATGCCTGATTTCGGATTGAACGGTAGGCAGTGAATTCCCCGTCTCCAAGGGCGTCCTTAGTAATTCCCATCGTCAGGGCGCAGTCCGGTGTGCTGTAGTCGCTCGCGGACGCGGTGGGGGAGTCGAACTGTGACCTGTCGCCGAGAGACAGGCCGACAATCTCGTTGACATCCTCGTTGGACAAAACCAAGGTCTTGAGGCTGTTGGCGGGCAACGGTTTTGGGGGTGAAGTGGATGTGGCCGGTGCCGCGTCGGGAGCGTGGGTCTTTGAAGTCTTCTGCGCCTGCATCGGGAACCATGATGGCGTGTGACTGCCGCACGCCGCCAGGATCAACGCTGTCACCGCGGTGCAACTCGCTACCAGAAGGCGGCGCCGTTGACGGTGCGTCATCAGGTAAGGTCCTCTCGTTTATTGCTGGCGCAGGAGCAGGGATCAGGCTGATGTTAGCCTGCCGGAGGATTGGACCCGAACGGGTATGCAGTGGGCCGCAGTTGACCAATGTAAACGCCACGGCGAAAGCGAAATTCGTTGATTCGGCAAAGCCGGTTGCGGTATCCAGCATTTTGGCTGATGACCAGCATGCATGTGGAATTAATCGTCGAAGGAGTAGCGGTGATTCGGCTGCCGGTCCCGACGTTATGCTTGGCGATCATGCACGAGCCCCGTGGGTCTGCGCGTGACGGCGAGGTGGTGATCCCATGAAACCAGCACTTTTCACTCAGACCGGAAGCGGCGAATTCGAACCGACCCACTTCGCGGGTAGCCACTGGGGCGACGATCATCTCAACGGGCCGGCCGTCGTGGGCTTGGTGGCCCGGACACTCGAACTCCAGCACGGATCGCCCGATTTCATGCCGACGCGGCTGACAGTCGATTTGTTTCGGGCCGCACGCGGTGTGTCGACCGCTGTGACGTTCCGTGTCATGCGTGACGGCAGGAGGGTGCGCGGCGCCGAGTGCGACCTGGCCCAGGAGGGTCGGTTGGTGGCACGGGCAACGCTGTTGCAGTACCGGCGGTCGACGGCGCCGCCGGGCCGACTGTGGAGCGTGCCTACGACGATTCTCTTCCCACCGCGGTTGGACGACGGGGCGCAGACGGCGGTAGACAGCGACGCGGGTGACTGGAGTCGCTCACCGGGAGATCATCAGAATGATTCGCGAAAGCGTTTCTACAACAGTGCTATTGACGTCGTGGCGGGCCAACCCAACTCGCAGTTCGTTCGGGCGGTGATGGTTGCCGAGGCAACCAGTCTGGTGACCAACCTCGGCACGCACGGGGTCGGCTACATAAACGGCGACTTGACAGTTGGATTGGCGCGCTTGCCCGTTGGGGAATGGATCGGCGTGCAGGCCGATTCCCATTGGGCGGCAGACGGCGTCGCTGTCGGCACGGCGACCCTTTTCGATCGCTCGGGTGCGTTCGGATCCGGCATGACCACCGCGGTCGCGAATCCGGCAGCCCAAATCGATTTTGCCAATGACCCGTTGCCGTTGCGGATACCTTAGGAGTCGCCGCTCACTCGTTGGAGGTTGAAATGGCCCGTCCGCGGATAGTTTTCAACCATGTCGGATTGTGCGTCGCCGACACCGCGCGATCGCGCCGTTTCTACGAAGGTCTGCTGGGTTTCACCTACTGGTGGGAACTCGAGCCGCCCGACGAGGGGACCGGTCAACTGCTGCAGTTGAACGAGCCGATCGGCTTGCACGCGATGTATTTGGTTCGCGATGGTCTGGTGCTGGAGTTGCTTGCCTACTCGCACCGCGTTCTGAGCGCCGGGTCGGGTCGGGTCATGGACGAGGTCGGGCTTACCCATCTGTCGCTATCAGTGTCGGACCTTGGGGAGCTACTCGCCGCAGTGGAGAGTTTTGGCGGATCGATCGTCGAGGGCACTGTTACTGAGCAGTCGGCAATGGTCCGCGACCCAGACGGTCAGCTGCTCGAGCTGCTCTCGGACTCCTGGCTCGCTGTCCTGCCACCGCGCCCCGGCGAGGCCACGAATGCAACGATCTAGCCATGACGCCCGCTACCGATCCCCGTGATCACCGTCCTGATCGGCGTGACTGTGCTGTATGTGGCGCTTTATGTGTTAGCGCTGGGCGCGTCGTTCTGGTTCGTGATGCCGCAAATCTGGCGCGATCAAGTCGGGCATCCGGCCACTTTGCGTGATTACTTTGAATTGGTTTGGCTGATCTGGTCGTTGGCGATGATCGGTGGCGCATTGGGTGCGGCGCTGGAATCCGACGACGCGGTGCGAGAGGCGGCCTACGTCCAGCACCGCGACGACGAGGACGAGACCGAGAAGGCAGCCTGACTCAGTCGGCGGCGATACACAGCACTTCGTCGAGCGTGGCGGTATGCAGGCCGGCGGCCAGGTCTAGCCTTGTGGTGTCGAACATGGCCGGACCGCTGGCCACCGCTTCGGTCAGCAGGTAGCGGCCGGCATCGGGGACGCGGCGCACCATGTGCTCGGAAGCACTGGTGCCGTTGAGCTTCCGCGCGTCGGCGACGTTGATGCCGACCTGAAATACTTGCGGTTCTGCTTCGAGCACGGCGGTCAGGCGGCTGATGAGGTTGTCCGGCGCGAAGAACCGCCAGCCCTGCCCCAAATGCAGCCAGAATCGGTCATCGATCTGATCGCGGAGCTGCCCGAGCTGGTCACCCGCGCCGTCCTGTACAAACTCCAAATATCGGTAGCGCTCAGCCAATATTGTCTGATCTCCGACGGACAAGCCGGCGTTGAGTATCAGGAAACGTCGAATCTTCATCGCGTCAGTGCAGCAAGACAGGAATGAGTTCAGCGCCTGTTCTGTGCCGCCTCGATCCGGCCCGGCTATCACGCTGACGGTGACATCGGTGCCGCGCGGCCCGGCGATGAGGTTGCGCACCAGTACATCTGGGTAAGTCGATGCCGCCTCTAACATGGTCGGCACCGCCAGATCCCGGTTGCCCGCAATTCTCTGACGATCACTCTCCGGGATATCGGCGCGGGCCAGCATGCGCCGCCATACCGCGAAAGCCTCGGCCTGCTTGCCGATCCGATAGGCGCACACCGCAAGCTCTTCGTCGGCGAGCCACGCGTAGATGTCCGGATACGGCAGGACCATGTCGTCTTCGGGAAGCGGGATGTCGACTGCGCGCGCGGCGAACATATACCCAAGCTGGTAGCGCTTATCGACGCGGTAACGGCGCGCGATGCCATAAAGAGGCTCGGCGCGCGTCGGTCGGAACTCCCAGGCGCGCAGGTAGGCATCCTGAACGTCAGGCCACGACACATCGAGTTGCTCCATTGATTGCGCGACACGCAGCATCGCCAGATAGATCTCCTCGTCGGGACGTCCACCGATCTCAACCTTCCGCGCAAACCACATGCGCGCGTTGGCGAAATCCCCAGAATCGAAATACGCCTGTGCGAGCAACGACATCGATCGCACATCTGCGGGATCGCGCTCCACCTCGGGCAGGAGGCGATCGATAAAACGCTGGTACGGATCTGCATCGCGCGGCACGTCGGCAGGTTTCACGATGCTTTCCGCGGCCGCCTTCAGTTGACCGTCTGTTACGTCGAGACCCAGTTCTGCGACCAGGCGCCGAATGGCAATCGTGGGTGTGCTGCACAATTCGTCAAAGTCGACCCTGACTGTCGCCGCGCCGGCCAGCACATCGTCGCGTGCGGCGATGAGGCGCGCGGTCGACGCCGCACGCTCCTGCTCGTCGGGCAACCAGCCCAGTCGATTTAGCGATGCCACCACTTGCGCAAACGGTCGGTCAACGACGACCGGGACAATGGGGCCCCAGGCGTCTCGGATGACGTCAACCGCAAGGCACAGGCACGGGTCCTTCGCGCCGGGAAGGCGTCCAACACTGCGGGCAGTCTGACGATGCTGGTCGGCCCAACTGCGTAGTTTTGCCTCCAAAGAATGGCGATCCATCTGAAGCCGATCACCAGGCTCACTGAATGCTCTGCCGCACAATTGGTGTAGGCCGAGGTCTTCAAAGCTTTCGCTCATTTCACGAGCGGCCACGCTGAATTCGCTGCCCATATAAACGCCGAGGTGATGTAACACTCCAGCGACGGCCGACGTGCCGCTGCAGCGTGCACCGAGCACGACAATGATCGGCTCAGCAATCATGACGTCCTCCCGCACTTCCAATTGCAGGAACGGTACCGCGTGGTATTCGCGGCAAGATCACGTGCGCAGAGATGTGAGGTGACCGATCGCGGCTGAAATTACAAGACGATGAACCACACGGCGACGTAGTGACTCACCGCCGCGGCTGCGGTGAAGGCGTGAAAAAACTCGTGATAGCCGAAGGTGCGCGGCCACGGGTTCGGCCAACGAATGGCGAAGAAGATAACGCCGATGTTGTAGAGGACCCCGCCCGCGACGAGCAGGCCGACGACGATCGGACCTCCACCGTCGAGCAGGGTGCCGGCGAACCAGAGTGCCACATAGCCGAGCAAGAGGTAGAGCGGTATGCCGACCCATCGCGGGGAGGACGGCCACCACATCTTCAGTGCCACGCCGGCTGCCGCGCCCGTCCATACGATGGCCAGCACTTCAGCTCCGATGCGTGACGGCATCGCCAACAACGCGAACGGGGTGTAACTACCGGCGATGAAGATGAAGATCGCCGAGTGGTCCAGCCGCTTCATCCACTTCAAGGCCACCGGGTTGTGCCAGTGCTTGCGGTGATAAATGGCGCTGACGCTGAACATCGCGACAATGGTGACGGTGTAGATCAGGGTCGCAAGGACGGCTTTCTGAGAAGACGTGATTCCCGCAACCGACACCAGTGTCAATCCGCCCATGGTGGCGATAGCCGCACAGCAGAGGTGGATCCAGCCGCGTGCGCGTGGCCTCCCAATGAGCTCGGCGACCGTGTCGGCGAGACCTTGGGGTAGGTCGTCGACGGGCGGGGTCACCAGATCGCCCACTAGAGGAGCTGTCTTCGGATCTGCCCGGCGGGGTGTCATGGTGTACTCGTCGCTGGTAAGCGTGTTCGAGCGAGCCGAGAACGGCGAGCCATCGCGGATCGCGACGCGGGCGTGAGTCTAATTTTGGCGGCGGCCGTACCCTGACCCTTCTCGACCGACGACCCCAAGGGCGGCAGGCCGCTTTCCGTTTGAACCACCACGACACGATACCTATGACCGTGGTTGCGGTGTGTCTGCGCCGGCGGTTGTCGGGGACTATCGTCTAGGCGATGCCTGTCCCTGCATCCGCACCTGCGGCTCATGTGGACGGCGTCGAACGGTTCTTGGCGAGTCACCGTTCGATTCCCTCGACGGCGGCTGTCCGACTGGCCAAGCCCACCTCCAATTTGTTCCGCGACCGCGCGAAACTCAGCACCCCTGGACTAGACGTTTCAGGGCTGACGAACGTCATTTCGGTTGACCCGGACGCACGCACCGCCGACGTGGCCGGCATGTGCACCTACGAAGATCTGGTGGCAGCGACGCGCCCGTATGGCCTGTCGCCGCTGGTGGTCCCGCAATTGAAGACCATCACGCTGGGCGGGGCAGTCGCCGGGTTGGGCATCGAGTCGGCCTCATTCCGCAACGGCCTGCCTCATGAGTCGGTGCTGGAGTTGGACATCCTCACCGGCACGGGAGAATTGCTCACCGTTTCACCCCGGCAGCACCCCGACCTCTTCCGCGCATATCCGAATTCATATGGCACACTGGGATATTCGACACGATTACGCATCGAGTTAGAACCTGTCAAACCGTTCGTCGCGCTGCGGCACGTGCGGTTCCGCTCGTTGAGCCACGTGATGGCGGCGATGGATCGCATCATTGATACCGGTGAGTTCGATGGTGTCTCTGTCGACTATCTCGACGGCGTGGTGTTCAACGCCACCGAGAGCTACCTATCTCTCGGTGTACGCACCGCGGCCCCCGGCCCGGCCAGTGACTACACCGGACAACGCATCTACTACCGCTCCATCCAGCACGACAGCGGCACCACAGAAGACCGGTTGACAATGCACGACTACTTCTGGCGATGGGACACCGACTGGTTCTGGTGCTCCGGTGCTTTCGGCGCACAGAACCCCCGTCTGCGACGCTGGTGGCCGCGACGCTATCGCCGCAGCAGCGTGTACTGGAAGCTGGTAGCACTCGACCGGCGGTTCGGTATCGCCGACCGCATCGAAAAGCGCAATGGCCGTCCGCCTCGCGAACGGGTGGTCCAAGATGTCGAGCTCCCACTCGAACGCACGACGGAGTTCTTGGAATGGTTCCTCAAAGCCGTACCGATCGCTCCGATCTGGTTGTGCCCGTTGCGGTTACGTGATCACGACGGTTGGTCGCTGTATCCGATCCGGCCGGGACACAGCTACGTCAATGTCGGCTTCTGGTCGTCGGTTCCGGTGGGCGCGACCGATTGCGCGACGAATCGATTGATCGAGGAGAAGGTCGGTTCGCTGGACGGGCACAAATCGCTGTACTCCGACTCCTACTACACCAGAGAAGAGTTCGACGAACTCTACGGCGGCGAGACCTACAAGACCGCGAAGAAGATCTACGATCCGGATTCCCGCTTCCTCGACCTTTACGCAAAGGCAGTGCAACGACGATGACGACCACCAAGGAGCCGGCGTCGACCGCGACAGGCAAGTTGAGCCTCGCTGATGTCCTGGCGGTGTTCACCCGCGGCGCCACGGACTCATTACGGTTCACTGCCTACGACGGCAGTAACGCCGGAGCCGAAGACGCCGTACTGGGAATGGACCTGCTGACTCCTCGCGGTACGACCTATCTGGCCACCGCGCCAGGTGAACTCGGTCTGGCCCGGGCATACGTCGCCGGTGACATCGAGGCGCGCGGTGTGCACCCCGGCGATCCCTACGACGTGCTCACGTTACTGGCCGAAAAGGTCGAGTTCACCAGGCCCTCACCGCGACTGATGGCCCGTATCATCCGTGCGGTCGGCATCGAGCATCTCCTGCCGGCTGCGCCACCGCCGCAGGAGATGCTGCCTCGCTGGCGCCGAATCGCTGAGGGCATGCGGCACAGCAAGACTCGTGATGCCGGGGCGATCCAATACCACTACGACGTCTCCAACACCTTTTACGAGTGGGTCTTGGGGCCGTCAATGACCTACACGTGTGCGGTCTATCCAGAGTCCGAAGCAACGCTGGAGGCGGCCCAGGACAACAAGTACCGGCTGATCTTCGAGAAGCTGAGGCTGCAACCGGGGGACCGGCTACTCGACGTCGGCTGCGGCTGGGGTGGCATGGTCCGCTACGCGGCCCGGCGCGGCGTCCACGCGATCGGCGCGACATTGTCCGCAGAGCAGGCTGCCTGGGCTCAAACGACAGTCGAGGCTGACGGGCTCGGCGAACTGGCCGAGGTGCGTCACTGCGACTATCGCGACGTCGACGAAACCGGTTTCGACGCAGTCTCCTCGATCGGATTGACCGAGCACATCGGCGTCAAGAACTATCCGTCCTATTTCGAGTTCCTCAAGTCCAAATTGCGCACCGACGGTTTGCTGCTCAACCACTGCATCACCCGCAACAACAACAAGTCGAACTTCCGCGCGAGCAGCTTCACCGATCGCTACGTCTTCCCGGACGGCGAGCTGACCGGTTCGGGCCGCATCCTCTCCCAAATCCAAGACGTGGGATTCGAGGTGCTCCACGCGGAGAATTTTCGTCACCACTACGCCATGACGTTGCGTGACTGGTCCCACAACCTCGTCGCCCACTGGGACGGGGCTGTCGCCGAGGTTGGCATCGCCACGGCGAAGGTGTGGGGCTTGTACATGGCGGCGTCCCGGGTGGCGTTCGAACAGAACAATATTCAGCTGCACCACGTGCTGGCGTCCAATCTCGCCAGGCCCGGCACCGACGGCCTGCCATTGCGCCCATGGTGGCAGGCCTAGCCCTGGCTATCGAGAAACGCTGGCGTGGATGCGCGTCGAGTCGCGGCATCATTGGGCAGCCGGCGCCGGGAGCCCAGACGCTAAGACATGTTCGTTGCGACGGCGGCGCGGATGAGGGCCTTCAGCGCCTTTTCGTTGATGTTGTCGTCTTCGTGAATGTCGATGGCCCGCCTGGTATTTCCATCCAGGCTGGAGTTGAAGAGATTCGACGGGTCATCGAGTGAAGCGCCCTTGGCGAAAGTCAGCTTGACCACATTCTTGTAAGTTTCACCGGTGCAGATCATTCCGGCGTGATACCACACCGGTACGCCGCGCCACTTCCACTCCTCGACCACGTCCGGGTCGGCTTCTTTGATCAGGTTTCTGATCCGAGCCAGCGTATCGCCCCGCCAGTCACCGAGCTCCGCGATACGGGCATCGATCAGCTGTGAGGGGGATTCCCCATCCTTTTCGCCGCTTTTCGCTTTCGTCATGGCTTTATCGCTCTCGTCAGGCTGTGTCGTCCATCCGTCGCTCCAGTATGGCCGGTGCGAAAAGTAAGTAGTCGACTACTCAACGCGTCGCCACGGCACCGCCACATAATCGAACTCTTGCTGTGCCATGCAGGGGAGGGGTGCTACGACGAAAGAGGTGCCGACGTCCGCATTGCAACCAGTTCCAGTCGAGGGGTCTGCGCTGGTAGAAACGTGTGACGTCGGCATCGTGGGAGCCGGCGGCACCCCGGCGAGCAATGTCGCCAGGGAGTCGGCCCGTCGCTTCGACGGGAGCAATGAGCAAGACGTTGCAAGCTGGCTTCGAGCTCAGTACGGCGTCTGGTCGGCTCCCGATACCGGTAACCTCCTGTTTTGGTGTGCTGTCCGAGTCGGAGAACATGACGATTGCCACGGGCCTGAACGACGTGATCACGGATTATCTCGTCGACATTGTCGATCGTCGCGCTGCGACAGAGTTGGTGTTCGGTAGCGGAGCCACCAAGGCGATCTCACCGGGCAGCTGGATAGTCAACTGCACCGGATACGTCCTGAAAACCGACTGCCCGTACGAGCCCTACGTCTCAGATGGCGGGGCGGTGGTTTCGATTCAAGCACGCTAACGGATTTTGCGATTACCGCTTGGGGAGTTCAACATCGAATTTGTCCAAAGCCACGCGCAATAAAGTGTCCAGGCCTTCAGGCTCAATGTGCAGGTAGCCGCAGACGACCTCGTCGGCGACGCCGGCGCGTTTCAACCGCAACGCCAGTGAATGCGCTTCAGGCAGCCGTCGCAGCGCTGCCTCGTAAGCATCGATGCCGTCGTCGGCCACGAAGTCATTGTCGGTCGGAGGCCGCGCGCGGGATGGAGTAGTCGATTACTCGTATTGCGCTGTTGACACTGATCTCACGCGTGCGTCGATCACCTTGGCCCTGGCTGCCGCAACTCCGCTTCGTAAGCGTCAATCTCGTCGTGTGCCACCGATTCATTGTCGTTGGCGGTGGGTTCGCTGGATTAAGTAGTGGACTACTCACGCCGTCCGGAAATTTGGACTTTATGGTCGCGTGTAACTACCGGCGTCGGGGAAGGCCATCATGTCTGTGCATTTATCGGACACCGACAGCCAGTCAGAGCAATTGGCAGCATTGACGTCGCCGGACGCGGCTAGCGGCCGGACAGTCCTCGACGGCGCATTCTCTGTCTTGGACGCTCTTGCTCACACCGACGAGGGTCTCGGACTCACGGCGCTGGCTCGCGCAAGCGGTCTAGCTAAAACGTCCGCGCATCGACTCGCCGAACAACTCGTTGCGCTCGGTGCGGTGGAGCGCTTCAACCACCGCTACTACATCGGTCCGCGGATGATGCGCATCGGGCAGCGTTGGCAACCAGAGCCGCTGTTGCGGCAGTGCGCGCAACGGCCCGTCCACAGCCTTGCCGTGCAAACGCACGCTATGGCGTCTTTACGGGTTCTGAGTGAGAATCGACTCCGCTATATCTGTGCCGCCGTGCCTCACGGTCACGCCTACATGCCCGACCACGTTGATCCCGAATCGATCGCCCGCACCGCCACCGGACGTGTGCTCTACGCAGCCCAGCCCCACGGGAAGGTTTCACTTCCTGACTGCTGGACCCGACGTGAATGGCGCGATCTCCGTGATTCCCTGGCCGATCCGCGAGCGACAGTGATTGACCATCAGGACGCGGTTCCCGGCATCTGTTGCATATCAGCGCCAGTGTGGTGGCCGAATGGTGCGTGCGCCGCGGCAATTACGGTCTCGGTTCACGCAAACGACCTGCCCGTCGGGCTTCCAAACCTCGTGTCACGCATCGCTTCCCGGATCGGCGCCGCCCTTCAGCAATCGAAGCCGAAGTGCTGAACGCGGCGCTGCGGGTTCCTTCGGTCGACTACGCCGCCGTCATAGCCGGCGGTGGCCCTGCCGGTATTGCGGCGGCGATCACGCTGTCCCGCGCCGGTCGCCGAGCATTCCAACCACCCGAGCCTGGTCTAAATCCGATCCAAGCGCCGCCGTTGCTGTCGGCGTCAACATCCTTGCGGGAGAGCGGCTTTCGTCACGGTGACGTATTGATCGTGGCATCGCGCCACGGCGGACGTGGGTTCGGTCGACTCGATAAAGGTTCGTACGGTCCGGGCCGTGTCGGCGGCCGCAGATGTGGGCCCACGCGTACCCGGCGCCATTTACGCGGTGAATTCACGATGCCGGCGGAACTCAAGGCAGCCATTCGAGCGGTCGTGTCCGGATTCCATTGGCGAGCATGAGTCGGGCCTTCTACGGAATCGCCAGCTCTATGCTGGTAACGGTGCGTGTTTCACCAGGTGCGAGTTCCTGCGCAGGGGAGTGGTTGGGATCTGCGGGCGCGGTTACAGGTAATCGGCCGTCTTTGATCTGGTCGTATTCATCCGGCGACGGAGGCAGTTCGACAACGGATTACCCAGCCCCACACGGGTTCACGGAACCCTCGGTCGTCGATTAGGGGAGCGGTCCAAAGATGTTTATCAGCTGGCACGCAGATGTTTGCTCGGCCGTAAACATTGCCTCGCAGTCACGAGGGTCCGCGGCGTCCAACGAACAAGGCACCGCGTCGCTGCTGGCCAGGTTTCGCTTGGAAGAGGATGAACATCCACGCAAGTGATGGCGTGAGCACAATAAATCCGATCGCCGTCGTGATGGCGGTGGCTTGCATGGTTGCGTGTGGCGCTGCCGCCTGATCAAGGTTTAGCCCGGGCAGTAATTGTGGGTATTGCGCGATTGCCCATCCCCAGAGCAGGGCTGCGACCGCGAGAGCGGCGCTGGCGCGCACTGCGATGTAGCGGCGTCGGGTGAGCAGGAGCAGGGACAGCAGTCCCATCGCGATGGATGCGGCGATGAGCGCGACGCCGCGGTGGGACAGACGCTGATAGAGCTGGTTGGCGTCGCTGTGCACTACAGCGATCGCGGCGATCGCGAGCACTCCGACGAGGATGCCGCTGATGAGGCCTTGTCGACGAAAGTATTCGGCCAACTCTGCGTGTTCGTCTCGGCGTGCGTCCGCGGTCAGGTAGACGGCCGCGAGGTAGGCGCACACCCCCACAGCGAGGATGCCGCAGCTCAGCGAGGTGGGATTGGCCCAGCTGGTGATGATGTTGCCGTGGGCCAGGCCGGGCGGAACGCGATCAGATCCGATGGCGCCGGCGATCGTGCCCAGGAAGAACGGAGTGATGACGGAGGAGAATGCGAACGCTGCCCCGAACAGGCGCCGTTGCCAATCTTCGGTGACGGCTTTGCGGAACGCGAACGCCGACCCGCGGGCGATGATGCCGATCGCGACCAAGGTGAGCGGGATGTAAAGGGTGGAAGCGACGGCCGCGAACAGTGGCGGGAATGCGGTCCAGACGACGACGAGGACGAAGATCAGCCAGACGTGGTTGGCCTCCCAAACCGGCCCAATCGAGTGCTCGATGAGTGTGCGTCGGGCCCGACCGTGCTGCGGGTCGCCCGCAACCAGATCCCAGAATCCGGTGCCAAAGTCGGCCCCGCCCAACAGGGCGTAGGCAGTCACCGATAGCCAGGTGAGTCCTAGCAGTGCGGTGGCCAGCGACATGGCTAGTGCACCTCGACGTCGGTCACGTCGGATTCTTGAGGCGCCAGCGGTACCGGATGGGTTCGGGTCATGTGCCGCAATACATAGATGGTGGCGGCGGTGAGCACGGCGTAGACGACGAGCAGCACGGGTAGCCCCCAGCCGATTCCCGCCGCCGGGTTGACCGCTTGATCGACGCGCAGTAGACCGTAGACGATCCACGGTTGGCGTCCGACTTCGGTGGTGATCCAGCCGGACTCCATGGCCACCACCGAAGCGATGCCCGACACCGCGACTGCGCGCAGGAACCAGGTCGTTGTTGGCATATCGCGGTGTCGCCACCACGTCCAGGCCAGCCACGCCCCCAGCGCCAGCAGCGCGAAACCGATGCCGACCATGGTGTCGAAGGCAAGGTGAACGACGTTCACCGGTGGCCGCTGGCCGGCGGGGACGCCGTCTAGGCCGGCGACGTAGGCGTTGGGGTCCAGATGCGCCAGCAGCGAGAGGCCGTTAGGAAGGTGAATCGCGCCGTGCAGCCCGTTGTCGTAGTACATGCCACCGACCGAAAGCGGGGTTCCATATCGACCGTGGTAGAGGCCTTCCATCGCGGCGAGCTTGGCGGGTTGGTCATCCGCAACGTAGCGGGCTGCCCAGTCACCGACCACGATCTGAATGGGTGTGATCGCGCAGGCAAAGCTCAGCGGAATGAGAAGACCGAGCCGGTGGTAGCGGTCGCGGCGCGCACGCAGCATAGCGACGGCGTAGACGCTGGCGGTCACGAAGCCGGTGACCATCAGAGCCGCCAGGATCATATGTGTCGTCTCAGGCCAGGTGGCGTTGTTGAACATCGCCGCCCACGGGGACACACTGACCAGTTTGCCGTTGCGTTCGGTAAACCCTTGGGGGCTGTTCATCCACGCGTTGGCGCACACGACAAAGAACGCCGACAATACGCCGGCGATGAATATCGGGATCCCGGACAACAGATGGGTGCGCGGCGAGAGCCGCTCCCAGCCATACAAGTAGATGCCGAGAAAGATCGCTTCGACAAAGAAAGCGAAACCCTCGATCGTGAACGGCAGACCGATCACCGAGCCGTAATGCTCCATCAACCCCGACCACAGCAGTCCCATCTCAAAGGACAAGATCGTGCCCGAGACGGCACCCACAGCGAACAACACCCCCAGCGCGCGGGCCAACCGCCGGGCCAACAAGCGGTAGGCGACATCGCCCGTGCGTTGCCCCCGCCACTCCGTGAACAGAATCAGGCCGGGTAGGCCCACCCCGAGACAGGCCAAGATGATGTGCCAGCCCAGCGAGAACCCCATCTGCGACCGCGGTGCCATGATGCTGCCGACCGCCAGAATCGACGTGTGTGCGGCCACGGCACTCATCATTCACCCAGCTGCTCTCTTAAATGTCGTATGGGGCCGGTAAGGAATTTACTGGAATAGGTAGCGATACGTGGTTGCCCGCCCGATTCCGATGGTTCAGCAGGTCGGTGGAGGGTGGCCTGGTTATCGTCAAGCCGGTGTGTAGGGCGCTCCGCGAGCGGCACCCGAATGCTGGTTAGCCGCTTCGCAGTTGGTGTGCAGTGCGGCGTGCCTAGGCCGGAAGGCAATGCGGGGCCCGTTTGACGGAATGACAGAAGGTCTCAGCTCGTACCGCCGAAGACGACGCGGAGCAACGCCTCGTCGACGAGCCGGTCGGAGACGGAGTCAGGATCGAAAAGCCGACCGATCGCGAACCCGTACATAATCGCGTCCACGGCGGTGGCGACTTCGGTCACCGGCGCCGGCAGGGTCTCGCTCAGCTGGACGGCGAATTGTTCGAGGGTCTCGGCGAGCTGTTGTCGCGAGTCCCGGACGAAGCGGCGCGCGAAGTCTTCGCGAACCCGCGGAGTCCTTGCTGCGTAGGCAATGAATTCCATATACAGGGGCAACCACCCCGGAATGTCTTCGATAGCGTGTAAAAACAAATGCGCCGCCGACCTCGGCCCCTCGGCGGCGGCGCGGACGTTGTCAAGGATTCGGTGAAACTGTTCTTCGAGCAACGCCAGAAACAGCTCCTCCTTGGAGGAGAAGTTGTAGTAAAGCGCCCCTTTCGAGACTCCGGCGTTGGCGGCGATCTCCTCGAGTGAGGCAGCGTGGAAACCTTTGCGCGCAAACACATCCAGGGATGCATCGATCAGCCGTCGCCGGGTTGAGGCGCGTCGCTGGGCCTGCGTCGGCCGGACCGGCGGCGACTCGGGCGGTTGAGTGCTCATCGCTGACGAGTCGCAGAAAGAGCCGCGATCGGTTGACTACATACTGACACGTCAGTATGTTAGCAAGTGATCGACGATGGATGCAGGAGTTCACCATGGTGATCAAGTCCCTAAAACTGCTCGGCTGGGTAATGGGCATCGCGCTGATCGCGATCGGCGTGAGCCGGATGGCATTTTCGATGGCAGCCGTGCCGGGCGGCGGAGCCGTGAACCCGACAGTGGACAGTGAAAGTAGGGCGGCCGGGGCGCTGTTGATCGCGTTGGGTGTCGCCTATATCTGGGCGGTCCGCCGGTCACCGATCCCGTCGGCGCTACTGCGGTTACTGGCGGCCAGTATGGCGCTGCTCGCTCTAGCGCGCGTGATCTCGATGGCTGACCTGGGCATGCCGCATGTGGTGTTGACCGTGTCCACGGTCATCGAGTTCATCGTCGCCGGATTGACCTATTGGTATTCGACTATGAGCGATCAACCCACACCCGCGCGCACGGCGTCCCGGTGACGACCAACGTGGCCAGCTTCGACGACGCCCCCGCTGCCCTACGCGACCACTGCCACGGCAACGCGCTGAAAACCATTCTGATCGCCGATTGAGCGAGCCCGAAACTTCGGCCGTGCATATACCTCTCGATCCGAACTAACCAGGGCTGCGCTTCAGCCGTTATCGGCAGGTATCCCCAACACGAGGACGTCGCATATGAAGTCCGCGGCTTGCCGCATTGGCCATCGCGCAAGGGTTTGGCCCGCGCCGCGTACGCGCGCGCCACGCGGTCCAGTCGGTTCCGCGGCCGCGACGGGGACTACCGTCGCATGGGGTGGCTAATGAGCAGCAAGACGCGGGGGGTGCGGAGTTAGCGCGCAGCTTGGCGCAGGCGGTGGGTTCGTTGACGATCGAGCTGCAAGCACAGACTGATACCGCCGCGACGCTGCAAAGCATCGTCGAAGCCTCTGTTGAGCTTGTGCCCGGTGCCGGCTGCGCGGGCATCTCCCTGATCGAGGGGGAGCGGGTCACCCAAACAGTTCGAGTCCGCCCTCGCAAGCCGCGACGTCATCGGCCAGCCAAAGAAATTCTCATGTGTCGGGAAAACCTGACAGCGTTCGCGGTGTTCCATCTCCTTACACGCGCCTCCCAGAGCCTCAATATGAACCTGGTGACTGTCGCCCGAAGGGTCGTCGACGATCACGAGGCAGCACTGACGCGACCAAACACACCTCCTAGTCCGCAAGGATCTCGTGGCTGACAGCACTGTCTACGCAATCAGGACGCCTGTCGTCGCGTTGGTGACTTCGGCCGGTGGCCTTAACGCATTAACGCAGGTGCTCGGCAGACTACCCGCAGATTTGCCTGCCGCCGTCCTGGTCGTCCAGCACATCGACCCCGAGCATACGAGTTCCTTGCCAGCCATCCTTGACAGCCGAACGGCCCTCAGCGTTCACCCCGCTCACAACGACGATCTGTTGGTCGCAGGAACGGTGCTGGTCGCACCACCGGCAAACCACCTTCTGGTCACCTCCGACGCACATATTGGGCTCATCGATTCTGGCGGGTTTCCGCCGTCACGACCCTCCGCGGACCTTCTGCTGGCAACGCTGGCTGTCACATGCGGTCCCAGGTCCTTGGCAGTTGTCCTAACCGGCAAAGGCAACGACGCCCAAGCCGGGATCCGCGCAATCCGCTATTGCGGAGGCACCGTGTTCGCCCAAAGCGAGGCAACTGCTGAGCATTTCGGCATGCCTGGCGCGGCGATCGAAACCGGCCTCGTCGACGCAGTATTGCCGCTTGACGAGCTTGCCCAAGCCGTGCAGGACCATGTGGCAACCCATCGAGACTGAGCCGACGTCCGGTTCTACTGACGCGGATCACAAGGCAAGACGTCCGATCATCCCTAAGAGTCACGGATTGAGCTGGGCCTTGTACAGCGAAGTCGAGACCGGCGTGAGAGTTGCCAGGTTCGGATCAGGGGCCGACCCCGAATTCGGCGTGTCGCGTCTACCCCCAGGGTGTGTCCACCTGGTGGGGGGATCACTTTGCGCACAGTAGAATCTGGCGGGCTTAGGGCTTGGTCAGGGCTGGGCGCAGGCGCGACGGTGAAATCTCGTTGCACGCGGCGAGGTCGTCGACCAGTGCAGCGGCCCAGCCGACCAGACCGTCGACGTCCACGAAGTGCGGCGCCGGATGCTCCACCTCGCTCAGGTGTGCGGTCCCGCGCCGAAGCAGAGCGGTCGCACCCTCGCGGTTGCCGCGCTGGATGTGGGTGATGCCGACCGCGACCTGGGCCAGGCCTTGCCATAGCGGTCTCTCGTCGGCCGGGCCGTTCTTCCACGCGGCCTCAAACACCTCGTGCGCGTTAAACGCCAAGCCCTCGTTCAACAGATCCTGGGCGTAGGCGAGGAGTTCCGAAGGTGACAGTTTGAGATCGTCCGGGATGCGGGGCACGCCCTCGCTGCCTGGCGGAAGCGGTCGGCCCAAGGCGTCGCGAGGTCGGCTGTTGCGAGGCCGGCCGGATTCGTCGCGAGCGCGTTCGACCATCTGCTCATTAGACCGGTAGTGATACCGGGCCTCCCGATCGCGTCTGCCAATTCGGGATTTCACCTTCGCCGACTGCGGGGCCCCGCGACCGAATCAGCACGGTTGCGTCCCCCACGTCGGTCCTATCCGATGGCCGAAGTCGTGCCCGTTGCTTGCATTCCACGACCGTTAACTCATGGACACCCCCGCGTAGTTGAAAGCCTCGTTGCCACTGGTGCTTGGCGCCAGCAACCCGGGTCCCCTCAGCCCCGGCCAGGAACTGGTCAACATCAAGTGGACGCCACCGCCACGGATGCTCGTTGGTGAATTCGACAAACCGAGACACGACGCCGCACCGGCCCTTGATGGTGTCGACCACCAGGCCACGCGCGCGCATCGGAGTGCGCCATCCATCGACCATCGCGTTAAGCACTGTCTCGTCAGCCCGGAGCGGCGAAACGTCATCGAGACGTAGAACCTGCGGAACAAACCCCGGCAGCTCGTCAGCCATGCCCGCGGCCCCCGAAGCGGCGTCGACTATCGACCGGGCACAGAGTTTCAATGGCCCTGCGACACAACCTAATTCGTCACTGTGACGTATTACTGGCGGCGTACGCGGAGGGAAGGGTAGCCAAGCTGGGCGCCGCCTATGAGGCCGGTCGCTCGGGGCGCGCTCATCAAGATTTCACCTAGGTGGCCGTTGAGGAGCGAGGATCTCAGAACATTGCCGCGAGGTGCCCGGATGAGCCAATCGTCAAGGGGTTGCGAGCACTTTCATCTGATGCAGCCCGCAACGGTTTTTGCCGATAAGCGACATTATGTCAACTTAGCGATGCAGGTTTGCCTGCTGAATCAGCTTATCCTCGCTGCCGGCAATGGTGACGGCGGCGGCACGCAGATCCCACGGCCGGTGCTGGCCGGCGACGCGGTGGTGGACCTCGTCGTCGACGCCACGAAGCACCGACTCGTACTCACCCACGCTCAGACGGTCGAATTGCTTACGAAGGTGGCGTTTGACCAGAAACTGGTAGAGGTTGTCTCCCCCAGGTTCACACGGTCAGCAGCCCAATCCCGAGGGACGCGAGCCCCGCGGCCAGGACGATCGCCCCGGTGTAGACCAGCGCGATAAGGGCATTGGGAGAGGTGCGGTCGTTGCCCACCGAGGAGAAGAAGAAGCCGGCCGGCATCAGCAGCGCCGCGGCCGGCACCCCGACACGCGAC
>DATAZN010000442.1:0-2655 GCA_036272035.1 Mycobacterium sp. | reverse complement strand
GGCCTGCACCATCATCTCCAGCCCGCGGCGCTGGTCGGCCGCGGCGTCCCGATACAGCAGCGCGACACCCAACGAGTATTCGGCGTAGATCACCGCGATATCGCTGCTCGCCCTTTGGGCCGTCTGCACCGCCTCCTCGATCGTGCGCAGCGCGGAGTCATCGGCCCGAAGCACGCCATACGGCATCGCAGCGTAGGTCCAGGTGAGGACAATGCCGAGGGTTTCCGGATCGCTGTTTCGGGCCATCGCGACGGCGTCGTGGAGGTCCTGGCGCCATCCGGGACGGCCCAGCCACCACTGGGCAACGCCGCGAAATGCCACCGCGATCGCCAGCGGCGATCCCAGACCGAAGCCGGCGCCCTTGGTGGGGTTCCCGGCGGCCAGGTCGATGACGGTCTGTGACCACCGCACGATCTCGCCGAATTTGCCGCTGGCGAACCAGTTGGCGAACGCTACGAACGCCAACCCTATGGTCAGGGTGGGATCGCCGATCGACTCGAGCAGCGCCATCTGTTCGGACGCCAGCCGCGACCCCTCATGCGCACGCCCAGCGAACAGGTGCTCGGTGGCCAGCCCGGTCATGCCGATGGCCAGCGAGACCTTGTCCCCAGCCACGGTGCACAACTCCCGCAGCTCCGCGAAGCGGCCTTGGCTTTCGTGGAATGCTCGGCCTTGCCAGTCGGTGGCACGCAACATGGTGCGGGGGGCAATGCGCATCGACAATTTGTCGGCGTGCTCGGGTAGTTGGTCGGCGATCTGGCGTGCCCGCTCCCAACTGAACCGGGCGGCGCCAATATCGCGGTTGGTCGACCACGCGGCGGCGCGCATGTGCCAGCCATACGCTGCATGCGGCTCGCCGGCCGCCTGCAGATGTTCGGCTATCAGCGCCGCGTTCTCCTCTACCGACCCGGGTTCACGCTCTTGGATCGCGGCGGCCAAGCGCCGGTGTAATTCCGCTCGATCGGATTTCAGTTGCGATTCGTAGGCGACCGTGCGGATCAGCGGGTGGTGGAAGGTGTACTCGGCGCTCGGGCTGAACCGCACCTGATCGATCAACTCGACGTTAAGCAGCTCGTCTACCACCGCATCGATGCCCAGGGCGGCGAGCAGTTCGGTCCCGAAGCGGGCGCCGATCACCGACGCCGCGTTCAACGTCCGCCTGGCCGGGGCGCTCAGCCGGTCGATGCGCGCGGCGATGGCTGCCTGCACCGTGGCCGGGACGGTAACTTCGGTGGCGTTCGTGCCACAGACGTAGCCGCCGTGCTCACCGGCCAGCACCCCACGCTGTACCAACTCGCGCACCAACTCCTCGGCGAAAAACGGGTTCCCGGCAGCCCGCTCGGCGATGATCGCCGCCAGCTCGGTGATGGAGGGATCCGAACCCAGCAGCTCGCCGATCAGCGCCGCCGTTTCCGAATCACCCAGTGGCGCTAGCGCTATCGTCTGGGAGCCGTGCACCCGCGTCAGCGCGCCCTCATACTCGGGACGCGAGGTGATCAGCACCATGGACGGGGTGCGCGGGACGACGGCGAGGAAATCGGCCAGCATCGACTCGCTGACTTCGTCGATCCAGTGCGCATCCTCGATGACGTAGAGCGCCGGTTGAATGCGCGCCAGCGCCTCGGTGTTGATCAGTGCGGTCAACCGGCGCCGCCGCGCATCCGGGTCGATGGCGGGCAGCATGGCGTCAACGTCAGCGATGCCCAGCAGATCATCAAGCAGCAGCAGATCCTGCGGATCGGCGTCGGGAATCCGTTGCCGCACTGTTGCCCGAGCGGTGTGGGCGTCGAGATCGGTCACACCGATGCTCGCACGCAGCAGCCGCGTCACGACGTGGAAGGGAATGTCGCCGGTATGTGACTCGCAGAAGGACCAAAACACCTCGGCCCCGCGACCAGCGGCAAGTGCCGCGACCTCCCTGGCCGCCCGGCTCTTGCCGATGCCCGGTGGTCCGACCACTGCCACGACGCCACCGTGGCCACCGATCGTGCGGTCCACCGCGGCCTCGAAGGCCGCCATCTCCCAACGCCGACCGACGAGGCTCGCCTCGGCACGCCCAACCAGCCCATCCCGCGCGCCGATCCCCACCAGCCGGCGGGCGCACACCGGTTCGTCGGACCCCTTGATGCGCACCCACTCCGGTTCACTCAGCATCACGGCGTGCTCAACCAGCCGCGCGGTCGACTCCGACAACATCACCCCGCCCGGGGGCGCCACCGACTCCATCCGCTGGGCAAACCCGACCGACTCGCCGGTCGCGGCGTATCCCAGCGACCCCGAACCGATCTCACCGGCGATCACCCGACCAGAATTCAGGCCCACCCGCACTCGAAGATCGACACCGTCGCGGCGCCGCACTTCGGACGCAAGCCGGTTCGCCTCCTCCTGGATGGCCAGCGCGGCTAGGCACCCCCGAAAAGCATGATCCTCCAACGCGATCGGGGCACCGAAGATCCCCATTACCCCGTCGCCGGTGGACTCCACCGTCCCGCCGCCGTAGCGGTGCACCACCGCCGCCGAGCGTCCCACCAACTCGGTCATGACCTCGCGATACCGCTCCATCTCCAGCGCGGCCGCGAGGTCCATCGAGCGCACCACATCGGCGAAGAGCACCGTCACCTGCTTGTACTTCGCTGTGTCATCCGAAGCCGTAGT
>DATAZN010000441.1:0-8794 GCA_036272035.1 Mycobacterium sp. | reverse complement strand
CTGGAAGCGCCCGGCGGGATCGACACCGCCGAGGCGTATTGGGAGTTGCTGGTCCACGGCCGCGAGGCACTGAGTCCGTTTCCCACCGATCGCGGCTGGTCGGTCCGCGAGCTGCTCGCCGGGTCACGGCGCCACGGTTTCAAAGAGATCCATGACCGTGGGGGATTCCTCACCGGCGCGACCACATTCGATCCGGAGTTCTTCGGGATTTCGCCGCGTGAGGCCGTCGCGATGGATCCCCAGCAGCGTGTTGCGCTGCGGGTGTCGTGGCGGGCTCTGGAAAACAGCGGCATCAATCCGGACGACATGGCCGGCCACGATATGGGCTGCTATCTAGGCGCGTCTGCCACCGGTTACGGACCACAGATGGCTGAGTTCTCGGAATACAGCGGCCATCTGCTCGCCGGGACGGCGTTGAGTGTGATATCCGGCCGGATCGCTTACACCCTGGGCTCGATGGGCCCGGCGGTGACGATTGACTCTTCGTGCGCGTCGGCGCTGGTGGCTTTTCACGCTGCCGTACGCGGACTGCAGAACGGCGACTGTGACGTGGCCCTGGCCGGCGGAGTCAACGTGCTGGGCTCACCGGGATTCTTCGTCGAGTTCTCCAAGCAGCACGCGCTGTCTGACGACGGCCACTGCCGTGCTTACAGCGCGCAGGCCAGCGGGACCGTCTGGGCGGAGGGGGCGGCGGTCTTTGTGCTGCAACGAAAGTCGGCGGCACTGCGCGACGGGCGATACATCCTTGCCGAAGTTCGCGGCAGCGCCACCAACCACGACGGCCGCAGCGCCGGCCTGAGCGCCCCGAACGGCGCGGCCCAGGTCAGTTTGTTCCGCCGTGCCATCGCCGAGGCGGGCGTCCGTCCCGACGAGGTCGGGATGGTCGAAGGGCACGGCACCGGCACCAGGCTCGGGGACCGCACCGAGTTGCAGTCGTTGGCGCAGACCTACGGCGACACCGAACCCGGGCGCGGCGCCCTGTTGGGATCGGTGAAATCGAACCTGGGCCACGCCTTGGCCGCCAGCGGCGCGTTGGGTCTGGCCAAGATTCTGGTGGCCGCCGAGCACTGCGCGATACCGCCCACCTTGCATGCCGCCGAGGCGAGCCCCGAGATCGACTGGGAAAAGCAAGGTTTGCGACTTGCGACTACCCTGACGCCCTGGCCAGCCGTCAATGGGCAACGGGTCGCGGCCACGTCGGCATTCGGGATCGCCGGCACCAACGCCCACGTCATCGTCTCACTTCCCGAGGTGGCGTGATGCTGGCCCAACCGCTGCCCGACGGCCGTGTGCCGGTGGTGCTTTCGGCGCACGACGAAACGCTGATCACGCAGGACGCGTGGGCGATCCTCGGCTACCTCGACCGAATCGCGCCGGACCACGATCCGACGGCAGAAGTCGCGTCCACCCTGATCCGCCTGCGACGTGTGCGACGGCACCGCGCCGTGGTGCGGGCAGCCAATCGCAACGAACTGGTGGACGGACTGTCCGCGCTGGCCCACGACGAAGAGCATCCGCTGCTCGCCCGGTCCTCGAAAAGCGTTGCGCCATCTACCGCGTTCGTGTTCCCGGGCCAGGGCAACCAGTGGCAGTCGATGGGGGCCGATGCCTACCGCCGGCTGCCCGCATATCGTGCCGAAGCCGACCGCTGCGCGGAGGCCTTCGTCGCGGCCGGGTTGTCGTCGCCGCTGCCTTACCTGCAGGGGGACGAAGACCAGAAATGGTCACGGACCCAGATCCAGGGAGCGCAATTCGTCCACGCGGTCAGCCTGGCGTCGCAGTGGCGATTCTGCGGAGTGCTTCCCGGTATCGCCATCGGACACAGCCTCGGCGAGGTCGCGGCGGCCTATGTGGCCGACAAGATCTCATTATCCGATGCGGTCGCACTGGTCGGTGCGCGCGCAGCGACCGTCGACCGGCTGACGGGCCACTACGGCATGGCAGTGCTCGGTATCGGGGTCGACGAGGCGAACTCGCTGATCGGCGAAACACCGGGCTGGCTAGAGGTATCCGCGGTCAACGCGCCGTCGGCCACCGTGGTGTCGGGGGAGCACGACGCCGTGATCGCCGTAACGGAGCTGGCTCAGCAACGGGGCGTGTTCGCGCACCGGCTCACCGTGGACTATCCAGGCCATACCAGCGCGCTGCGGCCGCTGCGCGCCGAACTGAACGAGCTGCTACCCACGTCGACCTTCGGCGCGAGCCCGATGGCTTTCATCGGCTCGGCCACCGGCGCCGAAGTCGGTAGTGACGTCGATTTCGCTCAGTACTGGTATGAAAGCCTCTGCGGCACAGTGCGTTTTGACCGGGCGGTGATCGCCGGCCAGAAATGCGGGGCCGACACCTTCATCGAAGTGTCCGCGCATCCTTCGCTGCTGTACCCGCTGGTCGAACTCGTCGGTGACGACTCGGCGGTGATCGTCGGCTCGGGTCACCGTGACGAGCCGATCAGCGATGCGTTGTCGGCGAACATCGCCGCCGTTGCCATCGCCGATCCCGGCTACCCATGGTCCGACGCATTGCCCACGGGTCGCAAACCACCGCTGCGCGGATTCCCCAATGCTCCAATGCGGGCGGTGCATCTGTGGGCCGCGCCGCGACCCGGCAAGGGTAAGGTCCCCGAGTCGACCACCGCGCTGACCATCGCCGTCGAAGATTGGCAGCCAACAGTGTTGCCGGCGCCGGCTCACGGGACACGTTGCGGTATCGCGATCGTCGGCGACAGCGGCGCGCCCTTGGCGCAGCTACTGACCGCCGCCGCCGCGACGCATCACGGGTGTGAGTCGGTGCGGCCGAGCGAGGCGGAAATCGTCGCGGTGATCGCACCCGAACTCAATCAGCCTGACGCCGTGGACGCTGTCGAGCAGATCGCCGGCCGCACCGATGTGGGGTTACCGGACTACGACGCGATCATCGGCCCACGATGCCGAGCCGTGTGGCTGCTGACCGCCGGCGGGGAAAGGGTCCTGCCCGGTGACGCGGATCCCCGGCCTGCACAATCAGCGCTGGCCGCGATGCACCGCAGCGTCGGATTCGAGTTCGGCGACCAGACATTCGGAAGTGTCGACCTGCCCGCCGGCGAGGTCGACGAGCAGACCGCGGCCGTTGTCGTCGACGCGCTACTCGGCGACGCCGGTGTCATGGCTGTGCGCGTCAATACCGTGGACGGCACGTCTGCGCCGCAGCGCTTCGTCCGGACTCTGCGCGAGCATCTCGATTCCGTGACCACGCGACCGCGCGACGCGGCCGCGCTGGAGAACGTGGTGATAACGGGCGGCAGAGGAGCGATCGGTCTGCGTTACGCGCAGTACTGCATCGAACACGGTGCGCGCAGAATAGTTCTCCTGAGCCGCAACGGCGTAGAAACCGAGATGCTGAGCCGGCTGGCCGGGCAACATGACGTGCAAGTGTTCGCGCCGCAGTGCGATATCACCGATAGCTCAGCGGTATCGGCCGTCGCCGCCGAATACGCCGGCACCGGCGCATCGATGCTGATCCACACCGCCGGAATCGCCGCGGCATCCGCCCACGCCGACCTCACCGGCGCGGACGTCGCGGCGGTGTGTGCCGCGAAGGTAACGGGGCTGGCGGTGATGGCCGACGTGTGGCCGTTGCAGCCGGACTGCCGGATCTTGGCTTGCTCGTCGGTGTTTGGGGTCTGGGGTGGTCACGGCCACGCCGCGTACGCGGCTTCGAACCGAATCCTCGATGTGCAGGCCGCTCAGCTGCGTTCAAGGGGCCTGGACTGCACGGCGATTCGATGGGGCCTGTGGCGGGACGCGGGCGTCGTGACGGCAGATGAGATCGCCCGCACTCAGCGCTCGGGTCTGGTTGCGATGCGGCCCGAGTTTGCGGTGGACGCCAGTCTGGGTCGCTATGGCGACGATCCGCTGATCTTCGATGCGGACCTCGATCGGCTTCGGGTGTTCTTCGAGAGCCAGGGAATCTCGATGCCGTTCCATTCTCCGACGGACATGGCGAATGCCGAGCGGCGCAACCACTCCGCCGGCCGACCGCTCGCCGACGTCGTGCGCGCCGAGCTCGCGGCGACATTACATGTGGACGATTCGGTGTCGATCGACCCGACCACGTCGCTGATTGACCTAGGTTTGGATTCGCTGTTGGCGCTCGATCTGCGCCGACGGCTGCGCCGGGCCGTGGGGCGCTCGGCTCCGGTGGCGCGGATGCTCGGTGGAATCACCGTCAGCGAATTGATCGACGTCTTGGGCTCTGGGTCGACCAACGGCGAAGGCATGAGGAAGGTTGGAATCCACGCGTGACTGACACCACCGGCCTCGGCACGCTCGACGAGCAACGCCTGGAATTGTTGCGCCGCAAGATCGCTGAGCGTGGCCTGGCTCGACCGGCGGTCGCCGGGGACGCTGATGTTACGGCGGATGCGGGACAGCTTGCGGAGATGTCGGATGGCCAACGCCGGATGTGGTTCGTCCAGTCAGTCGACCCCGACAGCGCGCTGCTCAACATCTGCGTCTCCTATCGCGTCACCGGCACCGTCGATATCGCGCGGCTGCGGCGGGCGGTGGAAGCCGTCGCGGTGCGTCACCCGATCTTGCGCACGACTTACCAGACCGACGGCGACGGCAATCCCTATCCGGTGATTCGTGACGATCTGTGGCCGGGCTGGGCGGAGCACGATCTGTCCGCGCTTGCCGAGCAAGCCCGGCGGCTCAGGCTGGAAGTGCTGGCGCAGCGACAGTTCACGCAGCCGTTCGACCTGACCAAGGATTCGCCGCTGCGGGTCGCGGCCGCGCGGGTGAGCCCCGACGAGTTGATCCTGCTGCTCACCGCGCACCATGTCGCCTGGGACGACGGGTCGTGGGCTCCGTTCTTCACCGACCTCACCCGCGCCTACGTCGACAGCAGCATGACAGCGCCGCACGACATTGCGACCGACCCGCTCCGAAGCAGTGACGACGATCAGGCCTATTGGCGTTCGTTGATGACGGATCTGCCCGAGCCGCTTGAGCTTCCCGGCCCCAACGGCTCGGTGGTGCCCAGCACCTGGCGCGCGCAGCGAGCCACCGCGCGGCTGTCGGAAGAAACCATCCACCGGGCCGCGGCGCTCGCCAGGGAAACCGGCGCAACCCCGTACATGGTGTTGATGGCCGCGTTCGGCGCGCTGGTGCATCGTTACACGCACGCATCGGACTTCCTGGTCGCGACCCCGGTGCTGAATCGCAGCGCCGGGACCGAGAATGCGATCGGCTATTACGGCAACACCCTGGTGATGCGGGTGCGACCGGAGCCGCGGTTGACGTTCCGCGAGCTGCTGGTGCAGACCCGGGACGGCGCGCTAGGCGCCCTCGCGCACTCGCGCGTCGACCTGGAATGGCTGGTCCGTGCCTCCAACCCGGACCGCAGGCACGGGGCCGAGCGAATGACCCGCGTGAGCTTCGGATTACGCGAGCCCGACGGCGGCGGCTTCTGCCCGCCGGGCGCGCACTGCGAGCGCGCCGAGCTGCGCGGCCACGTCAGCCAATTGCCGCTGAGCCTGATGATCGAATTGGCCGGGACCACGAAGGGTTCGGATCGCGGCGCAGTCATCGAAGCCGAGTACCTGGTCGAGGTTTTGGATCGACCGTTGGTGGATCAACTTCTACAGCACTACGGCATCCTGTTGGATAACGCGCTGGCGGACCCGGATATCACGCTGTCGGCGTGCGGACTGATGAGCGAGGACGACGCCGCGTGGCTTCGCCAAGTTTCGTCGGGTGAACACTTCAGCACCCCGGCCAGCACGCTGCCGGGCCTGGTCACTGCGCGCGCGGCCCTGACGCCGGACGCCGTCGCCGTCGTCTACGAAGGTCGTCAGTACAGCTATTGCGAGATCGACGAGGAATCAAACCGGTTGGCGCATTGGCTGATCAGTCAAGGCGTCGGGACCGAGGACCGCGTGGCGGTCTTGCTGGACAAGTCGCCGGAATTGGTCATCACTGCGCTGGGCATTCTCAAAGCCGGAGCGGTGTACCTGCCGGTCGACCTGACCTATCCGGACGACCGGCTGGCCTTCATTCTGGATGACGCGGCGGCGAAACTGGTTTTGCGCGAACCAGTTACCGGGCTGGCCGACTATCCGGCGACCGCTCCGGGGAGCCACGAACTGGTGCGGCCGCTGAGCCCGCACAACACCGCCTATCTGATCTACACATCGGGTTCGACCGGGCTACCCAAGGGCGTTCCGGTGCCGCACGCGCCGATCGCCGAGTACTTCGTCTGGTTCGGCGAAGAATACCGAGTCGACGAAACCGACCGGCTGCTTCAAGTGGCCTCGCCCAGCTTCGACGTGTCGATGGGCGAAATCTTCGGCACGCTGATTTGTGGTGCGCGCCTCGTGATTCCGCGACCGGATGGCCTGCGTGACATCGGATACCTGACCGAGTTGCTGCGGCGCGAGGGCATCACCTCGATGCACTTCGTTCCCTCGCTACTCGGCTTGTTCCTGTCGCTGCCCGGCGTCAACCAGTGGCGCACCCTGCGTCGGGTGCCCATCGGTGGTGAACCCCTACCCGGCGAGATCGCCGATAAATTTCACGCCACCTTCGATGCGCTGTTGTACAACTTCTACGGCCCTACCGAAACTGTGGTCAACGCCACCAGTTACCCGGTGGAGGGCTCGCAGGGCACCCGGGTGGTACCGATCGGCCGGCCCAAGATCAACACCCAGGTGCATCTCCTCGACGACGCGCTACAACCAGTGCCGGTGGGCGTGATCGGCGAAATCTACATCGGTGGAACGCATGTGGCGCGCGGTTACCATCGCAGGCCCGGTCTGACCGCGGAACGCTTCGTCGCCGATCCTTTCACGCCCGGCGCCCGGCTGTACCGTTCCGGCGACCTGGCACGTCGCAATGCCGACGGCGATATCGAATTCGTCGGTCGCGCCGACGAACAGGTGAAGATCCGCGGCTTCCGTATCGAACTGGGCGAGGTCGGCGCGGCCATCTCGGTTGACCCCAGCGTCGGGCAGGCAGTCGTGCTGACCGCGGACCTGCCACATCTGGGCAAGAGCTTGGTGGGTTATGTGACGCCCGCCGACGGCGCCGGCCGCGACACGGTTGACCTCGACCGGATTCGGGCGAGGGTGGCGGCAGCGCTGCCGGATTACATGACCCCGGCGGCCTATGTGGTGCTCGACGAGATACCGATCACGGCGCACGGCAAGATCGACCGCACGGCATTGCCGGAGCCTGTAATCGCCGCGAAGGTGCAATACCGCGATCCCGCTACCGTGACCGAGCGCCGCATCGCCGCGCTGTTTTCCAGCCTGCTCGGTCACGATCGGGTCGGCGTGGACGACTCGTTTTTCGATCTCGGCGGCCACTCGCTGGTAGCCACCAAACTGGCCACCGCGATCCGCTCCGAATGCGAAGTCGAGCTGGGTATCCGCGACATCTTCGAGCTCGCCACCGTCGGACTGCTGGCAGAGCGGGTCGACGAGCTGCGATCCGGTGGCCGTGCGCGGGCACGGCCCAAACTCGTTGCGACCACCCACGACGAACCGCTGCCGCTGTCGGCGTCGCAACTTCGTAGCTGGTTCGCGTACCGCATCGACGGGCCGAGTCCAATCAACAACATCCCGTTCGCCGCGAAGTTGAACGGACCGTGGGACATCGACGCGCTGATCGCCGCGGTCGGTGACGTCGTCGCCCGTCACGAGATCCTGCGCACCACCTACATTGACGCCGAGGGCGTTCCATACCAGGTGGTAAACCCGGTCACCGAGCTGGCGGTGCGCCGCGACGCCGGCGACGGCCATGAGTGGTTGCAGGAGCAACTCGACGCCGAGCGCCGGCACTGCTTCGAACTGGACCGCGAATGGCCGATCCGGGTCGCCGTGCTGCACACCGGAGACACCGGCGAACATGTGCTGTCGCTAGTCGTCCATCACATCGCGTCCGACCACTGGTCTGCGGGCGTGCTGTTCGCCGACGTCATCACCGCCTACCGTGCGCGGCGCGACGGTGAGGCCCCGTCCTGGGCGCCGCTGCGTGTGCAGTATGCGGATTACGCTGCCTGGCAACACACTTTCCTGGGCGAGCCGGGCGGACAAGAGACGGCGGTTGCCGCCGAGCAGCGGGACTACTGGACGAGCCAACTGGCCGGCCTACCGGAGGACAGCGGGCTGCGACCCGACTTCCCGCGTCCGCCACTGCCCAGCGGCGACGGCGAATCGGTGACATTCCGTGTCGATTCGGCCACCCGAGCCAAGCTCGCCGACCGGTGCCGTGAGTTGGGCGTCACCGAGTTCATGGCGCTGCAAGCCGCCGTCGCTGTGGTGCTGCACAAGGCGGGAAGCGGCGTGGACATACCCTTGGGCACCCCGGTCGCCGGGCGCACCGAGGCCGAACTGGACCAGCTGATCGGCTTTTTCGTCAATATTTTGGTGCTGCGCAACGACTTACGTGGCAATCCCACGCTGCGTGACGTGCTGAGCAGGGCACGCGAGATCGCGCTCGCTGCCTACGCTCACCAGGATCTGCCGTTCGACAGGGTGGTCGACAGTGTCAGCCCGGTGCGATCGCTGTCGCGTAACCCGCTGTTTCAGGTCATCGTGCACGTGCGTGATCACCTGCCCGCCTCACGAGTCATCGAATCGGCGTCCCACGGCCAAGACACTGTATGCACCTCGCTTGACCCCGTTTTCGACATGGCGCACGCCGACCTCAGCGTCAACTTCTTCGGCACCGACGGATCCGACGACACTGGCTCCGCGGGTTATATGGGCCACTTGATCTATCGAACCGAGCTCTACCAACGGCACACCATCGAACGG
>DATAZN010000440.1:0-12116 GCA_036272035.1 Mycobacterium sp. | reverse complement strand
AAGCGGCGCATCGTCGACATGGGCGGCGACCCGCTGGAAAACGCCGCGGCGGCCGGAGGTGGCTTCGGCGGCTTCGGTGGTTTGGGAGATGTCTTCGAGGCTTTCTTCGGCGGGGGCGCGACGTCGCGCGGCCCGATCGGACGGGTCCGGCCGGGCTCGGACTCGCTGCTGCGGATGCGACTGGATCTGACCGACTGCGCGACCGGCGTCAGCAAGCAGGTCACCGTCGACACCGCGGTGCTCTGCGACCGATGCCAAGGTCGCGGCACCAACGGCAACTCGGCGCCGATTGCCTGTGACACCTGCGGCGGTCGCGGCGAGGTGCAAACCGTGCAGCGCTCGTTGCTCGGCCAGGTGATGACTGCGCGGCCGTGCCCGACCTGCCGCGGCGTCGGCGAAGTCATTCCGGACCCGTGCCACCAGTGCGGCGGCGACGGGCGGGTGCAGGCCCGCCGGGAAATCACCGTCAAGATTCCCGCGGGCGTCGGCGACGGAATGCGGGTCCGGCTCGCCTCCCAGGGTGAGGTCGGGCCTGGCGGGGGACCGGCAGGCGACCTCTACGTCGAGATTCACGAACAGCCGCACGACATCTTCGTCCGCGACGGCGATGATCTGCACTGCACGATCTCGGTGCCGATGGTCGATGCGGCGCTGGGCACCACAGTGACCGTGGACGCAATCCTCGACGGCCTGACCGAGATCACCATCCCGGCGGGCACCCAGCCCAGTTCGGTGACGACCCGCCGCGGCCACGGGATGCCGCATCTGCGTTCTGGTGCACGCGGCGACCTGCATGTGCACGTCGAGGTGGTGGTGCCGGATCGGGTCGATCACAACGACGCCGAACTGCTGCGGGAATTCAAGAGCCGCCGCGGCCGTGACGTGACCGAGGTTCGATCGACGCATGCGGCCGCCACCAACGGTGGATTGTTCAGCCGGCTGCGTGAAACCTTTACCGGGCGCTAATTGCCTGGCCTGTTCTACATCGACGCGCTGCCCGACAGCGGTGAGCTGGCCGTCGTCGACGGCCACGAAGGCTTCCACGCCGCCACCGTGCGACGCATCCGTCAGGGTGAGGAGCTGATGCTCGGCGACGGCGTCGGCGGCCTGGCCCGCTGCGTTGTAGAGCAGACCGGCCGCGTCGGTTTGCGGGCCCGGGTGGTAAAGCGTTGGCAGGTGCAGTCTGTCCAGCCACCGGTGACTGTGGTCCAGGCGCTGCCGAAATCCGAGCGTTCCGAGCTCGCCATCGAGCTGGCCACCGAAGCCGGCGCCGACTCGCTGGTGGCCTGGCAGGCCGCACGCTGCGTGGCCCGTTGGGAGGGCGCCCGCGCCGACAAGGGTCTGCGACGCTGGCGCGCGGTCGCACGCGCCGCCGCGCAACAATCCCGTCGCGCATACATCCCGTCGGTCGACGGCGTGCTGTCGACTGCTGTGCTGACCCAGCGGATCGTCGACGAGGTGGCCTCCGGCGGCACGGTGCTGGCGTTGCACGAGTCTGCCGATGGACCGCTGGTGGATCTGCATTTGGCGCAGGCGAAGTCGGTGACAGTGGTGGTGGGTCCCGAGGGCGGCATCACTCCGGACGAGTTGGCCGGGTTCGCGGCTGCCGGTGCCATCGCCGTTCGGCTGGGCCCGACCATGCTGCGCACCTCGACCGCGGCGGCCGTCGCATTGGGCGCACTGGGCGTGTTGACGCCGCGGTGGGAACAGCCCGAATCGGGGTCGCGCAATGGCTAACCATTGGGTTCGTCAACCGACCGGCGGTAGACTCGAGACGCTAACCCGCTGGCTACACCCCAGAAAGCAGGCATTAGGACGCACGTGAGTCCCCGCGAAACCAACGCTGCTGGTCCGTTTAGATCTCCGGTTCGCAGCAGTATCGACGTTCCGCCCGACCTCGTCATGGGCCTGCTCGGTTCCGCAGACGAAAACCTGCGCGCCCTCGAACGACTCCTGGCCGCGGATCTGCATGTGCGCGGCAACGCCGTGACGCTGTCCGGCGAACCCGCTGACGTCGCGCTCGCCGAGCGCGCGCTCTCCGAACTGGTGGCGATCGTGGCGGGCGGGCAGCCGCTGACACCGGAGGGCGTGCGGCACAGCGTCGCGATGCTGGTCGGCACCGGCAACGAGTCACCGGCCGAGGTTTTGACACTGGACGTTTTGTCCCGTCGCGGCAAGACGATTCGGCCCAAGACGCTCAATCAGAAGCGCTACGTCGACGCCATCGACGCCCACACCATCGTGTTCGGGATCGGCCCGGCCGGAACCGGCAAGACCTACCTGGCCATGGCCAAGGCGGTCAGTGCGCTGCAGGCCAAGCAGGTCACCCGCATCATCCTGACCCGGCCGGCGGTGGAAGCCGGTGAGCGACTTGGCTTTCTGCCAGGAACGCTGAGTGAGAAGATCGACCCGTACCTTCGGCCGCTCTACGACGCCCTGCACGACATGATGGATCCCGAAATGATCCCGAAGCTGATGTCGTCCGGCGTGATCGAGGTTGCGCCGCTGGCTTATATGCGTGGCCGCACCCTCAACGACGCGTTCATCATCCTCGACGAAGCTCAGAACACCACCGCCGAACAGATGAAGATGTTTCTGACTCGGTTGGGATTCGGCTCCAAAGTCGTTGTCACCGGCGATATTACGCAGATCGACCTGCCGGGGCCCGGCAGGTCGGGTCTGCGCGCGGCGGTCGATATCCTGGACGGCATCGACGACATCCACATCACGGAGTTGACCAGTGCCGACGTGGTCCGCCATCGGCTGGTCTCCGAAATCGTCGACGCCTATGCGCGACACGAGGAGCCCGGTCTGAGGATGAACCGGGCCGAGCGACGGGCCCCGAGCGCACGCAGCCGTCGGTGACAGCGTCATGACCATCGAAGTCGCCAACGAGTCCGGAATCGACGTCTCCGAGTCCGAATTGATCAGCGTCGCAAGGTTCGTCATCGACCAGATGAACGTCAATCCAGCGGCCGAGCTGTCGATGGTGCTGTTGGACATGGCGGCGATGGCCGATCTACACATGCGCTGGATGGATTTGCCCGGCCCGACCGACGTGATGAGCTTCCCGATGGACGAGCTGGAGCCGGGTGGTCGTCCCGACGCACCGGAGCCGGGACCGGCGATGCTCGGCGACATCGTGCTGTGTCCCGAATTCGCCGCAATACAGGCCGCCACTGCCGGTCACACGCTGGGGCATGAGCTTGCACTGCTGACAATCCACGGCATGCTGCATCTGCTGGGCTACGACCACGCCGAGCCGGACGAGGCCAAAGAGATGTTCGGCTTGCAGTACCGCTTGCTCGAGGAGTGGGTTGCGGAACAAGTAGAGGCTTACCGCCTGGAACGCCAGCACGAGCGCGATCAGCGGTTGCTAGACAAATCAAGGCATTTCGAGAATTGAACAGCTCCGCTTCGCTGCTCGGCGCGATCGTGCTGATCTGTCTGGGCAGCGTGTTCGCGGCCATCGACGCCGCGATCAGCACGGTGTCGATGGCGCGGGTGCAAGAGCTGGTTCGCGACGAGCGGCCCGGCGCGGTGCGTTTGGCCAAGGTGATGACCGATCGCCCTCGGTACATCAACCTGGTGGTGCTGCTGCGGATCGTCTGCGAGATCAGCGCGACGGTGCTGCTGGCGCAGTTTTTCTACCGTGCCGTCAGTCGCGAATGGGGGCTGTTCATCGCCGCGGTCGTCATGGTGGTGATCAGCTTCGTCGTCATCGGCGTAGGTCCGCGGACCCTCGGCCGCCAGAACGCCTACTCTATTGCCCTGGTGTCAGCGTTACCGCTGCAGGTGATTTCGGTGTTGCTGGCCCCGATCAGCCGGATCCTGGTCGTGCTCGGAAACATGCTGACGCCTGGCCGTGGTTTCCGCAACGGACCGTTCGCGTCCGAGATCGAGTTGCGTGAAGTCGTCGACCTGGCGCAGCAACGCGGTGTGGTCGCCGCCGACGAGCGACGGATGATCCAGTCGGTCTTCGAACTAGGCGATACGCCGGCCCGGGAGGTGATGGTGCCGCGCACCGAGATGATCTGGATCGAAAGCGACAAATCCGCCGATCAAGCAACATCGGTCGCGGTGCGCAGCGGGCACTCTCGCATCCCGGTGATCGGTGAGAACGTCGACGACGTGGTCGGTGTGGTGTATCTGAAAGACTGTGTCCAGCAGGCTTACTACTCGTCAGCCGGTGGTCGCGACACCACTGTGACGGAGGTGATGCGACCGGCGGTGTTCGTGCCGGACTCCAAGCCGCTCGATGAGCTACTGCGGGAAATGCAGCGCGACCGCAACCACATGACGTTGCTGGTCGACGAATACGGCGCGATCGCCGGGCTGGTGACGATCGAGGACGTACTGGAAGAGATCGTTGGTGAAATCGCCGACGAGTACGACGCTGCCGAGGTCGCGCCCGTGGAAGAGCTGGGAGACAATAAGTTTCGGGTATCAGCGCGACTGCCGATCGAAGATGTCGGCGACCTGTACGGCGTGGAATTCGAGGAGGATCTCGACGTCGACACGGTCGGCGGGCTGCTGGCCCTGGAGCTGGGGCGCGTTCCGCTACCCGGCTCCGAGGTGGTATCGCATGGCCTGCTGTTACATGCCGAGGGTGGGCCCGACCACCGCGGGCGGGTCCGCATCGGCACCGTGTTGCTCAGCCGTGCGGAAGTGGTAGATGCGAAAAATGACTGAATTCCGTTCCGGTTTCGTCTGTTTCGTCGGCCGGCCGAACACCGGGAAATCGACCTTGACCAACGCGCTGGTCGGCTCGAAAGTGGCAATCACGTCGAGCCGGCCGCAGACCACCAGGCATACGATTCGGGGCATCGTGCACCGGGAAGATTTCCAGATCGTCCTGGTCGACACGCCGGGGCTGCATCGCCCGCGCACCTTGCTGGGCAAGCGGCTCAACGACTTGGTCCGCGACACCTACAGTGAAGTCGACGCCATCGGCTTGTGCATTCCTGCCGACGAGGCGATCGGACCAGGGGACAGGTGGATCGTCGAGCAGATCCGATCCACTGCGCCCAGAACAACATTGGTCGCTGTTGTCACCAAGATCGACAAGGCTTCCAAGGATCAGCTGGCTGCCCAGCTCGTCGCGGTCAGCGAGCTGGTCGGCGACGGCGCGGAGATCGTTCCTGTCTCGGCGGCCACCGGTGAGCAAGTCGACGTACTCATCAACGTATTGGTTGCCGCACTGCCGCCCGGACCGCCGTACTACCCCGACGGAGAGCTCACCGACGAACCCGAAGAAGTTCTGATGGCCGAGTTCATCCGGGAAGCCGCTCTGGAAGGCGTGCGTGATGAGTTGCCGCATTCGTTGGCGGTGGTGATCGACGAAGTGATTCCCCGCGAGGGACGCGACGACCTGATCGACGTGCACGCCGTGCTGTTCGTCGAGCGGGACAGCCAGAAGGGCATCGTGATCGGCAAAGGCGGGGCGCGGCTGCGCGAAGTGGGCACCGCCGCGCGCGGCCAGATCGAGAAGCTGCTGGGTACCAAGGTCTACCTCGAGTTACGCGTCAAGGTTGCCAAGAACTGGCAGCGCGACCCTAAACAGCTTGGCAGACTTGGTTTTTGAGGTAGATAAGGCGGCTTATCGCAGCGCAGGCCCGCTTGAAACCGGTGGTGTGTCCATGCCGCTGTTCCACCACACCGCGGGTTGTTTGTCCGCCCAGCCGCCCAGCGCTTCCAATTCGGCCGCCAGCGATACCAGCAGTGGTTCGCTGTTGGCCGGGCCCATGAGTTGCACGCCGATCGGCAAGCCTTCGGAAGTGAAGCCCGCCGGGACATTGATGGACGGCCAGCCCAACACATTCCACGGCCAGGTCACCGGGCAGGCAGCGATCATCACGCGATCGGTGCCCAGGCCGCTGAGCCGGTCGAAGGCATGCACCTGTGGGGGAGGCAGCGCGGTCGTCGGCGCCAGCACGACGTCCACGATGCGGAAGATCGAGCCCACCCGACGCTGATCGGCGGCTTCGTGCGCACGGGCGCCGCGCAATATCTGTTCCGAAAGCACCCGTCCGATCCGCATGTTGGAGAGCGTCCGGTGATCCCACTCCACACCGTCACCCAACCGCTCGGCCCAGTCCAGCAGCCCGGATGTGGACCGCGACAAGAAGTTCCATGACAGCCGCAGCCCGTAGTCGGGATTGCCCGAGACGACGTTGTGACCGAGCAGCCGAAGCTGGTCGCCCATCGATTCCAGCGCCGCCCTGATCTCCGGATGCAGGCGGGCTCTAAAAGCGGTGAATGGGAACCCGGTTGACAGCGCGATGCGCAAGGGACCGGGTGCGATGCCGACATGGTCGGACACCTTCACTGGTCGCGGCTTGTGCAGGTCGCCGTCGACGTTGCCGGACGCCGCGTCGAGGACGAGCGCCGCGTCGGCGACCGTGCGGGCCAGCACGCCGTTGACCGTGATGCCGTTGAATGCCTCGCGCAGCGGCCATGTCGAGATGCGGCCACGCTGGGGTTTGATGCCGACGAGGTGGGTCCAGGCGGCCGGGATACGAACGCTGCCCGCGCCGTCGGAACCGATCGCGGCGGTGACCAGGCCGGCGGCCACCGCAGCCGCGCTACCCCCGGAGGATCCGCCCGGAGTGTGCCTGCGCGACCACGGATTGCGGGTATGGCCGAAGCCGGGTCCGCTGGTGAACGGCCATTGGCCCAGTTCGCAGGCATTGGTCTTGCCGACGATCACGGCACCGGCGGCCTTGAGGCGGCGGACCACCTCGGCGTCCTGGGTGGCCGGCTGCACATACCCGGAGGTGCCGAAGGCGGTTGGTTGCCCGGCAACATCGACATCGTCTTTGACCGCGATCGGCGCACCCAGCAGCGGTGACTGGTCGCCGGCGGCGCGCCGCCGGTCGGCCTCGGCGGCGTCGGCCAGCGCCGTCTCGGTGAGCACTACCCGGAAGGCGTTCAGCGTCGATTGGCTGAGGCCGATGGCGCGCAGCGAGCGACGCACTAGCTCGTCAGAGGTCACCTCACCGCTGGCCAACTGGTAGAGCTGGTCGGTCAACGTCGGGAAGCGGCGATTGGGAGAGTTACTCATCGGTACCGACATTATCGGCGCGTGCACCGGGTGCCGTCGCAACGTGGTGACAAACTGATATCTATGCGGCTGTACCGGGATCGAGCGGTGGTGTTGCGCCAGCACAAGCTCGGCGAAGCCGACCGGATCGTCACCTTGCTCACCCGCGACCACGGGCTGGTCCGCGCGGTGGCCAAAGGTGTGCGCCGCACTCGCAGCAAATTCGGCGCGCGACTCGAACCGTTCGCGCATATCGACGTACAACTGCACCCGGGCCGCAACCTGGACATCGTCACGCAGGTCGTCTCGCTTGACGCGTTCGCCACCGACATCGTCAGCGACTACGGCCGCTACACCAGCGCGTGCGCGATGCTGGAAACCGCCGAGCGCCTGGCCGGCGAGGAGCGGGCACCCGCCCCGGAACTACATCAGCTCACGGTTGGTGCGCTGCGGGCGGTGGCCGACGGCAACCGACCCCGCGAGCTGGTGCTCGATGCGTATCTGCTGCGCGCGATGAGCATCGCCGGGTGGGCCCCGGCGCTGACCGAATGCGCGCGCTGCGCGACGCCGGGCCCGCACCGGGCGTTTCACGTCGCCGCGGGTGGCAGCGTGTGCAACTACTGCCGCCCGGCCGGTGCGACGACACCGCCGCTGGGCGTGCTGGATCTGATGGCAGCGCTGCGCGACGGTGATTGGGAAGCCGCGGAGGGTGCACCGCAATCTGCCCGCAGTCAGGTCAGCGGATTGGTGGCCGCTCACCTGCAATGGCATCTGGAGCGGCAGCTGCGAACACTGCCGTTGGTCGAGCGGATCCGACGGGTCGATGTGATCGATCAGAGCCTCCTCGACCGCCGAGTAGCTCTGGTCAGGCAGGATGTGGCGCATGGAGACGAGCCGGGTGAGCCGCTCAGAGCGGAGGGCTGAGCGCAAGCGGAAGTCCGACTTCCCGCAGCTTGCCCCGGCGCCCGACGACTATCCGATCTTCCCTGACACGTCCACCTGGCCAGTGGTTTTCCCCGCGTTGCCGCGCTCACCCGCCGGCGGGCCCCGCCGGCCGCCACAGCACATCTCCAAGGCGGCCGCACCGCTGATCCCGGCCGAGCAATTGCCCAATCACGTCGCGATCGTGATGGACGGCAACGGCCGCTGGGCCACCCAGCGCGGGCTGCCGCGCGTTGAGGGCCACAAGATGGGCGAGGCAGTCGTCATCGACATCGTCTGCGGTGCAATCGAAATAGGCATCAAGTGGCTCAGCCTGTACGCGTTCTCCACCGAGAACTGGAAGCGGTCCGCCGATGAAGTCCGTTTCCTGATGGGGTTCAATCGCGACGTGGTACGCCGTCGCCGGGTGAACCTCAACGAGATGGGCGTCAAGATCCGTTGGGTGGGCTCACGTCCACGCCTGTGGCGCAGCGTCATAAACGAGTTGGCGATCGCGGAGGAGTTAACCCTGAACAACGACGTAATCACGGTGAATTACTGCGTCAACTACGGCGGTCGCACCGAAATTGCCGAAGCCGCAAGGGATATCGCGCGTGAGGCCGCGGCGGGCAAGCTGAACCCCGAACGAGTTACCGAGGCGACCGTCGCCCGGCACTTGCATCGCCCAGACATTCCCGACGTGGATCTGTTGTTGCGGACTTCCGGTGAGCAGCGGACCAGTAATTTCATGCTCTGGCAGGCGGCCTACGCTGAGTACATCTTCCAGGACACCCTCTGGCCCGACTACGACCGCCGCCATCTGTGGGCGGCCTGCGAAGAGTACGCGTTGCGGCATCGACGTTTCGGGACGGCGTGATGGATAACCGGCTAGTTGTCGCTCAGAGGCGGGCACATCGGTGGTCTCGTCCGAGCGGTGACTCATGTGGTAGGTGTGGCTGATGCCGTCGTTGCAGGAGCGGTTGCTGACGGTGCTCTCCGAAGTGTTGCCAGTCGAGGAGGAATCCGACGGAGCGCTGACCGTGCACCACGACGGCACGATCGCTTCGCTGCGGGTGGTGACGATCAGCGAAGACCTCGACCTGGTGTCGTTGACGCAAATGGTGGCGTGGAATCTGGTGCTGACCAAGAAGATTCGCGACAGTGTGGCCCAGCAGTCGCACTCATCCCTGCTGGGGTCGGTGGAGTTGGTGGAGAAGGCCGCTGGCGGGTCGCCCAAACGTAATTCCGGTAAGGCCGCAGACGTCGTGTTGCGCTACAACTTTCCCGGCAATGGCCTCAACGACGAGGCGCTGCGCACGCTGGCGTTGATGGTGCTGGACAAGGGTGCCGAAATCCGGCGCGCGGTAACGGCATAGCGCCGCGTCAGCGGCGGCAGTCCGAGCAGGTGCCGTAGATCTCGATGGTGTGGCTGACATCGGAGAACCCGTGCTTGGTCGCGACTTCGGCCGCCCATGCCTCGACCTCATGATCCCCCACCTCGACCGTCGACCCGCAACTGCGGCACACCAGGTGGTGGTGATGGTGTTCCGAGCAGCGCCGGTAGACCGATTCACCGGTGTCGTTGCGCAGCGTGTCGAGCATGCCCGCACTGGCCATCGACTGCAGCGTGCGGTACACGGTGGTCAGCCCGATGTTCTCGCCACGCCGACGCAGCTCGTCGTGGAGCTCTTGAGCCGAGCGGAAATCGTCCAGGGTGTCCAGCAGGCTCGCGATCGCCGCCCGCTGCCGGGTGGACCGCACACCGGCTTTGGTTTCGCCGGCCGCAGCGCTCATGGGCGCCGCTCCTCAGCATCGCTGCGCTCCGCATCGTCGCCGGCGCGGCTCATGGCTTGTCCTCGCCGGCGTGTGCGACGGCGTCGACCACGATGTGGGCCAGGTGATGATCGGCCAGCCGGTACAGCACCTCGCGTCCTGATCGCTCTCCGGCGACCACGCCTGCGGCCTTGAGAATCTTCAAGTGTTGGCTGACAAGTGGCTGCGGCACGCCCAGCGCATCGACCAGCTCGTGCACGCATCGCTGCGACACGTGCAGCTGCAGCACGATTGCGATCCGCACCGGCGCGGCCAGCGCGCGCAACAGCTCGCCGGCGGCGTCGAGAATGTCGCGCGGCGGTGGCGGCGGCAGCTCCGCGGAGTCGCTGTGGTGGTGCTCGACGACCAGTTCGTCGCCGTCAGCTGCGGTTGACGATGAGAGGGACATGTTGCCTCCACTGTCACATGCACAACCACGCATGTCAAAGAGCCCGGAGTGGATCGCTAGGATGACGGATCGTCCGCCTTCCACAACACAGGAGACATCACCTCGTGGCGTCCGTCATCGACACCGTCGTCAACCTCGCCAAACGGCGTGGCCTGGTCTATCCCGCCGGCGAGATCTACGGGGGGACCAAATCGGCATGGGACTACGGGCCGTTGGGCGTGGAGCTCAAAGAGAACATCAAGCGGCAGTGGTGGCGCGCGGTGGTGACCGGCCGCGACGACATCGTGGGCCTGGACTCGTCGATCATTCTGCCGCGCGAGGTGTGGGTCGCCTCGGGACATGTCGAGGTCTTCCACGACCCACTGGTGGAATGCCTGAACTGCCACAAGCGGCACCGGCAGGACCACATGCAGGAGGCCTATGCACTCAAGAAGGGCGGGCAACCGGACGACGTGCCGATGAGCGAGATCGTCTGCCCCGACTGCGGCACCAAAGGTCAGTGGACCGAACCGCGCGAATTCAACATGATGCTCAAGACGTATCTCGGCCCGATCGAGACCGAAGAGGGGCTGCACTATCTGCGGCCCGAGACCGCGCAGGGTATTTTCGTCAACTTCGCCAACGTGGTGACGACCGCACGCTGCAAGCCGCCGTTCGGCATTGGCCAGATCGGCAAGAGCTTCCGCAACGAGATCACCCCGGGCAACTTCATCTTCCGCACCCGCGAGTTCGAGCAGATGGAGATGGAGTTCTTCGTCGAGCCCGCGACCGCCCGGGAGTGGCATCAGTACTGGATCGACACCCGGCTGGCCTGGTACACCGAACTCGGCATCAACCCGGAGAATCTGCGGCTCTACGAGCACGCACAAGAAAAGCTCTCGCACTACTCCGACCGCACCGTCGATATCGAGTACAAGTTCGGCTTCTCAGGCAACCCGTGGGGTGAGCTCGAGGGGGTCGCCAACCGCACTGACTTCGACTTGTCCACGCACGCAAAGCATTCCGGTGTCGACCTGTCGTTCTACGACCAGGCCAATGACACCCGGTATACGCCGTACGTGATCGAGCCGGCGGCGGGGTTGACCCGTTCGTTCATGGCGTTTTTGATCGATGCCTATCACGAGGACGAGGCGCCCAACGCCAAAGGCGGCGTGGACAAACGGACCGTGTTGCGGCTGGACCCGCGACTGGCGCCGGTGAAGGCCGCGGTGCTGCCGCTGTCCCGGCACACCGACCTGAGCCCCAAAGCCCGCGACCTGGCCACCGAGTTGCGCAAGTGCTGGAACGTCGACTTCGACGACGCCGGTGCGATCGGGCGGCGTTACCGACGTCAGGATGAGATCGGCACGCCCTATTGCGTGACACTGGATTTCGACTCGCTCGACGACCACGCCGTGACGATCCGGGAGCGGGACACCATGACGCAGGAGCGGGTGGCGATCGACGCGGTGTCGGAGTACCTGGGTTCGCGGCTGCGGGGTTGCTAGCCTGCTGAGCGGGGGGATAAGCGAAACTCGTCTAACGAATTTCGCAAAACCCTTCCCCTATTGTTCACATGATCAATATGATGAGTGCGTCGACGCGGCGGCTCACTAGGGCGTGGTGAGCTGCCGCGTCCACCATTTTGGCAGTCGTCGCCGTCAGAACCGGCCGCCGCCCCCCATGAATCCTCCGTCGGATCCGGAGCCACCGAATGACGTCGGGCCCCAACCGCCGCCGAACCCGCCGCCGCCGAACCCACCGCCACCGAGTATGTCGCCGATGATGATCCCGCCCATCATCGCGCCGGTCTGGTCACCGCTGCCGTAGCGGGAGGTGTACGCGCGCTGCGCCGACTGGACGTCGGCCTCGGCCAGCGACTGGGCGTGGGCCGCCAGTGATGCGGCGTTGTTGGCATGGGTGATCGCCTCGCTGAGCTCACTCGCTTTTTTG
>DATAZN010000439.1:0-3160 GCA_036272035.1 Mycobacterium sp. | reverse complement strand
AGGAAAGGCCGGAAGATGAAGGCAATGGCGCCAGCCGCGATAGCGATCGCCGCAGTTCTGTTCAGTGGATGCTCTGTGTCGCAGATCATCAACACCGGTGGTGACACCAAGTGCAAGGACTTCACCACGCAGGACGAGAAGAAGCAGAACGACGAGGTCAGCAAGATGCTCAAGGACAAGAGCGGCGCCGACCCCTCCAATCTGGAGATCACCGCGACCCGGCTATCAGCGGCGACCTACTGCCAGACGCTCGGCAAGCCGGACAGCAAGATCTCTGAGGCGCCGCACGGCTGACCGGGAATCGGTTGAGCCGACCGTTTACTCGTGGCTGGCTTGCAGCACCACAGTCGCTCGTGCGGCCACCCGAACGGTATCGCCAGCCGGAATCGGTTGGCGATCAACGGGGTTGGTCGCTTCGACGGTGTCGACGACGGGGAGCCACGCTGGTCCGAATTCGCCTGGCGGCAAGGTGAATTCGATCGGCTCGTGGTGGGCATTAAAACACAGAAAAAACGAGTCGTCGGTAACCCGTTGCCCGCGAGCATCGAGGTCGGGGATGCCAAGGCCGTTCAGGTAGACCGCCACTGATTTGCCGAAGCCCGAATCCCAATCGTCGTCGTTCATTTCGGAGCCGTCCGGCCGGAACCATGAGACATCGGGCTGTCCTTCCACGCCCCGCCGACGGACCGGCACCCCTTTGAAGAATCGGCGACGCCGGAACACCGGATGCGCGGCGCGTAGCGCAGACACCGATCGGGTGAACTCCAGCAATTCGGTGTCCGCTTTGTCCCAATGCACCCAGGTGAGCTCGTTGTCTTGGCAGAAGCCGTTGTTGTTGCCGTTCTGTGTGCGGCCGAGCTCGTCGCCGTGCGAGATCATCGGAACCCCCTGCGACAGTAGCGTTGTCGCCAGGAAGTTGCGCTGCTGGTGAGCACGCAGCGCGTTGATCTCAGGATCGTCGGTCGGACCTTCCACGCCGCAGTTCCATGATTGGTTGTTGCTCTCGCCGTCGTTGTTGTCTTCGCCGTTGGCTTCGTTGTGTTTTTCGTTGTACGACACCAGGTCCCGCAGCGTGAAACCGTCGTGCGCGGTGACGAAATTGATGGAAGCCACTGGGCGCCGCGCGGTGGACTCGTAGAGATCGGCTGAGCCGGTCAGCCGGGAGGCGAACTCGCCGAGCGTCGCCGCCTCCCCGCGCCAGTAGTCGCGAACGGTGTCGCGGAATTTGCCGTTCCACTCCGTCCACTGCGGCGGGAAATTGCCGACCTGGTAGCCGCCCGGGCCGACGTCCCACGGCTCGGCGATCAGCTTGACCTGACTGACGATCGGATCCTGTTGCACGAGTTCGAAAAACGCCGACAGCCGGTCGACGTCATAGAACTCACGCGCGAGCGTGGAGGCCAGGTCGAAGCGGAACCCGTCGACGTGCATTTCGGTTACCCAGTACCGCAACGAATCCATGATCAGCTGCAGGGTGTGCGGATGGCCGACGTTGAGGCTATTGCCGGTTCCGGTGTAGTCCATGTAGTACTGCTGATCGTCATCGACCAAGCGGTAGTACGCGGCGTTGTCGACACCGCGCATCGACAACGTGGGGCCGAGGTGGTTGCCCTCGGCGGTGTGGTTGTATACCACGTCCAGGACGACTTCGATGTCCTCTTCGTGCAGGGCGCGGACCATGGTCTTGAACTCCTGCACCTGGCCGCCGGGGGTGGCGCTGGAGGCGTACTTGGAATCGGGGGCCAGGAAACCGATTGTGTTGTAGCCCCAGTAGTTTGACAACCCTTTGTCCACCAGCGTGGAGTCGTTGGCGAAGTGGTGTACCGGCATCAGCTCGATGGCGGTGACGCCCAGCTCTTTCAGATGCTCGATGATCACCGGGTGGGCGATGCCGGCATAGGTGCCGCGCATCCGCTCGGGAATGTCCGGGTGCAGCTGGGTCAGTCCCTTGACGTGTGCCTCGTAGACGACGGTGTCGGCGTATTCGTGGCCGGGCGGCCGGTCGTTGCCCCAGTCGTAGTACGGGTTGATCACCACCGACTTCGGCATGCGCGGCGCGGAGTCGTCGTCGTTGCGGCTGTCGGGGTCGCCGAAGTTGTAGCTGAACAGCGCCTGGTGCCACTCGAAGTTGCCGTCGATCGCTTTCGCATACGGATCGATCAACAGCTTGTTCGGGTTGCACCGGTGCCCGGCGGCCGGGTCGTAGGGTCCATGAACTCGGTAGCCGTAGCGCTGGCCCGGCTCGACAGCCAGCAGGAAACCGTGCCAGACGAAGCCGTCCACCTCGTTGAGCGTCACCCTGGATTCGGTGCCGTCGGCGTCGAAGAGGCATAGTTCCACCTTCTCGGCGACCTCGCTGAACAGCGCAAAGTTGGTGCCTGACCCGTCGTAGCTGGCCCCGAGCGGATAGGCCTTGCCGGGCCACTGCTCGATAGGCGCCGCCCGCGGCGGTTCGACCGAATCGACAGCTTCCGTCACAGCGCCCTCTTTTCGCCAGAGGGCCGCGTGGTACGGCCCGACGGTGGGGGATACCCGCCGGGCAGCGTGCCACACATTGTGTGAACCGGGGCACAATGACGCTGTGGAACCTTGGCCGACGCCCGATACGCCCGCTCCCGGGCAGGAGTCGGTGTGGGGCTATCCGCGCCCGCCGCGGCTCGAGGAGTTCGCCGGCTCGATCACCATCGAGTTGGGTCGCCGCACACTGGCGTCGACCGATCGCGGATGGCGCGTGCTGGAGACCAGCCACCCGCCGACCTACTATCTGCCCGGCACTGCCTTCGCCGACGGAGTTCTGCGACGGGCCGACGGCAATTCCTGGTGTGAATGGAAGGGCCAGGCAACCTATTACGACTTGGTGACCGAGACGCGGGTGGCGCCGCGAGCGGCGTGGACCTACCGACAGCCCAGTCCCGATTTCGCCCCGATCGCGGGTGCGATCGCGGTGACGGCTGGGGCAGTGGACCGCTGTACGGTCAACGGCGAGCAGGTGATTCCGCAGCCGGGCGGTTTCTACGGCGGCTGGATAACCAGCTGGATTATGGGTCCTTTCAAGGGAATTCCGGGATCCATGGGTTGGTGAACCCGCAGTGCGTCGGCCTGCCATATCCTTGCTTGCAGAATCCGAATCGGTCAGCAGCTGACTTTCTCGGCCCAGCGT
>DATAZN010000438.1:0-2661 GCA_036272035.1 Mycobacterium sp. | reverse complement strand
GGACAAGCAGTTCATGGTGAATCCGTCGTACAGCTCGGCGACGTCGACGTCCGCGGGCGTCAACGAGGTGCGCGACCACAGGTGGGCGGATTGACCCAGCACCTGAGGTTCGTGGGTCAATGTGCTTTGGTCCCAATCGATTCGTTCGATGATCTGGGTGCCGACAGCGTCAACGAACACCGGGGGTTTGGCGGTGTCGTGGGCAGCATCGACGGCCGACACGATCACCGCGATAGCGCCGTCGCAGGGCACGTCGCAGTCGTAGAGACCGAACGGTGTGGTGATAGGACGCGCATGGAGATAGTCGTCCATGGTCATCGGCGATCGGTACACCGCCGTCGGGTTCAGCTCGGCGTTGGCGCGCTGGTTCAACGCAATCCAGCCCAGTGTCTCTTTGGTCGTGCCGTAGCGGTGGAAGTGGCGTTGTGCGTTCTGCGCCAAGGTATGTGCGGCCGAGGTTGCGCCGAACGGCAGCAGCCAGTCGGCGCGACGGCCTCCCGACGGCACGATCTTGCCCTGCTTCAGCTGCTCGTTGAAGGTGGCTTCCCACAACGTCCGAAAGCAGAGCACATGCCGGGCCAGCCCGCCGGCGATGGCAAGCATCGCGGCGATCACCGAGCCACCGGGGCCAAAAGTCTCGATGCCGCCGTTGTGCCAAGTCGGCCGAATGCCCAGCGCGGCTTCCAAAGAGGTGACCCCGCCTTCGCCGAAGCCGCCGAGGTTGCCGCCCCCGGGGTAGGTCGACAAGCCGTCGATGTCGTCGATCGTCAGGCCGGCGTCGGCGATCGCGGCCTCGCAAGCCGCGATGGTCAGCGACAGCGGCGGCACCATCAACCGCCGTCCGATCTCCGACATGCCAATTCCGGTGAGCGCCACCTTGTCTTCGAATTTCTCCCGCGTCAGCATCGGCCGCACGAACTCTCCGAACCGCTGCGGTGCGATCTCGTCGATCGGCAATGCCGCGGGTTCCGCGTCCTCGACGAGACGGAAGAGCGGCAGCCAAACGTCCTCGTCCTGCTCGAAGACGACCTCCACCTGCTGGCCCAATTCAAGTTGTTCGGGATCGCAGTCGATGATGTTGGTGGTCAGTCGAACTCGCGGATCCTCCGCGATGGCGACCTGGGCGACGACGTAGGGGGCGGTTAAGCCCGGCACGCTGAAACGATGGTTGACGGTGAATCCGGCCAACGTGGCGCGGCCCGAGACCACCCGCACATTCAGGTGGTGCGAGCGGCAGTATCGGCACACCGGGGCCGGCGGATGGATGAGCCCGGTGCAGTCGCCGCATTCCTGCAGACGTAGCTTTCCGTCGGCACCCGAGGTCCAGAAGAACTCGTTGTCGATCGTGATCAACGGCAGCGGACGTCCGGTCAACGGGTCATCCCCCACTCGGCTTCGTTCGCTTCGGTTTTGAGATTTTCGGCCGCATCGTCGGCGCCGACCGACCTCTCATGCGGCTCGGCGTCGCGGTGCTCGCCCCACTCGCTGATCGCGTGCACCGGGCAATCCAGCACTGCCCGAATCACGGCGTCGCGATCGCCGTCGGCGACTTCGCCGTTGCCTTCCAGCGATGCGTACCCCCAGTCGTCGAGGGAGAAGAACTCCGGCGCGTGCTTGGCGCACACGCCGAAGCCGTCGCATACCGTGCGGTCCAGACGGATCCTCAAACCTGGCTCACCGCCTCTACCTGGTAGGGACGGTCGGCCGTGAACGCGCCGAGTTGGCATGTCTGGCAACCATTGTAGAGATGACTCTGGACGACGTCGGGGAACTTCGCCAACAGGCTCGCGGCGATGTTGGTCGCGGCGTCAAGCGTCCCGCATGCACCACGGCCGCGAAGCACCACAGACCAGCGGCGTAGCCGGGCAAGGTCCTCCTGGGTCGCGGCACCGTCGCGCAGTGCGCCGGCGGCCGCGGCCATCGCCGCGGTCCCGTTGAAGCAGGAGCCGCATTGCCCGGCGTTTTCGCGGTCGAAGTAGGCCAGCACCGACGCGGCAACCGCGAGCGGACATTCGTCGGTGATCACCGCTATCGCACCGTTGCCCAGGCCACTTCCGAGTCCGCGCAGGGTCTCGTGGTCCAGCGTGGCGTCGAGCACACCGCGATCGAGCAGGCCGGCGAAGTAACCGCCCATCAGTACACCTTGTACTTGATCAGACGAAACACCGTGCAGGGCAAGCAGTTCTGGGAACGGCAGACCATGCGGAATCTCATAGAGGCCGGGCGCGCGGCCGGCACCGGTGACCGTTACCAGGAAGCTGCCGGGCGACTGCGACGTGCCCCGCGAGCGAAACTCGGCTGAGCCCTGGCGTTGCAGGTAGGGCAGGCTGGCCAGCGTTTCCACGTTGCTCACCAGCGTGGGCAGCCCGCCGACACCCTCCTGGAAAGGCCGCGGCGGCTTGTCGGTCGGCTTGACCGGACCGCCGTTCAGCGCACGGACGGCCGCGGTTTCTTCGCCGGCGACATATCCGGGCTCGACGCTCCGGACCTCAACCGCGACGCCGTCGAAGGCGCCCGGTTCAAGCTCGGCCAGTGCGGCTTCCACACTGCGCGCGGACTCCGGGTCGGACAGATAGACATAGGTGCGGTCGGCGCCCACCATCGCGGCGGCAAGTCGCAGTCCGTCGAGGATCAGATGCGGCCGGTGCCGCAGCAACCACC